>JARIBS010000008.1 GCA_029257385.1 Thiorhodococcus sp.
GCCGGTCGGCGTGCGCCCCGCCTGTCACGTCGAAGAGGTATCGACGGTAGGCTGGGGTCGCGGGACGCGCCGGGGTCAGTCCCTCGCGCGCCGTTTCCGCGACACTCTCCCAGCCATCCTTGCCGACCTCACTGACCAGCGCGCGCCGACAGTTCAGCCCCACCATCGCGAGTCCGAAATCGCGGCAGAACCGAAAGATCGGCATGTACAGCTCGGGGTCAAAGCTCCAGACCGTCTGCCACTCGGCCCGCTCGAGAAAGCGATCCTCGGGCATCTCTCCCGCCACCCATTCGGCCAGTACAGGATTGAGCCGGGCGGGAAACATCTCGAATCCCATGACGATATCGCGACGATGCGCCAGCAGACCTGCCGCCACATGCATCTGCCAGCGATGATTATCGGCGCGGTCATGGGTCTCGCCCAGCAGGACGACGGGTGCTCGCGCCGCGCGGGCGATCACTTGCGGATGGTCGAGCGACTGACCAGTTGCAGGGTCGAACCATGTGCTCTGTCTCATGCAATTCTCCTTTCCGGCGTCTCTTCAGCGCCGATTGTCCAGGTTCGGTAGGGGCTCAATGCCAGGGGTTGCCGATGGGATACGCAGAGAATCGTGGTATCGGGGAGTTCTCGGCGGATCATTCGAAGCATGTCGGCCTCGGCGCGTACGTCCAGCGCGCTGGTGGCTTCGTCCAGCACGATCCAGTCGGGCCGCGATATCAAGATGCGGGCCAGCGCCAACCGTTGACGCTCGCCCATCGACAGCCCCTCGACCGCCTCGGGACCATGCACTGCCATCTGTGACAGTCGATGCCCCAGCCCGAGTGTTGTGAGCACCTTATGCAGCCGCGCGGGCGGCACCTTGGCCGGGTCGTGGGGATAGCAGGCGGCGACAGCCAGCCCTTCGGGGGAAACATGGGGTTTTTGCGGCAGGAACATGATCGATGCCTCGGGCCGCCCGATGCGCCCCGCACCATAGCGCCAGAGACCCGACAGCGCGGCCAGAAGCGTACTCTTGCCCTGACCCGAAGGGCCGCGGATCCAGATCCGCTCGCCGGGCTTGATCGTGATATCGGGCACCCGATCAAGCGCCCGGCCCTGTGGCGTGTAGAGCGTGAGACCACTCACATGCAGCGCGCCGTCCTGCGTGGTTTCACGCTCAATCGAGCGGGGTGCGCCGGGCATGGGCGAGGGACAGTCGCAGTTTGCAAACAGACCATCCAGGCGTTGCGCGACGGCGGCGAACTCGGCCAGATTGCGATAGGAAAAGATGAACCAACTGAGCGTGGTCGTGACCCGCGAGAAGGCCGCAGAGAGCTGCATCAGTCCACCAAAGGTCACCGCTCCCGCGAAATAGGCCGGCAACGCAAAGAACAGCGGCAGACGTAGCACCGAGTGGAAATAAGGCCGGGTAAAAAGCCCGAGGATGAACTCACGCCCGATGAGACGGTGCCAGTTACCGCGTATCGCCTCGAAGCGCGTGTCGAGTCTGCGGCGTTCGGCTGGCTCACCGCGAGACTGGGCCACTTCGGTCGCGGATTCGCGCAGTTGAATGAGGGCGTGACGGAAGTCGGCCTCGCGCCGCTCCTGGCGAAAGACCAGCGACTTGAGCGGGCGCCCCAGCAGATGCGTAATGCCGCTGGAGAGCGCCACATAGATAAACGCCAGCCAAACCATGTAACGCGGGATCGAGATGTCAGTGCCCATCAGGGCGAGGTTCAGGGCGAAGTCCGACAGCCCCCAAAGGATCGCGACGTAGGAGAAGAGGGCCACGATATTGGTGATCAGGTCGATGGATTCGAGCAGCAGCAGGCGGATGAAATTGCGGCAATCCTCGGCCACGCGCTGATCGGGGTTGTCCACCGCTTCGACCGAGAGACCTGGGCGCAGATGCCAGTGCGCGCCGTCGCACAGCCAGCCGTCGAGCGCCTGTGCGGTCAGTCGCGCCCGCCAGATAAAGAGCAACCGCTTGCGCAGCCAGTCTCCTGTCAGGTAGGCCGAAGCCGACATGGCCACCAGCGCGGCGAAAACCCAGATCTGCGCCACCGCCTGTGCAACATCGAGTTGCTCGAGGGCGTCGTAGAACGTCTTGGTCCAGTCGATGAACTGGATCGACACCCAGACGCCCACGAACTCCAGCGCCAGGACGGTGGCGTAAAGACTCAGCCCGATCCAGGCGCGTGGTCCCGAGACCGTGCGCTTGGTCAGGCGATACATACTGCTCAGAACCGGCATGGCGCAGGCTCAAAACGCCAGGTTGAAGGACACAGCGAACGCACGGCCCGCCCCGGTCTGTAGTTCGATCGGGTTGGACCGCGCCACGCTATCCGTCGCGTTGATGCTGTAATTGGCTGCATTCGCGGTAAAGTAGCGCGTGTCAAAGGCGTTGGTGAGGCTGAAATTAACTACGCCATTTTTGATCACTTTCCATTGCGCGTTAAGATCAAGCAGGCCATAGCCCGAGGGCTTGAAGTCGTCGGGGTCCTCAGTGTCCTCGACTTCGGCGGCGAATACGCCAATGGCCATCAGCCGCAGATCGTATCGCGGAAACTCGCGCGTGAGCGACACCGTGGCCGTCAGCGGGGGCAGTGTATGTGGGGTTTTCTCCTCGTCCGGCGCTGCCCGTTGACGGCCCTTCTGCCCCGAGGCCGCAAAGCCGCCGGTCAGCAGATCATCGAACTTCCATTCGCCCGATGCCTCAAGCCCCCAGACATCTACCGATGAGATGTTGCGATAGGTATAGACGCTCGTGCCCGGTGGATTGTAGAAACTCTGGATGAAGCTCGTATAGTCGGCATTAAACGCGTTCAGCGCGAAATATCCCCGCGCGTACTCACCCCGCACACCGATCTCGTAGCTCTTGACCTCTTCCGGCTTGAGGTTGGGGGCCGGGATCAGATCGAAGGCTCTGCCGGGCAAGGACGTAAACAATTGCTGTGCCGTGGGCATTTTGAAGCCTTCGCCGTATTTGGCCCAGACCGAATAGGTCTCGTCGAAGCGGTAGAGTGCGCCGAGGCTTTTCAAAAGCTCTTCGTTGGTGCGCTTGCGCGGTTCGTAGCCTTCGACTGGCTTATAGTCTGAGTCGGGTTGCGGATCGATTTCATAGGTGGCATAACGCAGCCCCGGTGTCAGTTCAAACCGGCTGGCGCCGAATGTGATGCGGTCCTCGACATAGAGATCGGCGCGCGTGGTGTCGGCGTTGGCGAAGTTGAACCCGCCCGCACGCCTTTCGGTGAGGGTGCCTTGGCTCAGGTTGTTGATCAGGTCGCGGCGCGCGTAGTCGGTTTTGGCATAATCACCGTCGAATCCGTAAATCAGGCTGTGCTCGGCGGTGCCGGTGGCGAATTCCGAGGTGGCCTGAATATCCAGCTCAATGAAATCCTCCGCATAGCGCAGTCTGTCGTAGGTGATGATCTCGTCGCCACCTGCTGAGGTCGATGTCTCAACTCCCGTTCTCGTGTAGCCGTGCGGCGCGAAGGCTAGCGTCGTCTTGAGCGCGGAGAGAAAACCGCCCGATGGCGTCCAGAGATGTTCGATCGCGTGGCGTTCGCGTGTGAGATCGAGATTGCGATCGTAATCGCGGATGATTTCGCCCGTCGGCTTCCCGGTGAGGTTCGACACGACCGGGCCGAGGCTGTAGTTGTACTGCACGTCAGTGTCGCGGTTGAGAATATCGGTGGAGAATTCGAAGCGGTTCTGGCCGTTGGGTTTCCAGACCAGTTTGGCCAAAACACGATATGAAGTGTTATCGGTGGGGTCCAGCTCGTTACAGGGCGTCGCCCCCCAGGCGAGGTTGCGCGGACAGCCGTAGATTCCGCCATCGGAGCGGGCATTGGAGAACTTGGTTTCGTGAGCGCTCGTGCGTGAATAGCCAATGAGCACATCGACTTCGGGCGAGAGCTTCTGCGCATAGTTCAGCGAGCTGGATTTACTATCGTCGAGCGAATCGAAACCCAGGCGGACATTGCCACCGCGCTCGCGACCCTGAAGCACATCCTCGGGATCGATGGTCTGCAGCGCCACCACGCCGCCCAAGGCATCCGCGCCCCACAGAATGGAGGCCGGGCCGCGCACGATTTCCACCTGCTTGGTGAAGTTGAAATCGAAGTAGTCGCGCGTGCCGTCGATGATCCGCTCAGACATGCGCGATCCGTCGATCTGCAACTGCACGCGGTTTCCACCCACCCCGCGAATCGAAATGCCGCCGAACGTGCTGAAGGGATCGGTCGCACCGGTCTGCCGCCCGACTGTGACACCAGGGATGGTGCGCACCAGCTCGCTGATATCGGAGATGTTGCGCGCTTCGATCTCTTTGCCGTCGATGATGGTGGTGTTGCTCGGCACGTCGAGCTGTGTTGCCTGCCGACGGTCGGTGCCTAGTACGACGATCGTGTCGAGATCGACTGCGTGTTCCTGCGCGTGCAGGCTGAGGGGGTGTGCGAGAAGGGCTGCAAACGGGATCGACGCGCGCAATATTGCGCGCGTCTTGGGGGAACTGGCCATGCTACATCTCCGGTCGCCAGGAAAACTTCAGGGAGCGTGCTGGCGACGGATATGCTGGCATGGGTGCGCGGTGCCGTTGGCGAATGCGCGCAACCGGTCTTAATAAAGTCTGGCCATTTCTTTGTCAATTATTTTGTGGCGGCTAGCCTTCGATCTGGCGCAGGCGAATTCCTAACCCTTCTGCGCGATCACCTGCTCCACCTGGGCCGCATCGCCCTTGTCCATACGCTCGATGGCGGCATCCCCCTGGGCCGCCAAGACCTCAAGACGGTCGATCTGGGCATCGAGTCGGGGGAGTGCCTCGCGCCGGTAACGCGAGACTTCGTCGATCGCCCCGATCACATCGGTGAACGCCTGCTCCAACTGTTTCATGTCGAGTACCGTGGACGCTGCCCGGTTCTGGATCTCCACCCCCTGGGTGCGCAGCGCCTTGGCCGTGCCGGCGATCAGGTTTGAGGTGGTGGTGTTCAAGGCTTCCACCCGATCCAGCACCAAACGCTGATTGGCGAGTGCAAGCGCCACGGTGACTGCGACATTCAAGGCCGAGACCGTCACATTGATGGCCCGATCCACCCCGCGCATCAGCTCCCGGTTGTTCCTGATGACCACCTCCAGAGCCATGATGCCCTGCTGACTGACCGCCAACTGTTGTTGCAGATCCAGGATGCGCTGGCGCAGCGGAAACAGCAGCTCCTCATCCAGGAAACGTCGCTTGGGATCATCCGGGGGCAGCTCCAGGGCCTTGTCCTCCAGTCGCCGATCGATGATTCGGCCCAGTGCGATCTGCCGGCGCAACTGATCCAGGCTGTCGCGCAGTGACTGCTGATCGTCGCTCAGGGTCAGATTGTCGCGATGCAGCATGTGCTTGCCGGCCTCCAGATCCTTGATGATGCCGTCGAGCGCCTCCTGCGCGGTCTCGAACTTCTGGAAATAGCGTTGCAGTGGCGTCCCGACGCCTGGGATCAGGGCCAGGAGCCGTGTCAGGCCCGCCCGACTCAGGTCGTAGCGCTGGGGATCGAGCTCCTGCATACGGATGCGCAGATCTACCAGCGAGCGGGCCACCGGACCGCCCTCGTCGCCCTGATGAGCCAGCTTGCGGATGGGTGCCTGGAGCATCTGGCTGCGATGGGCCGCCTGACGCTGGACCTCCAGCCCCATCTCGTCGACGGCTTGGCGCTGACGACGGTTGGTCCCATCCTGGTCCGTCGCTTTGAGTGCCTCGGCCACGAAGGCATCGGCGATGGCCAGCAGTGCGGGATCGTCCAGCACAGTCTCGGGGTCGGTTTCCTGTTTCACCCGGGCCTCGATCTCCGCCGCCGGGGGGAGCGAGAGATTGAAGTGGGAATCGTCGGTCGCTTTTAGGGTCTTGGATGTGCTCATGATGGGGTTTCTCACGCCATGCGTTGGCCAGTCGTTGTCAGCGTATCAGGGGTCAGCTCACTAAACGGAAAAAATCGTATGTTAAGCCGCTCGACTGTCGTTCCTACTTCACGAGGTACGGCTTGTTGATGGTGGCTGCGAGGTCGGGACCTTTGTAATACGGCCGAATCCAGATCAGCTTGCGCTCTTGGCTCTCCGGGCCGTGTGGCTGCCGTCGCCAGTGACCACGCACCATGAAACGCACCAGTAGCTTAGCGCCTCCGCTGCCACCACAGGGCGATCGCATCAAGGGATTATCGACTACTGTTGGACGGGGTGGCCGGATTGCCCCAGACTCGCGCGTCCGTTTTCGCTGTCCTTGCAAGAGTGCGCCATGCGGGAAATGACCTCGGATCGATCCCTGTTGAGCCATTTCTCGAGGCTGAAGGATCCACGCTGTGCGATCAAGCAACGCCATCGGCTCAACGACATGATCGCGATCGCCATCACGGGTGTGCTCTGCGGGGCCGATGGCTGGGTGCAAATCGCCGAATTCGGCAACGCCAAACGCGCGTGGCTGGAACGGTTCCTGGAACTGCCCAACGGGATTCCCGCGCACGACACTTTTGGGCGCGTGTTCAGTTTGATTGATCCGCAGAATGAGTATGCTATAGGCGAGCTGGATTAAGGAGACTAGATTGGCTAACTTACCCGACAGACACGATTTCAAAGACTGTATGGGTAAGCCTATGGCGATTTCCGACCGTATCCGCAAGCTCCGGTAAGAGCGACACTGGTCCCAGGCCGAGCTGGGCGAACAACTGAGCGTGCATCAAAAGCAGGTCTCCGCCTACGAACGAGGCGTGAACCTGCCGTCCACCGAGGTGCTGATCAAACTGGCTGAGGTGTTCAATGTGACGCTGGATTACCTAGCCTTCGAGGCCAAGGGGCAACCAGCTTCCTTTGAACATCCAGGATCGGGAGCTACTGCGCCGCTTCGAGGAGGTGGACACCCTCTCGGACCAGGATAAGGACCTGGCCAAGGAGATTCTGGATTTGGTGATCCTCAAGCACCGTTTCCGGGAACTGGCTGGCCCCAAAGCCGCCATCGGCTAAAGGAGGTACAGATTATGAGCATTCAGAGCCAGCCCATGCAGAACCTGGTGGAGAAGATTCGATCGCTGCCGGCCGAGCGTATCGCCGAGGTGGAGGATTTTGTGGATTTCCTGAAGCAACGCACCCAAGCCAGGCAGCCCGCCCCACGTAAGCCGCTGGATTTTCCGGTGATCAGCGTGGGCAAGTGGCCCGAGGATTTGAGTCTGCGCCGAGAGGATATGTATGGCGACGATGGCCGCTGAAGCGCTGTTTGTTGACACCAACGTCCTGGTCTATGCCAACGTCATCGAGACGCCGTTGCATGACCAGGCGCTGGCAGCGATCAATACCGCCCATCAGGCAGGACGAACGATCTGGATCAGCCGCCAGGTCATCCGCGAGCACCTGGTTACCATGACCCGGCTCCAGTCCTTCGAGAACCTGCCAAAGGCCACGGTGCTCGAACAGATCGATCAGTTCATCGAGCGCTTTGAGGTGGCGGACGACACCGTCGCCGTTACCAGGCAGCTCGTCAAGTTGATGGGGGATCTAAAAATCGGCGGCAAGCAGGTTCACGATGCCAACATCGTGGCTACTATGCTGGCCTATGACATTCCCTGTTTGCTGACCCACAACGTCAAGGATTTTGAGCGCTTTGGGGAGGTGATCAGAATCGAGGGGATTTGACGGCATTCAGCCGAACCGGCGCATGGAATGCACCCTACCAGGCTGAATTCAGTAGTCTCTCGCGTAGATGTACGCCACTAGCTCATCTTCACCATCAGCCGCCAACACCCGAAGTTCGACACATCTCCCGAATTGATCACGAAGGAGCTGAACTGGAAGCACTTCGAATGTCGCGAAGTCACCTTCCTTGTCAGTCACTACTTCCGACAGTGTTGTTCGTTCGCCAAGCATTATCTCTGCATCTTTGAACGCGAGGTCGGTTGCCCTTGCGACGCCCCACCCCAAGGCAAGATACAGAGATTCTGACTTCATGGCAGCTTTTGTGGTGGCCGCTCACGTGGAAACGGCTGGCCGGGTTTCCAACAGCCTGGAAGGCGCGAATGGATGCTAAAGCCGCTGCCGGGTTTGCCCTTGATATAGCAGTCGATTTGCCAATGCATGCAGAGAACCTTCTTGCCGTCAGGCCCTTTGAATGGATGCCCTTTCCTGTCGAATCTGACCTCGCAGTGGACCGACTTACAGAACTCCGCTGCCTCCTTCATCAGATCGGCGAGCTTCTTCTTGCACGCCGGAATTTTCCTGCAAATTCGGTACGCGGCGTAACCAATAGCCGCAATCGCTCCACCCGCAGCAGACGCTTCTCCTGTGGGATCCGTGAACCGTAGCGGATTCGCTTCGGCGTACAGATAGGTATTCAGTCCCCCTTCGAGCCCGATCGGATCACTCTCAATGTAGCGTCCTGTGGTGGGATCATAGTCCCTAAAGTAGTTGTAATGCAGCCCCGTCTCATCATCATAGTACTGCCCCGGAAAGCGCAGGCGCATGGCGGTGCGGGCGCTACGTAGGTGACAGTCCGGGAGATGGAGCTGTCGCGTCTGCGTGCGGAGATTGCGCGGCTGAAGCTGGATAACGCTATCCTGCGAAAAGCGACGGCGTACTTCGCAAGGGATGCTGTACGGCAGCTGCACGGGCCTGAGAATCAGCAACGGAAGCTGATCTGGATTCGGCCGTACTCAAAGGCCCCGACCTCACAGCCACCATCAACAAGCCGTACCTCGTGACGTAGGAACGACAGTCGAGCGGCTTAGCGTACGATTTTTTCCGTTTCGTGAGCTGACCCCTATCAGTTGTCAGTAAAGAGACAAGCCGGATGGGCGTTCGCTTTTGGAAATCCTCTCGATCCTGAAAATCCCGTTAATCCTGTCCATTTCTTCACTGAGCTTTGGGTCGGATCATTTCAGGAAATCGTCTCAGGAGTCGCGCCCGTAATGATGCGCCTTTTCCGCGAAGCGTCGCAGATCGGCCAGCGCCTGATCCGCCGCCACAGATGCCTGGGGTCGGTCGGTCTCCACGGCCGCTACGGCCACCGCCGCGTCGTCCAGAGCCGTGATGGCGGCCTCGTTGCGTGCGCTCAGCTCACGCAGGCGCTGCTCGGTCTCCTCGACCAGAGTGAGTCGCCGGGTCAAGGCCAGGCGCTCCTCGGTCGGCATCTGGACCGGTTCCTGGGACAGACGCCGATGCACATAGTCTGCGTCCACCCCGACCACGCCACGGGCGATCGAGGCCATGGTGTTGAGGTTGTCCACCGCCGTTCTGGCGACCTCGCCCACCAGCCCTTGGGAACGTTCGAGTGTCAGTTCCCTTGGGTCGAACTTGCCGCGCAGCATCCCGTCCACATGGGCATAACGGGTGTAGAGTCGGTCGGACTGGATGGCCAGATCGGGACGCTCTACCGCCAACAGACGTTTTTTGGCCTCCCAGAGTGCGAGGATCACCGCATCGCTCTCCACCGGCGGGCGGGCAGGATCAAGCACGGCGATCCCCTGCTCGCGAGCCTCCCGCTCTAGCGTGGCTTGTGCCTGTGCCGCCAGCGCCGCCTGATGAGCCGCACGCTGGCGCTCGGTCCGGGCCAGACGCCAGCGGCGCCACGCCCGTTCTGCGGGGATCGTCACCGCAATCGCCACCAGACCGGTCAGCCATCCGCCCAGCGTCGGGCCGAAGCCGCCCCACAGTGAGGTGAGCCAGATGAGCATGGCGATGAAGGGCACGATGAACCAATAGCGAATCAGCACCCGCAGCCGCGTGAATGGCGCGCTTGGCAAGGCCATACGCGGGTTGATCAAGCCGATCATCACCCACGGCAAGCAGGAGAAAAAGAGGCCGTAGGCCAGACCCTGGAGAAAGCTGAACATCGATTTAGCATCGCTCGCAAGTTGAGGTTTTGAACATCTTGTTGGCGTAATTCCCCGCCTTCAGGTGTGGGGTCAAGCTCCCTGAAATCATCCTACCCAAAGTTCAGTAAAGAATGGACAGAATTAACGGGATTTTCAGGATTGAGAGGATTTCAAAAAGCGAGCGCCCATCCGGCTGGTCTTTTTACTGACCACTGACCACTGACCACTGACCACTGACCACTTAGCCCTCGATGTGGCGCTTGACGGTCCGTCGATCGAGTCCGGTGACCCGTGCTACGGCCTCGAAGGTGCCGAGCCGATCGTAGAGTCTGCGGCAATACCCGGCGAGCAGGTCGGCGGCGTCGAGCGTGCCGGCCTCGGTCGCGGCGAGCCAGGGATCGGCGCCGCTCTCAGGGCCGCCGGGGAGTGCGTCCGGGACGAAACAACCGTTGAGGATGACACGGCGCAGGGCCTGTTCCAACTCACGCACGTTGCCCGGCCAGGGGTAGCCGGCGGGCAAGGCGTCCAGGGCGTCCATGATCCTTTCATGTAGGACAACCGCCGCCTCGCCGGTCATGCGCGAGAGCAGGGCGGCGACCAGCTCTTCGAGTTCCTCGGGCGTGTCGGCGATGCGCTCGCGCAAGGTCGGCAAGCGGATGATGTTGCCCGAGAGACGATAGAAGAAATCGCGCCGGAAGCCATCGCCGCCCATCAGCTCCTCCAGCGAGCGATTGGTCGCCGCGACGATCCGCCCTTCGAAGCGCTGTGGCTTGTGGCTGCCGACCGGCGTGAAGGTGCGCTCCTGAAGCACCCGCAGCAGCTTGGTCTGTGATGGCAGCGACACGTCGCCGATCTCGTCGAGGAACAGGGTGGCGTAGGCGTCGCAGCGCGCGAACAGGCCCTCGTGGTCGCCCACCGCGCCGGTGAAGGCGCCCTTGCGATGCCCAAACAGCCCCGACTCGATCAGGCTCTCGGACAGTTCCGAGAGGTTGGTTGCGGTGAACGTCTGCTCGATGCTCCGCGCAAAGCCGTTGCCCTGAGCGTCGAGCGGGATGACCCCGGAGCGTCCGATGGCAGCCGCCGCAGAGCCTTTGCCGGTGCCGGTCTCGCCTAGCAGGAGGGTCGAGAAGTCCTGCATCCGCTCCCAGAGCAACTGGGTGTAGCTGCGCAGATCGGTGGTGAAGACGCTGTTCCACAAGGCCCGGCGCAACGCCCGCATCGGCTCGCTGCGCCCGGCCAACGCACGCTCGATGAAGTCGTAGGCGCGTCGGAGCTGGTAGTAGAGCGCGATCCAGCGACGCGCCTCGGTCCGGTCGAAACCGTAGCCGAGCAGGTCATCGAGCAGCTTTGGCATCCAGGTCAGATCCGGCGCCGTCGTCCGCCCGAGCCGCTGGTGCTCGATCAGGCCGTCGAACAGCGGATAGTGGCGCTGATAGCCGTGAAACAGGAAGACCTGGCGCATCAGCCCCTGGTCCTCGCCCTGGAAGTGATCGATACGTTCCAGACCGTGGGTGCGCAGTGCCGCCAAACGCGCCTCGAGTGCCGGCATCAGTTGGTCGTAGAGTGCCGCTTGGGAGACGGTATTAAGCGGCGCGGCCTGTCCGAGCAGACGGCTCAAGCGCGCCTGGTCGGCACCGAATGGATTGGCATAAACGGTCTCGGTGAGCAGGGCCAGGAAGGCGCGGTCGTCTGAAGTGAGGTGGCGGGCTGTCGACATTGCTCGGGTCTCGGTTTCTTTTCGTGACACCGCTCCACGGTGCCACGAAAGTTGCGGCAGGCTCAGTATTCCCGGTCATCCGTGTCGAAATGCTGGTACCAGTCGCTCAGACCGGCCTTGATGCGCGCGCCATGGCGCTCCACGACCGAGCCGGCGATGATGGTTGCGATCCCCAGCAGGACGAGCGCGCTCCAGGCGCCGATAGTGAAGGCAGCCAGTGCGCCCTGGGCGGCAAAGCCGAGTCCGGCCAGCGCGGCGAGCATTCCCATCAGGAAGATGATACGGCTCTTGGCGGCATAGCCGTGGACGAGCGTTGCGATCCCCAGCGCAAGGCAGGCCAGCGCGTTCCAGAAGCCGCCGAAGGCCGCGAGGTTCAGCAGGATGGCCACGGTGGCAATGATGGCTGCCGCGTTGCGATAGTCGCCGCGCCGAGGCGCACTGATGGTCGAGAGATCAAGCAGTAGACCGGCGAAGACGGCCACGGTCAGCGGGATCTTGACGACCTCGACAATCCCGGCCGCGTCGATGAGCGCGCTGAAGGCAAGGCTGCTGCTGATGCCCGCGAGGAGCACCGCGCCGCTTTCCAGCAGTCCGCGCCAGCGTCCATCGGCGGCGCTCGCGACGATAGCCTGTCTCAGTCCCAAATAGCCGATCAGGCTCAAAGTCATGAAGAACAGCGCGTCCGGCGCGTACAGCCAGACACTGCGCCCGCCCAGGATCAGCAGCGGGATCAAGAGCACCGCGCGCGCGAACACCCCCTCGGGCGTCGCCAGGGCGGGATCGCGTCGACGCAGCTGCAAGGCTCAGTCCAGCAAGAGCCAGACTCAGGACGAGCAGGATGGCGGAGATGGCTGCACCATCGCGGGTCGGAACGAGCAGCGCGGCGTTGGCGAGCAGATAGAGTCTGGTCAGCGGCAGGGCCGAATGCCGGGCCATGATGAGGAAACCGATCCAGACCGCCAGCGCCAGGCCGGCGACACTGGCTGCGGTCACCAGCAAGGCCGAGCCGGCGGCAAGCCCACCACCGCCCGCATGCCAGAAAGACTCGGCGGTATCGAGCGCCAGCGGCGCATCCCAGGTCAATGGGTCATACGTGAGAGCGCCGAGAAAGGCGAAGTTGACCGGCACTGCGGCCAGCGCCAGGGCGATGAACAGGCGCGCGCCCTTGGCCTCGCGCAGCAGATTGCCGCTGACGAAGCCGGCCAGGGTCAGAATCGCGGTATGGCCGAGCAGCAGCAGACAGCGGGCCAGGTCGTCGCCCTCGCGCCAGCCCTGGAACAGATAGGTCACGAATGCGGCGACGATCACGAGACCGCCGAGTCCGCGCAGCAGCAGCGACAGGCTCAGGCCGGAACGTCCGGACGAGCGGGGCGGGGCGGGCCGTGACATGGGTTGGTTGGCCGCGTCCGGTGTGTCGATCGGCTCGAACGCGATCGCGTCGAGGGTCAGGTCTTCAGCGAGCGCATGGTGTTTCATTCGCCTGCTCCCGGGCGTGCCTTGCGGTTGCGCTTGAGGGCATCGAGTTCTGCCCTGAGCGATGCGCGCTCCTCGGCGGCGACGAACTCGGACTCGAAGGCGTCGCGCTCGGCCACGCTGTCCGTGGTGATTTCGGCCTCGGTGACACGGATCTCTCAGCGCTCGAAGGTGTCATCCAGGTTCAGCAGGGCGCCGCTGTCGGTCTCGCGGATGCGCGATGCCGCGTCCGCCGTCGCTTCGCGGCTGCGCATGAGCTGGCGGCGGTGCTCCAGCGACTCGACGCGCTGGCGCAGTGCATCGATCTCGTGCCCGAGATGGGTTTCGACCTCGATATGGTGGCGATAGGTCTCGGCGAGCGATTCCGCCTGGACGGCCGAGCGTTTGGCGCGGCTCAGACACATGAGCGCCCGGTCCTCGCCCTCGTCGCTCTGCTCGCAGGTCAGGGCGCGCTCGCGCCACGCCGTCGTGTCGGCACGCAGCCCGTCGAGCCGACGGTGCAATCGCTCGCCGTCCTGGCGCATGCACGCATGGCGAACCTTGGCCTTGGCGTAGAGGCGGCGGCTCTCGCGAATGCCGACCTCGACGACTGCGTCGTGGTTCTCGATCTCGCCGACCATGCGGTCCACCTGGGTGGAAACCGCGAGTGTGACGCGTTTGATGAATGACATCTGATGCTCCTGTCGTTGCTCGGATTGGCATCTGATGTACATCAAGGATCGTGCCAAAATACTGCCGGGGAATTTTTCTATTAAATATCAGCGATTTAGGTTTATTTTAGCCTGAGACGCTGGCGAGATTGCGGAGTTCAAATGTGCTTTTAATGTATGGCAGGTAATCAAAAAATGCACAATCAGGAGACTGGACGTCGCGCGTCGTTGCGACGGGGATGATCGCCTCCTGCCCTTGCCCGGGTAGAGGATTGTCGCGTTCCCGCGCGTTCGTGCGACGATGATCGGCCTGCGGATGGGCGTCGATGACGTGGAATATGAGCTATGACCAGAGCACCTGTGCTTCACACGGTGCAAGAAACTGTTTTCTCGCTTTGGGTATTGCGACATGAATAACCTGACGGAAAAAGAAACCCGTGCTTTGCACGAGGCGCTCGACGACGAGTACAAGGCTTGGGCGACCTATGACCAAGTGATTGCCGATTTTGGCGAAGTTCTGCCGTTCAGAAACATCCGCGACGCCGAGGGGCGTCACATTGAGGCATTACGCACACTGTTTGTGCGCTACGGAGTGCCTATACCTGAGAACCCCTGGCCTGGAAAGGTTACCCGGTTCACCAGCTTGCAAGAGGCCTGTGCGGCAGGGGTAAGCGATGAAATTGCCAATGCTGAGCTATACGAGCGGCTACTGGAGGCGACCGAGCGTCCAGACATCTTGACGGTATTGCGCAATTTGCAAGCAGCATCGCAACAGCGTCACTTGCCTGCGTTTCAGCGCTGCGCGGAGGGTCGCCAAGGTGGTGGTGGCGGCAGAAGACGCCACCGTGGCGGTCGGCGCCAGTCATGAAGGCGTCGCCACAACTCGTCGCTCAGGCACCAACAGCTCCTGAGCTGAGCGTGTCGGCGCTGGGGCACGAGATTATTTCGGCCCTGATAATTACCCGCTCAAAAAGATGATGGAGGCAAGGTGGAGATCCTGCTGATCGGCTTGCTGATGCTCACCGGACTGACGCTCGGCGTGCTGGGCAGCTATTTTTTCCGTGTGCCCCGCGTGGTGGGCTATATACTCGCAGGCATCGTGTTCGCGCCCGATTTTCTGGGTGGGCCGCTGGCGGTCGAAACGACCGGCTGGACTCAGTCGATCGTCGCCGTCACCCTCGGAATCATCGCCTATCTGATTGGCGGGGCGGCCACCGTGTCGCAGTTGCGCCAACTCGGCTGGATGATCGTCAGCGCCACGCTGGGCAAGGTCAGCGGTAGCTTTTTAGCCGTGTTGGTGGGCTTTGCGCTATTGGGTGCGACCGTAGCCGATGTGCCCGCCTGGACGCTGGCTTTGCTGCTTGCCGCGATTGCGACCACCACCGCTCCCGCCGCCATTATGGCCATTATTCACCAATACCGGGCACGCGGGCCGCTCACTACCGCGCTGATGGCCATGGTCGCGCTTGACGATGCGTTGGCGCTGGTGATTTTCTCACTGATACTGGCAGCCATTGAAAGCACCGGCTTTGCTGCGGCGATTCCAGCAATCATCTGGGAAATCGTCGCAGCCATCGGCCTTGGGGTGGCTGGCGGTTATGCGCTGGAGCGTGCCACACGCTACCTGCCCGAGCCGGAACTGAAGCTGGTAGCCTTGCTGGGTGTCATCATCCTGCTCACAGGGCTGGCTGACGCCTGGCATTTTTCACCGTTGCTGGCCGCGATGGCGCTTGGCTTTTCCACCCGACTGTTCGCCGGCGCCCATTCCGAGCCTTTGTTCCGGCCACTTGAGCAGCTTCAGGAGGTGGTCTTTGTGCTGTTCTTCACCCTCGCTGGGTTGCATTTCGCACCAGCGGTGGTGCTCAGTCACGCCGGGTTGATTGTGCTGTATTTTCTACTCAGAGCAGGCGGACAAATTGTCGGTGCGTTCATCGGCGCGAAACTGGCCGGTGCGCCGCGAGTGATCAGCCACAATGTGGGTCTGATCATGCTGCCCCAGGGTGGCGTGGCCATTGGCATGGCGCTGATGCTCACCGGAGTTCCCAGTCTTGAGGAATCCGCGCTGCTGATCATTAATATCGTCACCGCCACCACGTTGCTGACCGAAACCTTTGGTGCAGTGGCCACACGCTTTGGGCTGTCGCGGGCCGGTGAACTCGGTCAGGCTGGTGAAACCGCCAAAACGAAGGAGTCCGCATGAAGACCAGCGAATGGCTCAAAACTCATCCGGTCAAGGCCTTGACCGTTGCCGGCGACTGCAGCCTTCAGCACGCCGCACGCTTGCTGTTGGACGACCCTGAGGGGCGCGATCTGTTTGTGTTAGATGCCGAAGGCAAAGTGTGCGGGCACCTGGGCTTCTGGCATGTGGCGACCCTGCTGCTGGCCGAACTGCGACCCACACACAGCCTGCGTGAACTGATGGAGCGGATCACACTGGGTAACGTAGCTGATCATATGGATGATCATGTGATGTGTGCCGGAGTCGATGAGGATGTTGACGACATTCTGTATCAGCATGACCTGTTTCAGCAGCACCTGGAGCGTCGTGTTGAAGACATTCCAGTGGTCGACGACCAGCACCGTCTATTGGGGGTTATTCGCTTATCCGATTTATTGCGCGACTCAATCGGCGCAGATGATGGCGGCTAAAGTTCATTGCTGATCAGGATACGCCACAGACGAACCACGATCCGCCGCACCCGCGCGGGTCAAGCGGGCAAAGTGAAGGTCGGAATGTGAGCGACGCAGATATCCCCCAAAAAAACCGGCGCGACCTGACCAAAGGGTCGATCGCCATCACCATGATCTTTTTCGCATTACCGACACTCGGATCTTCGGCGCTTCAATCGCTGAATGGGTCGATCAATGCTGTCTGGGTGGGCCGGTTTTTGGGTGAAGAGGCGCTGGCGGCGACGGCGAACGGCAACATCCTGATGTTCATGCTAATTTCCTTCGTTTTCGGCTTCGGCATGGCATCCACGATCCTGATCGGTCAGGCGATGGGGCGTCATGATGTCGATATGGCCAAGCGAGCCATGGGAACGGCGTTGGGCAGCATCATACCGCTGAGTGTGTTGGTGGCCGCCGGGGGCTGGCTTTTTGCGCCAGCGCTGCTTGATCTGCTTGGCACGCCGCCAAGTGCGGCGGACCTCGCCCTGACCTATCTGCGCATGATCTTCATTGCGATGCCCGCTATGCTGACGTTCACGCTATTGATGATGGCGCTGCGCGGCACGGGCGATTCCGTGACGCCGCTTTGGTTCATGCTCCTATCGGTGGGAATTGATCTGGTCCTGACGCCGATGCTCATACTCGGTCTTGGCCCGTTTCCCGAATGGGGCATATTCGGATCGGCATTCGCGACGGCCATCGCCAATACCCTGGCGCTTATCGGGATGGGCGCAACCATTTACCTGCGCGGGTCTGTGCTGGCGCTTCGGGACTCGGAGCTTCGCTATCTGCTTGCGGACCGCAGAATCCTGATCTCGATGTTCTCAAAGGGCTTGCCGATGGGCCTTCAGATGATTGTCATTTCTTCGGCGACGCTGACCATGTTGTCGCTGATAAATCGTGAGGGGGTACAGACGACGGCGGCCTACGGCGCGACGCAGCAACTGTGGACCTATGTGCAGATGCCCGCGATGGCGCTGAGTGCCGCCGCCAGCGCCATGGCTGCACAGAACATCGGGGCAGGGCAGTGGAGCCGGGTGTCGATGATCACCCGGTGGGGGCTGGTTTTCAACCTCATGCTGACGGGGGCGCTTATTGCGCTACTGACGGTGTTCGACGAGACCATTCTCGGCCTTTTTCTTGGCAGCGACAGCGAGGCCGTGCCGATTGGGCGGCGTATCCAGATCATGGCGACCTGGGGCTATCTGTTTTTCGGAGTAGCGCAGGTGCTGTTCGGGACGATGCGTGCGAACGGCTATGTCATAGGGCCGCTGATCGTCATGATGATTTCGATGTACCCGGTGCGCCTTGGCTTTGCCTTCGGATTGTACCCGGTGCTGGGGGCCGACGCGCTGTGGCTGTCCTTTCCGGCGGGCATGGTGGCGACGGCGCTGATGGGGCTGGGTCTATATCTGCACGGCGGATGGCGCAAGGGCAAGATGATGCCCGCAGAGGAGGCGGCGCAAAGTTCGGAAGGGTACCGCGTGCATGCAGGCACCTGTGCGTCTGGCAGCGATCTTGCCCCGACGACTTCGTGGAGAAGCCATCGGATGCTTGAAAGCATTCGTCAGTTGCTTTGGTGACGTGTAAAACTGCAGCCGGGTGGTTCTTCGTCCAGCAGATAAAGCAAAGGAGCTATGCGCTGCGCGCGCCTTTGGCGGCTGACTGGTACAGGCGGAAGCGTCGATATCGAGCGGATTTGCGGTTTGCGCACTCACTCGAAAATAGCAGAGATGCAAGAAAAAGCCGGTCGTAACCGGCTGATTCTAATATTTAATTTTGGTGGGTCGTGAAGGATTCGAACCTTCGACCTATGGATTAAGAGTCCACTGCTCTACCAACTGAGCTAACGACCCATGGCGGGTAATTTAAGCACTGAGACAGTCAGTTGACTTGGTCAGTATCTCTAATGATGGGGTGGACGATGGGGATCGAACCCACGACCACAGGAATCACAATCCTGCGCTCTACCAACTGAGCTACGTCCACCATAATGAACTGCTGTGGCAATCCATGCCCTCATGTTATCGCAACGGTCACTGCCTTGGATAGCTGCGAATTCAAACCAAATTGGCGCGCCCGGCAGGACTCGAACCTGCGACCCACGGCTTAGAAGGCCGTTGCTCTATCCAGCTGAGCTACGGGCGCTTGGCTGGGCGCAGTTTCCGCTCTAGGCGCGCCGCCATCTAGGCGGCTTATTGGTCGGGGTAGAGGGATTCGAACCCCCGACATCCTGCTCCCAAAGCAGGCGCGCTACCAGGCTGCGCTATACCCCGGACTTCGATATGCTAGGGTCCATCAAGCAGCAAACCCTAACCGAAGACCGGAGACTATACGCATTGAATCGCATTGCGTCAACTCACGAATATCGTGATTTGACTGCCACGCACCAATGAGACCAAGTTGTGTGGCTCGAACACGTTTGGATTTTTTCATACTTCCTTCTTCGTGGCTCGCTATGATGCAACCCTTTGCAACCGGATAGGATCGATTGATGGGCGCAGCATTACTTGACGGCAAAGCCATTGCCGCAGACATTCGCAGAGACGTCAAGACGCAGGTCGACGCACACTTGGCAGCGGGCGGGCGGGCGCCCGGAATCGCGGTGGTTCTCGTGGGAGAGCATGGCGCCTCGCAAATCTACGTGCGCAATAAACGCGCGGCCTGTGCTGAGGTTGGCTTCTACTCCGAGCTTCACGAACTCGCCGCGACCACTAGCCAAAGCGCGCTTCTAGCGTTGATCGACACGCTCAACGCCGATCCGACTATCGACGGCATCCTGGTCCAGCTTCCGCTACCGGAGCATCTCGATGAGACTGCCGTCACCGAGCGCATTTTGCCGACCAAAGACGTCGATGGCTTCCACCCTTACAATGTTGGCCGGCTGGTGCTACGGATGCCGTTGTTGCGCTCCTGCACCCCCAAGGGTGTTATGACCATGCTCGCGCGGACCGGACAGCCGCTTGAGGGACTTGATGCCGTCATCATCGGGCAATCCAACATCGTCGGGCGACCGATGGCGCTGGAGCTGCTTACGGCACGCTGTACGGTGACCATCTGCCATAGCCGCACTAAGAATCTCGCCGACAAAGCGCGCGGCGCGGATCTGCTTGTTGCAGCCGTCGGCCGAGCGGCTTTCGTCCAGGGTGACTGGGTCAAGGAGGGCGCTATCCTGATCGATGTCGGCATCAATCGCGGTGCTGATGGCAAACTGATTGGTGACGTGGATTTTGCCGCCTGCGCCGAGCGGGCGGCCTGGATTACTCCCGTGCCGGGTGGTGTCGGTCCTATGACCATCGCCAGCCTGCTCGAAAACACCCTGCAAGCTGCTGAACTCCACGCCAAGGACCGTCTTATGTAGAGTTCACAGGCCCGGCATCATCAGCAGGGCGTCATGTTGCATGCAGATTCCACTGAGGGCATGGAATTATGATTGAAGGCATCCTGAGTTGGAGCGAAACTCACCAGACGTTTTTGTTCTGGCTGGCCATCCTGTCTGGACTGCTCTTTTTAGGTTCGATTCTCAGCCTGCCATTCCTGGCCACGCAGATTCCACAAGACTACTTTTCGGATGCCAAGCGCCATCAGGCGCAGCTGAAACAAAGCCACCCGCTGATCTATTTAACGATTAGGTTACTCAAAAACTTTCTGGGCTGGCTGCTTATCTTGGCGGGTATCGTCATGCTTGTGCTTCCCGGGCAGGGATTGCTTACCATCCTAATGGGGCTGGTCTTGAGCGATTTTCCCGGAAAGTTCGCCTTGGAGCGGCGGCTGGCGAGCAACGCCAGAATCATGGGGGGCATCAACTGGCTGCGTGAGCGCAGGGGGCGACCGCCTCTTGATACGCCCTTCAATCAGATGGGCTCAGGTAGAACGATAACCTGACGGCACGCTGCGTTAAGCAGATTGGAATTGGCGGAGAGAGAGGGATTCGAACCCTCGATAGGCTATTAACCTATACACGCTTTCCAGGCGTGCTCCTTAAACCACTCGGACACCTCTCCGGAAGGCACTGGCTTATTCGAATGCCGCTGACAGGAAAGCCCCTGTGGGTTGATTTTCCATGGCATTTTAGAACCCGTAAACATACATGAATTGGATGCCTGTTTCAAATCCAAGTTTCAGGCGTTGGTAGTGCCCTTATCTATATGGCGATAATTGAAAAATTGTTTTATTAAACAAATGCTTAAGGTTTTTTGCATCCTACAGAATAAGGGCACTACCCAGGCGTTTACGCTAACGGGATCAGGGTTTTGCCCAATAAAAAAACGCCTGAGGGAAAGCCCTCAGGCGTTTTTTAAAATGTGGTAGCGGGGGCAGGATTTGAACCTACGACCTTCGGGTTATGAGCCCGACGAGCTGCCTGACTGCTCCACCCCGCAACTGAGCAACTCATAGTATATTAAGATTAGAGATCCTGCAACCCCTTTTGAGTATTTATTATCGGGCACGCGCTCTGCGAAAAGACGCTATAGCGTCTTGAGGTATTCTAGCACGGCGTCGCGTTCGGTCTCCGTCAGATCATCTGCAAACGTGTGGCCTTGGTTTCCATAGCCTGGCTGAGTGGTGTCGTAGATGCGATTGCGCTCCTCCCAGCTCATGGCGCCGGCCTTGCCGTGATCGAGCGTTCGATGCGCCCAGCCGAGCCGCTGTCGATCGAACTCGGGTTGCGCTGGTGCTTCACGGTCAAACTCCCAATAGGTCGGACGCTGCTCGCTGTCGAGCAGTGCGGCGAGGTCCGGCACCGATCCATTGTGCAGGTACGGGGCCGTTGCCCAGACACCGTCGAGCGGTGGTGCGATGTAGCCGAGCGCAGGCGCTGCCTGCGACAGCTCGCCGTAAAAAGAGCGCTGAAACCACTTGAGGAATCGATCTGCTTCGCCGTATCCCGCTCGGGCCATCGCGGGGTCGGTTTTGACCTTGCCCAAAGCGATGACCTTATTGGGATAGCGCGCGCGCTCCCCATAAGTGCCATGGCACTCCTTGCAGGTATCCTGGAAGACGGCGTAGCCACGCTCAGCGAGCTGGGCGTCGATTGGGAAAGGGTACTTCGGCGCCTCGAGTTGCGCGAAATAAGCACCCACGTCGACAAACCAGGCGTCGATGGCTGCGGCCTCCTCGACCGAATCGGTGCAGGTCGTGGAGGCCAGCATCATGTAGCGCACATGATCGCCACGCCCTTCGGCGTTGTAGAACATCGCATGCTTTTTGCCGACATTCCAAAGCGGCGGCACGCTGACCGGGAGTGGCTTCTCGGGCGGCGGCTCGATCAGCGGCTGGTTCGACCACGCCAGGGTCTCGGGGTCGCGGTGCGCCATCAGTGCCAGGGTCAGATTGTTGGCCGAATTCACGCCGACGGTATCCGTCATCATGTAGTCGGCGATGGCGGTGATACGATCCGCCCAGCGGCGCCATTCGGTGCGCTCGGCATCATTCATGTCCACCGCACCGGTCGCCTCAATGGCCAGCAGCGGATCGACCGTCATGTCGAGGAATGCATTGCCAAGCCCGATGACGAGCTGGTCGTCAAAGGTCGCCGCATGACAGCCGAGACAGTTTGAGGTGACCAGCTCGACGCCGGACTCGGCGATCTGAGCGGTGAGCATGTAGGGCAGCTCGACGTTACGCCCGGTGCGCCCTGGGAGCGGCGCCTGGGGATCAGGTGGCGTGTCGTCTGCGACTTCTCGGTAGACTCGGTAGGGGACGCCACAGGTCACGATTGAGCGGTTGAGGAATGCGTCACGGCCTTGCTCAGGATCGCCAGGGCGCTGCTCGGACGCGGGTACCCGCCCGACCTCGGCCTTGCTGACCCCGCCGCGCTCCTGGACGCCCTGATCGCAGCCGACCAGGAGCGCAGGCAGCGCCAAGAGCGCGAGCACGGCGATACGCGCGCGCTGCGATCGATATCGCGGGGGCAGTTGGCAGTGTGTCGTGGACATCTCAATCATCGCAAACGCTCTTCGGATGTAGTAGAGGAGAGGCGGGCGTCGTCACTGGGGTTGCTCAGACGCGTCGAGGTCTGTGACTTCGACCCATCCATGACCGCCGAGTTGCCGCTCGCTTTGTCGGCCCGCGATCTGGGCCGAACCGCTCCAGTAAGGTGCGGCCAAATCCAGCTCCTGATCCGCTATCCGAGGCTCGATGGCGAGTTCCAGATCGATCAGTGGGATGACGAGCTGCCAGGCCACGGGATAGCGTTTCCCAGTGTCCTTGCTCTGCCACACGCGTGTCGGTTCCAGGCGGATTTCCCGGCGCTGAAAGCTCTGCACCTGGCCATCTGCGAGGACGAGTGCGCAGGTGGGAATCGGTGTGCCTTCGTCGCTGCGAGGGCGCAGTTGCAGGCACAGCAAGTCTCTGCCATCGTCGAGCTGAATGGCGATGCGATTGAGGGCTGGTGCTGCGTCGGGGACGCCGAGATTGCCCCAGAGATGATCAAGCCATGCGCCCCCCCGCACGTCGGTCTGCTTGCCGGCGATACTGAGTGTGCCCGTGACCTCTAAGCGCGTCATAAGGTAGGCGCGCAGATCGGGACTGTCTTGCCTTTGAACGAACAGCCCCAGATCGCGTCCGTCAAGCGCGATTTTGAGCGGCGTCAAGGCCAGTTGCACACTGAAATCGCCGTCGGCAATCTCAAGGTCGAGTCGGGAGCCGTCCCGCGATGCCGCGAGCGACCAGCCTTCAACCCAGATACGCACCGGCTGAGTCGTTGCGCCGGCGAGTCCCAGCGCGGCGCGATTGAGACGCTGGCTGGTACGCACGCGCGCCTCGCCCGGCAGACTGGCAGCAAGCTGCGCCCGATAGAGTTGATTAGCCGCCCAGGCCGAGTCCCGGGCGACCGCTCGGGCAGTAAGCGCCAGTCGGGCAGTGCTGGCCTGGAACGCGAAGTGTCTGTCATCTGCATCGTGCAGCCATAGCGACAGGCTCCAAAGCTCGCCCTGCGTGCCTAGGTGCGGCCCATGGTCGGCGGGCAGCGTCAAGTTCCAGGCGGCGTTCAGCGGCGCAAAGGCGCCCGTCTCCAGATCGATCAGGGTTGCCAGAGATGGATTGTATGTCTGTGGCGTCGGGCTTTCACCGCGCTGCATGACCATGATGGCCAGCCCGACCATCGCTGCCGCGAGGCCCGCTGCAATCCAGTTCTTCATCGGTATACTGATACGCTCGGTGAGGTCGCTGCTCGGTGAGATTGGGTCGAAATCGTCAGAACACATCCATTTTAATCAAAAGCGAGCCGCGCAAGCCAAAGCCGTGAATCAGTCCAACCCCTGAAAAGGGGTAAACTAGGCTTCATGCAAGGCATCGATGCAGACCGTCGATGCTGCAACCCCAGGACGCCTGTAACAGTGGAGGAATCCTAAGATGATGCTTCACATCAACCTCGACTCTTTGTGCCACATCATCAACAAAATTCGGGAGTTCCAAGCCAAGGAGGAAGTGGTGCTGCCGGGCACGCCGATCAGTCCATTTGAGGACGGAGCGTTTCAGATTCTTGCCGAACACAGCGAAGACTATACGCTACAGGAGATGACACGCGTCATCGGCGCGATGAGCGAACGTCAACGCGCAGAGCTGGTCGCGCTCATGTGGCTCGGGCGCGGCGACTACGGCTTCGATGAGTGGGAGGTTGCGGTGGATGAGGCCATCGGCGACTATTCGATCAATGCTGCGGGCTACCTGCTCGCGCATCCGATGGCCGCAGACGATCTGGAAGAAGGGCTTATCGCCCACGGCTATTCCTGTCAGGACTGACTGACGCTGGGGGTGCCGGCCCCGTAAGCGTTCAGCCCAAGAACGTCCTGCATATCGAACTGACCGCGCTCGTGTTGGACGATCCAGCGCGCAGCACGTGCCGCACCGCGCGCGAAGGTCATACGGCTCGACGCCTTGTGGGCGATCTCCACCCGCTCGCCGTCCGCCGCGAACCAGACGCTGTGCTCGCCGACCACATCGCCGGCACGAATGGTCTCGAACCCGATGCTCTGGCGCTCGCGTGGGCCTGTCTGGCCTTCCCGACCGTACACCGCGACCTCGCTGAGGTCGCGTCCGAGCGCCGAGGCGACCACCTCGCCCATGCGCAATGCCGTGCCCGATGGGGCATCGACCTTGTGGCGGTGATGGGCCTCGATAATCTCGATGTCGACCTCGTCGCCGAGCACCCGCGCGGCGATGTCCAGGAGCTTGAAGCAGAGGTTTACGCCGACGCTCATGTTCGGTGCGAAGACAATGCCGATCTGCTTACCCGCGTCGGCGATTGCGGCGCGCTGGCGCTCATCAAGCCCGGTGGTGCCGATGACCATGCGCTTGGCGGATGCACGACAGAGTTCAAGATGCGCCATGGTGGCAGCTGGCGTGGTGAAATCGATCAGAACATCGAAGTCGGCCAGCGTATCGGACAGATCCGCGACCAGCGCCACGCCCAATTGGCCAACGCCCGCCAGCTCGCCCGCATCCGCGCCGAGCAGCGTGCTACCAGCATATTCGGTCGCCGCGCCCAGACGCAGCCCCTCGGTTTCGGTGATGGCCTGCACGAGCGTACGGCCCATACGACCGCCTGCGCCGGCAACGGCAATTCGGATTTCATGCATCTGATCGGCTCCGGGTTGGCAAGCTAAGGCGCTACAGGCCCATCTTGTCGAAAAAGCGCTTCACCCCATCCAGCCAGGAATGGGATTGCGGATTGTGACGCGAGCCGCCTTCCTGAACGCTGGTCTCGAACTCTTGCAGCAGCGTTTTCTGGCGATCGGTGAGATTGACCGGGGTCTCGATCGTGACACGGCAGATGAGATCGCCGATCGCACCGCCCCGCACCGGCTTGATGCCCTTGTTGCGGACCCGAAACATCTTGCCGGTCTGCGTTCCGGCCGGGATCTTGAGCATCACCTTGCCGTCGAGTGTCGGCACCTCCAGCTCGCCGCCCAATGCCGCCGCCACGAAGCCGATCGGCACCTGACAATAGAGATGGCTGTCCTCACGGGTGAAGATGGCATGCTCCATGACCTGAATCTGGACATAGAGATCGCCCGGGGGGCCGCCCTGGCCGCCACGCTCGCCTTCGCCCGCCAGACGGATACGGTCGCCCGTGTCCACACCGGCTGGCACCTTGACCGAGAGGGTCTTCTCCTCCTGAGTGCGGCCCCGGCCTCGGCAGTGGCTGCATGCCTCCTCGACGACAGTCCCCGCGCCGCGACATTCTGGGCAGGTCTGCTGAATGGAGAAGAACCCCTGTTGCATACGCACCTGACCCACTCCGCCGCAGGTCGCGCACTGCTTCGGTTTGGTTCCCGGCTTGGCGCCGGAGCCACCGCAGAACTGGCAGTCGACCTGGATCGGCAGTCGGACTTTGACCTCCTTGCCGGCGACCGCTTCTTCCAGAGTCAGCGAAAGGTCATAGCGCAGATCCACCCCGCGCTGGGTACGCCGCCCGCCGGTGCGCCCACCAAAGATATCGCCGAACACATCGCCGAACACATCGGCGAAGGAGCCAGCACCGGAGAAATCCCCCGGCCCACCCATGCCTGCATCGACGCCTGCGTGTCCGAACTGATCGTAGGCCGAGCGTTTCTTCGGGTCGCTGAGCACGTCATACGCCAGCTTGGCTTCTTTGAACTTAATTTCGGCATCGGCATCGCCGGTGTTGCGGTCGGGATGATGGCGCATCGCCAAGCGTCGAAAGGCCTTTTTGATATCGGCCTCGCTTGCGTTGCGCTGAACCCCCAGTACTTCGTAATAATCGCGCTTTGCCATGTATTCTGTTTCCAGCAACCAACCACCGAGCTTCTTGCACCAGCCCTATCTGAAAAAATAGAAAGCGCACGGGCGCATGGGGCACCAGCACGCTTTCATTGTGAGGACGGGCTGGGTGACAGCCGGTCCATCACCTTTACTTCTTATCGTCTTTGACCTCTTCGAACTCGGCATCGACCACGTCGTCCGCGCCGCCACTCTGGCCGCTTGTCTGAGTCTCGTCGGGCTGCGCCGCCTCACCGGTATCACCGGGTTGGGCATAGAGCCGTTCGGCCATCTTGCCCGAAACGTCGCCGAGGCTCTTGGTCAGGGACTCGATACGGTCCTTGTCCTCAGCCTTCATGGCTTCTTCCAGCTCCTTGATGGCGGACTCGATGGAGTCCTTCTCGCCGCTTTCTACCTTCTCGCCGAGCTGCTCCATAGACTTGCGGGTCGAATGGATCATGCTGTCGGCCTGATTGCGCGCGGCAACCAGCTCATGGAATTGGCGATCGTCTTCGGCATGGGCCTCGGCGTCCTTGACCATCTTGTCGATATCCTGATCGGAAAGGCCGGAAGAGGCCTTGATGATGATCGACTGCTCCTTGCCGGTCGCCTTGTCCTTGGCCGAGACATTCAGGATGCCATTGGCGTCGATGTCGAATTTGACCTCGACCTGCGGCACGCCGCGCGGGGCGGGCGGGATGTCGCTCAGATCGAATCGGCCGAGCGATTTATTGCTGGCCGCGCGTTCGCGCTCACCCTGCAGGACATGCACCGTCACGGCGGTCTGGTTGTCGTCGGCGGTCGAGAAGACCTGCTGGGCGGAAGTCGGGATGGTGGTGTTCTTCTCAATGAGCTTGGTCATGACGCCGCCGAGGGTCTCGATACCCAGCGAGAGCGGGGTCACATCGAGCAGCAGCACGTCCTTGACCTCGCCGCCGAGCACGCCGCCCTGGATGGCAGCACCGATGGCCACGGCCTCGTCAGGGTTGACGTCCTTGCGCGGGGCCTTGCCGAAGAACTTCTCGACCTTCTCCTGCACCTTGGGCATGCGGGTCTGGCCACCGACCAGGATGACCTCGTCGAGGTCGCCGGCAGTGAGACCCGCGTCCTTGAGCGCGATGCGGCAGGGCTCGAGTGTGCGATCGACGAGATCCTCGACGAGCGACTCGAGCTTGGCGCGATTGAGCTTGACGCTGAGGTGCTTCGGCCCAGTCTGATCGGCGGTGATATAGGGCAGATTGATGTCTGTCTGCTGGCTTGTCGACAGCTCGATCTTGGCCTTCTCGGCGGCCTCCTTGAGGCGCTGCAGGGCCAGCGGATCGTTGCGCAGGTCAAAGCCCTGCTCCTTCTTGAAGACCTCGACCAGGTGGTCGATGATCCGCATGTCGAAGTCCTCACCACCGAGGAAGGTATCGCCATTGGTGGCAAGCACCTCGAACTGATGCTCGCCCTCAATTTCGGCAATCTCGATAATCGAGACGTCGAAAGTACCGCCGCCCAAGTCATAGACGACGAGCTTTTGATCGCCGCGCTTCTTGTCCATGCCGTAGGCCAACGCCGCCGCAGTCGGCTCGTTGATGATGCGCTTGACATCAAGACCGGCAATGCGACCGGCGTCCTTGGTCGCCTGACGCTGGGAGTCGTTGAAGTAGGCTGGGACCGTGATGACGGCCTCGGTGACGGTGCTGCCCAGGTAGTCCTCGGCAGTCTTCTTCATCTTCTGAAGAACCTTGGCCGAAATCTCGGGCGGGGCCATCTTTTTCCCGTTGACTTCGATCCAGGCATCGCCGTTGTCGGCCTTGACGATCTTGTAGGGGACCATGTCCTTGTCTTTGCCGACGACGCTGTCCTCGAAGCGCCGCCCGATCAGGCGCTTGATCGCAAATAGCGTGTTGGCTGGATTAGTCACTGCTTGGCGCTTGGCGGACTGACCGACCAGCACCTCGGCGTCACTTGTGTAAGCGACGATTGAGGGGGTTGTGCGGTCGCCTTCGGCGTTCTCGATGACCTTGGCACTGTCGCCTTCCATCACGGCCACGCAGGAGTTGGTGGTACCGAGATCGATGCCGATGATTTTTCCCATGGATCTATTCTCCGAAATCGTTGTGTATGGCGCACTGGCGCCAAGTTATTCAATTCAATCAGTTTGGGGAAACCCCTAAACCGTTCAAGTCTGTGCTCAAGCGTCCTGGCGCGACACCATGACCATGGCCGGGCGTACGAGGCGTGCGTTGAGCGTATAACCCTTTTGAATGACCGCGACCACCGTATTGGGTGGCACGTCATTGCGCGGTTGTAGCGACATCGCTTGGTGGAGTTCGGGATCGAAAGGCTGATTGAGTGGGTCGACGACGTCGACCCCGAACTTGCCCATCACGTCGCTGAGCAGCTTGAGCGTCAGCTCGGTGCCTTCGCGAAGCTTTTCGACATTAGCCCCATCAACCATCGCTGCTTCGTGGCCCAGCTCGAGGCTGTCACGGACCTGCAGCAACTCGCGCACGAATCCGTCGAGGGCAAACTTATGCGCCTTCTCCAGTTCCACGACATGACGACGCTTGATATTTTCGAGATCTGCGCGCACGCGCAGCACTTGGTCGCGGTACTCATCAGCGACGGCGCGGGCCTCTTCCAACGCGGCGCCCGACTCTTGTGCCGAGGCGCCCGGCTGCGCCGCTTGATCGTCATCCGTCGCCGTCGCTTCGATATACGCGTCCACGGCTGCCCGCATGGTCGCATCCTCCGATGAGGAGATATCCTGCTCCGTGGCATCCACGTCATGTGGGCCCTTTGTCATCAATAACCTCCGGTTCGTCAAATGACCCAATCCTCACGCCGGACATCGGCGCGCGGCAGCCAGATCAATTTGTCTGTGGTATGTGGCTTACTTTCTCAGCGCGGCGGCGAGCAGCCGTCCCGTGACATCGACAATCGGGATCACACGCTGATAATCCATCCGTGTAGGTCCGAGTACGCCGAGCACGCCGACGACCTGATCCTCGACCCGGTAGGTCGTGGTGACCAGGCTGCAATCGTCGAGCAGGTCGTAGCCGGATTCCTCACCGATGAAGATCCGCACGCCATCGGCCGCAATGCAGCGATCGAGAATGTGCAAGATTTCGCGTTTCTGATTGAATGCATCGAAGAGCTGCTTGAGCCGATCCATGCTTGCCAGCTCACCGAACTCCATGAGGTTTGTCTGCCCGGCGATATAGCAATCGTCCTTGACATCGGCGGATTCGACGACACCTTGCGCGATCGACAACGCCTGCATCATGACCTGATCGAGATGGGCATGCGTGCGTTTTAGGTCGTCGAGGATGCGTTTGCGAACCTCGCGGATATCCTGACCGCTGAAAATCTGATTGAGATAGTTACAGGCCTGTTCGAGCTGCGCGGGTGTGAACTGACGATCGATCGTGACGATACGGTTGTGCACCTCTCCCTCACTGGTCACCAGAATGGCCAGCACGCGTTTCTCAGACAATGGCAACAGCTCGATCTGCCGAAAGACGTGTCGCTCATGGCGCGGGAGCATCACCACGCCGGCAAGATGCGTAATCCCGGACAAGAGGTTCGAGGCCGTCTCGATCAGCGACTTGGAGTCCACGCACACGCCAAAGCGTGTGCGCAGAGAGTCGATGTCCTGGTCGGATGGCGGATGCACCGTCAGCAGGGTGTCGACGAACAGCCGGTAGCCCGCAGCCGTTGGCACTCGGCCCGCTGAGGTGTGGGGCGAGACGATCAGCCCCAATTCTTCGAGATCGGCCATGACGTTGCGTACGGTCGCCGGACTCAGATCCAACCCGGTGTCTTTCGCCAGGGTGCGTGAGCCGATCGGCTGCCCTTCCTTGATATAGCGCTCGACCAGCGCCTTGAGGAAATGCAGCGCGCGCTCGCTGATCGGGGTATCAGCGTGCAGCGAGTCATCCGTCGATGTGTGCTTTGTATTGCCCACGATAGTGACAGCGTCGACAGTTATCCTTATAAGGTTTGGGGTTGCTCAATTTAGCACTCACTGACATCGAGTGCTAACACATGAATTTAGGGACTCGACCCTGCTCTGTCAAGGTGTACACCACAGAGCCGACCACACTGGCCGGCTCCATGCGGGTCTTAATCGTCGGCGACTGAGACATCCTGACCGGCGGCAGTCAGCGCGTCGGTCTTGGCGTTGATGTAGTCAAAGGGGCTGTCTGGATACTTCACATACTGTCTCTGGCCGACATACTCGAGCAGACCGATGAAGTGGTAGCGATAGAACATGCTATCGATGCGCGCGATCTCCTTGCCCTGATCGTAGAGCACGAGCGTGGGATGATAGTTGATGCCGAGATCCCCGGCGAACTGCCTGGCCGTGGTCTGGGCGCCATCGGGCATGGTGATGGGTTTGTCTGAGCGGCTGTCAAGCCGCACCAGCACGAAATCCTTGAGCGCTCGATTGACCTCTGGATCGGCGAAGTGTCCGTCGTGCAGCGCGTCGCAGGCGCGGCATGTCGCGTCCTCGAACAGGATCGCGAGCGGCTTGTCGGTGACGCCGCTCAGGTCGTCTACGGCCTGGATTTGCGGGTGCGTGCGCAGGCTGTAGCGTGATTCGGCCTTGCCCCCTTCGAGATACTCCACGAGCGTCTGCTCGGTGTAGGCCTTGGTGGCGACATAGTCGAGCACCTGCTTGAAGTCAGCGACGTTGCGATAGCCGCTGACCCGCGCGACCGGCCGGTTTGTATGATCGAGAAAGATGGTGGCGGGAGTGTAGGTCACGCCAAGCTGTTCGGTCAGGGCTTTTTCGGTCAGTGACGTCTCGGCATCGAGCGCCACTTCACGATCGCCGAGCACATTGATGGCGATGACGTCGAACTGCTCTTTGATGAACTCACGATAGGGTGCCCCCTTGAAGTTCTCCTCGATCATTTTGTAGCAGTAGGGGCAGCCGTTCATCTCCAGGAAGAGGATGACGTGCTTGCCGGACTGGGCCGCTTCGTCGACGTCCTCGGCGATATCGAGAAAACTCTCCTTGAACCAGTCTGGATGACTCGACTGCTTGGCGCCGGTCACCTTGCCTGTGCCGCTGGGTGGTGTTTGAGCACCATCCTGCGTCGGTTGAGCGATGGCAGGCAGGGTGAGCACGGCACTGGCCAATAGCGTGGCGAGCCACAGAGATGCATTGCGCATGAAGCTGATCCTCGTTTTTACTTTTGCGTTGTCGTTGGCGTTCTCGAAAAAGCCGTTGTCCAGACAGCGGGCGCACTCTGTCATGTTGGTGTTTTCGGCTGCAGTATCGGGGCTTCAGTCCATCAATGCCACCGTCTTGACCTGTGCGTAAACCTGTTGGCCGAGGCTCAGACACAGCCGATCGCGCGAGTAACGGGTGATGCGCGCGAGTAATGGGGTCTGTTTGTCGCTGCCGATGCACAGTTTCACCAGGATCTGCGCGTTGGCGATTTCGCGCATTTCCAGAATACGCGCCGGCAGGATGTTGAGGATGCTTGAGGTGTCTGAGGCATCCAGGACGACGCTCACATCGCGGGCCTGAATACGCACCCGCGCCCGTGCGCCGATGGCGCGCTCCAGATGCGTAACGGTCAGTGCGCCGCCGGGGATTGCCAGATGCGTCAGACGATAGTCCTCGTCATGGCTCAGCACGGTGGCGTCGACGATGGAGCTGGCGTCTGCATCTTGGGCGAGCGGCAGGTCCAGGCGCGACAAAATCTCACCCGCCGAACCGCTGGCCTGGATGTGGCCATCCTGGAGCAGGATGATGCGATCAGCGAGCCGCGCGACCTCGTCCGGCGAATGGCTGACATAGAGCACCGGGATACGCAGGTTGTCGTGCAGGCGTTCCAGGTAGGGCAAGATGTCCTGCTTGCTGGTGTGATCCAGGGCCGAGAGCGGCTCGTCCATCAGCAGCAGGCGCGGACTGGTCAGCAGTGCGCGAGCGATGGACACGCGCTGGCGCTCACCGCCGGAAAGCCCAGCCGGGTCGCGCCCGAGATGCGATCCGATACCGAGCAGGCTCACCACCTCGTCAAAGCCGATCCGCCGCTCGCTAGGCGGGATGCGGCTGAGTCCATATTCCAGATTGCGCCGCACCGACAGGTGCATGAACAGACTGGCTTCCTGGAAGACATAGCCGATTGGACGGCGATGGGTTTTGAGAAACAGCCCGCGCCCATCGTCCTGCCAGGCGTCGCCGTTGAGACGACAGTGACCGGCTGCGCGCTCGAGTCCCGCGACGCAGCGTAGCACCGTGGTCTTCCCACAGCCCGAGCGCCCAAACAGCGCAGTGATGCCGACACCTGGTGCGGTGAAGGCGACATTGAGCTTGAAATTGCCCCGGTCGAGCTGGAAGGCGAGATCGAGGTCGCGCATGTCAGATCTTGCGCACCCGCTGGCCGAGCAGGTTGATCGCCAGCACCACCAGGAAGGAAAACAGCACCATACCGCCCGCCAGCCAATGGGCCTGGGTCCACTCCAGCGACTCGACATGGTCGTAGATGGCCACCGAGAGCACTTTGGTTTCGCCGGGGATATTGCCGCCGATCATCAGGATGACGCCGAACTCCCCAACCGTGTGCGCGAAAGCGAGAATGGCCCCGGTGAGCAGCCCCGGAAAAGCCAGCGGCAGCGCGACGTTGAAAAAACGGGCTAGGGGCGATGCGCGCAGGGTTGCCGCCACTTCCAGCGGACGGGTGCCGATCGCCTCGAAGGCGTTGTAGGCCGGCTGCACCAGAAAGGGCAGCGAGTAGATGACCGAGCCGACCACCAATCCGGCAAAGGTAAAGGGCAGGGTGCCCAGCCCGATTGCCTGGGTAAACTGCCCGACCGGACCCGCCGGACCGAGCAGAAGCAGCAGATAGAAGCCCAGCACCGTCGGTGGCAGCACCAAAGGCAGTGCGACCAGGGTCGCGACAACCTGCTTCATGCGCGAGCGCGTCTGCGACAACCACCAAGCGATCGGCGTACCGACCACCAGCAGCACCGCGGTGGTGACGGTGGCAAGCTTGAGCGTCAGCCACACGGGTTCAAGATCGAGGGTCAACGCAAGAGTTTCCGGTGATCAGCGGCAATCTGGCCAGAATGAGAGGCAGGCGCGATTGCGTCATCCCGCCCCGATTGATAGAGGCGACTCTACCCCGTAGCCGTATTTTTCGATGACGGCCCTGGCCTCGTCGCCCTTTAGATACTCCATCAGGTCGCTGGCGGCGGGGTTGGCGCTGCCTTTTTCGAGCAGTACCGCGTCCTGGCGAATCGGGCTGTAGAGATTCTGATCGATGTCCCAGCGCGATCCGCTCGGATCCAGGACGATCTGTGCCTTGGCGACGAAGCCCAGTTCGGCGTTGCGGGTGGCGACGAACTGATAGGTCTGGGCGATGTTGTCGCCCCGGACTAGCTTGGGTTCGAGCATCTCGTAGAGCATGAGCGCCTTCATCACTTCGACGGCCGCCGTTCCATAGGGGGCGGTTTTAGGATTAGCGATTGCGAGTTTCCGGAAGTCGTCCCCGCTGAGCACCTTGGCGCCGTCACTGATCAACTCCGGGTTCGCGCTCCAGAGCACCAGTTTTCCGACTGCATAGGTGAACGCGCCGCTGGCCTTTCCCGCATCGACTAAGAGCTTGGGCCGCTCCTGATCGGCCGCGAGGAGCACCTCGAAGGGCGCGCCGTTCTCGATCTGGGTATAGAGTTTGCCGGTGGAGCCATAGCTGATCTGAGTGGTGTGGCCGGTTGCTTGCTCGAAAGCGGTGGCGATTTCTTTCATCGCGGCGGTGAAGTTGGCCGCCACGGCGACTTTGACTTCACTGGCCGAGACGACCGCGCTGGCGCTGGCCAAGATGAGTGCGGCGATGCCGACGCCAATCGCTTTTTTGCTGACATCGAGTACTTTCATCCAATCTCTCCTGATTGAGTCGTTTGGGTTGCGTGATATCGGTGGGGAAAACGCGGCCGCTTCTTGCTGCTTGAGAAACCGCCGATGCTCCTACTCGGCGGCCATTGTAGATGGCGATCCCCGTCCCGCCGCTGAAATAAGCGGTTGCGCCGACAGAGTGTTCATCGCATCGGCTGCGTCCCAGACATACTTGTAGGACATGCGCCTGGTTGGAGACCCTGCGTGGCCTGCTTGTCACTTGGACGGGATGTTCAGAATGATACGATAAAGTTGAATCCACACGGTTGAGCGTGTGTGAGCGTAAGATGGCACTCCTTACCCAGCACGCCCCCCTTAAAACCGCCGCATTTGCTACACCGACCGAGTACATGACCGACTCAACGAACCGCCGCACCGTCTTTCCAGTGCTGGGCGCTATCAGCTTTTCGCATTTCCTCAACGATACGATGCAGTCGCTGATGATTGCCGTCTATCCGCTGTTCAAGGCCGAATTCGATCTCAGTTTTGCCCAGATCGGACTGATTACATTGGCCTTTCAGTTGACCGCCTCGCTCCTGCAACCCCTGGTGGGCATTTATACCGACCGCCATCCCAAACCCTTTTCACTCGCCGCAGGTATGGGCTGTACCCTGCTCGGGTTGCTCGCCCTGTCGCTTGCGACAAGCTTTCCCATGCTGTTGGTGGCCGCCGCGATGGTCGGGACTGGCTCGGCGGTGTTTCATCCCGAAGCCTCGCGGGTCGCACGCATCGCCTCTGGCGGTCGGCATGGTCTGGCGCAGTCGATTTTTCAGGTCGGCGGCAACGTCGGTGCCGCCGTCGGTCCGCTGCTTGCTGCATGGATCATTTTGCCTAACGGTCAGCGTAGCATCGCCTTGTTCTCACTCATCGCGCTCCTGGCCATGGTCGTGCTCACTGGGGTTGGCGTTTGGTACCGCAACCAGCAGCGCCTGGTCAAGCCGGGTGCGAGTCCAGTCGTTCCAAGACTCCCCAAAGGTCAGGTCAGGACTACGCTGGTGGTACTGCTGGCCCTGATGTTTTCGAAGTTTTTCTATCTCGCCAGCCTCAGCAGTTATTTGATCTTCTATCTGGTGGAGCGCTATGCCATCGCAGTCCAGGAGGCGCAGATTCATCTGTTTTACTTTCTCTTTGCCGTGGCGTTGGGCACCCTGCTCGGTGGTCCCATCGGCGATCGTATCGGTCGGCGGCAGGTGATCTGGGCCTCTATTCTGGGCGTTGCGCCCTTCACGCTGGCGTTGCCCTATGTCGGCCTGGATCTGTCGGCTGGCTTAACGCTGATCATCGGATTCATGCTCGCCTCGGCCTTTCCGGCAATCGTCGTCTATGCCCAAGAGTTGATTCCTGGCCGCGTGGGCATGGTCTCGGGGCTGTTTTTCGGATTGGCCTTCGGGCTGGGCGGCATTGGCGCCGCAGTGCTCGGACAGGTGGCGGATCTGTGGGGAATCGAAGCAGTCTATCGTCTCTGCTCTTTCTTGCCGCTGATCGGTTTGCTGGCGGTCTTTTTGCCCGATCTACGAGGGCAGGATGCCGTCAAGGTTGCGCCGGCACGCGTGTAAGAGAACCGCCATGTCTGGACGGGTTTTGGCTCTTTTGTCCATGTTATGACCAGATTTAGATGACGATTTTTTCATGCTCGGTAAGATGGGCATGATCCGAAAAGCATGATCCATCAGCGTAATTTATACGCTTTGCCGTTGAAATATAATAAAAAATTCTGATCATCATCTAAGTCTATTGCTCTGATCGAAACATACGATCTGTCTTAAGTCAGAATGTACCTTGAACAAGTTTGGGTGTTCGCCTAGAGTTAACGAAACTTATGGCCGAGACGGTAGTTCAAATGACGCGTCATAAGCACTGACATATATCCCACCTAAATGCTAGGATGTAGCCCAAACTCTACTCAAATTGAGGTATTTGGATCATGGCCAAGAACTTCAGCATCATGCCGACGGGTACGATCGAGGCTTATATCAGCAGTGCCTATCAGATTCCCGTACTCACCCCGGAAGAGGAAAAGTCTCTCGCCGTGCAGCTTCGCGACCACGGCGATCAAGACGCGGCACGGCGTCTAGTGACTTCGCACCTGCGTTTTGTGATCCGCATTGCCCGCGGCTATCTGGGCTACGGGTTGCCGCTGCCAGACTTAATTCAGGAAGGCACGGTCGGTCTGATGAAGGCCGTTCGCCGCTTCGAACCCGACATGGGTGTACGGCTGGTATCGTTTGCCGTGCACTGGATTCGCGCCGAAATCCACGAGTACATTTTGCGCAATTGGCGCATCGTGAAGGTCGCCACGACCAAAGCGCAGCGCAAGCTGTTTTTCAATCTGCGCAGCTCCAAGAAGCGCCTCGGCTGGTTCACCAGGCAAGAAGTGGAAGACGTGGCCAACGACTTGGGCGTCAAGCCCGAGACCGTCCTGCAGATGGAATCGCGCCTGGCGAATCAGGATCTTTCATTCGACGGCCTTGAGGATGACGACGACGATGCGCCAAGCGCGCCGGCGACCTATCTCCCAGATATCAGCATGGAACCGGCGCGCGCTATCGAGCGCGAGGATACCGATCGAAAGCAGCGCGAAAGGCTCTATGCGGCGCTGCAGGGTTTGGACGACAGGAGTAAGACAATCCTGCGCGAGCGTTGGTTGACCGAGAAGAAGCAGACGTTGCACGAACTGGCAGGACAATTTGGCGTCTCTGCCGAGCGCATCCGTCAAATCGAGAAAAATGCAATGAGGAAAATGCGCCTTCAACTGGATGTCTAGCGCACCTCGGCCTACGTTGCCACACTTGCATCAGGCCTTCCTACGGGAAGGCCTTTTTTGTGCAACCAGCTTTCTTGCCTATACACGCACGCCGAGCCGCTGACCGAGCTGAACCGTCTGTCCGGGCGCGAGTTCTGGCGTCCAGTGAATGCGCCCTGGCGGGAAAAGCACGATCACGGTGGAACCGAGGTTGAAACGGCCCATCTCTTCGCCGCCTTCGAGGTGGATGCGCTGGGCGTCGTCGGAGTAGTTCCAGCGCTGGATATCTGGCGCTGAATGGGGCGGGGTGATCTCGCCGGACCAAACGGTTTCGATGCCGCCGACGAAAATGGCGCCCACCAGCACCAGCGCCATGTCGCCAGCCTGGGTGTCGAAACGGCAGACGACCCGCTCATTGCGCGCGAACAAGCCGGGCACCAGCCGGGCGGTGGTCGCGTTGACGCTGAACAGACGCCCCGGAATGTGGGTCATCTGGGTGAGATCACCCGTCAGCGGCATGTGGATACGGTGGTAGTCGCTTGGGGAGAGATAGATGGTCGCGAACTGACCGCCGTCGAAGGGGTGCGGCGCGTCGCGTTCGAGTCCGAGCAGCGTGCGCACATCGAAATGACGCCCCTTGGCCTGGATCAGCTTGCCGTCGCTGATGACGCCGATCTGGCTGATCGCGCCGTCGACCGGGCAGAAGATCGCCTGAGAGGTGGCGTCCAGGGGGCGCGCGTCTGGTCTCAGCGCGCGGGTGAAGAAGGCGTTGAAGTGCGCATAAGTGGCCAGATCCGGCTCTAGCGCCAGAGACATGTCGATGCGATAGATCCGTGCGAAGGATCGAATCAGAAGCGTCTTGAGTGGACGCCAGCGCACCCGTGCCAGCCGATACATTTGCTCGGAGAGCCAGCGTTGCGGGATGAGATGCTGGAGCGTGACGAACAGACGCTCGCTCAGACGTGGTTTGGTCGAATCTGTCATAACGACGACTCCGGAAGCAGGGCGGATGCGTTGGTGAAGAGGGTTTTCAGATCCTCGGCCACGGCGCTACCGGCTTCGGTTGGGGGGAATAGCGCGATCAGATGCGCGCCTGGAGCGAACATGAAGAGCGTCGGTTGCGCGCCATCGGCGCCACCCAGCGTCTCGCGCACACGCGCGATATCGGCATCCTCTCCAGCGAGGATGTGGAGTGCCGGCGACAGACGGGCAAAATCGCGTGATCGCGCGGGCGTCTCCACCGTCGTGACGAGGACGAGTTTCAGGGACTTTCTGAGCGTCGGCTGATCTGCGACGCGGTTGTAGACATCGATGAGTCGCGCGACGACGCGTTGACCAGAGGCATCGGAGAGCGCGCCGAAGGCCATCAGGGTCCAGCCATCGGCGAGCCTGTCCTGATCAAACACCTGGCCGAAGGGATCGCGCAGCTCGAAGCGAGGGACAGCGCCGGGCGGGCGAATCAGCACGCCGTCGATAAGGGGTGGTTGCGAGCCGGCGCGCTGTTGCTGGTTACCCCATTGGTAGCTGAATACGAAAAGCGCCATCGCCCCAAGTGCGAATAGTAGCCGCAGCCAAAGTGTGTGCCGATTGTGGAGCAGCATCCTGCAGTCCTGCTAGTGGGCGTCGAAGCGTTGATTGAGCACGGCGCTGGTGGACATCGACCGATCCAGTCCCCATCAAGACACGGGAAGGTCAGCCAAGCAGTATAAGTGTCAATTACGAGTGGCTCAAGACAGTGCGAAATCCAGTGGGCCGAGTCAATACCGAGGGCAACATGAGCGAAAAAACCGATAAATCAGATGCGCAATGGCGCGCCGAGCTAACCCCGGAGCAATACCGAGTGTGCCGGCACAAGGGCACGGAACCGGCCTTTACCGGGCAGTACTTCGACTTAAAGGCGCCTGGTCTTTATCGCTGCAGTTGCTGTGGCGAGCCGTTGTTCGGTTCTGAGGAAAAATTCGACTCCGGCACGGGTTGGCCGAGTTTCTGGAAACCGACCGATCCGGGGGCAGTCGCCACCGAGGAAGATACCACGCACGGTATGCGCCGCACCGAGGTGCACTGCAATCGCTGTGGCGCGCATCTGGGACACGTCTTTCCCGACGGACCCCAGCCAACCGGTCTGCGCTACTGCATCAACTCAGTGTCGCTCGAATTCGAGCCGGAAGCGCGCTGAGACCCTGTCGGCGAGCGCCCGCAATCAATCATTGCGATGCGGGGGCCGAATCCTCCTGTTGGTGGTCGTGCGCGTCCATGTCGCTTGGAATGCGGATGCGCGTGTCATCGATCGTATCCTCGTCCGCACTGTTCGTTTGCGGTGTGCTTGGGCCGGTCCCTAAGAGGCCGATCGCGGCAGTTTTGCCCGGTACGTCAAAGCGCATCTCGGGCCAGATGGCCAGCCCTTTGGCCGCTGAGACGGTGCCGCCGGATTCTTGGTCGATAGCGGTCCCGCTCAGCGCGGTCCTCACGATCATCGGACTCTCGCCGGTGATGCCGGTGAGTTTGCCAGTGCCGCCGGTGAGGGTGAACTTACCCTTGCAGGCGCCGGGTTCTCCGTTGCAGTCGAACTCGGCATAGACGTAGTCTCCCGTGCGGCTTTCGAGCGTACAGTAGCCATGCCCTTGTAGCTGATTGCTCAGCACATGGATGATCTGGGTGGACGGACAGGTGAACAGCGCCGTATCGAACAATCCATCGCCATGCTCGATGTACATGATTCCCTCGAAGGTGCCGATGAACTGGAGTTTGTCCACGGCGACTTGGAACAACTGTCCATTGGCCTCCCACGGCGCCAGAATTTTCGCCGTGCCTTCTTCGGCATTGAGCGGTGAGACGAGCACGATTAAAGCAAAAGACACAAACGCTGCTTGCCGATGCATAGCGACCCCAGTTTGTTTTTGATTTGCAAACGATTCTAGGCCAGCCGCCGATACGGCGTCGAGGCGTGTTCATGGCGCTGCGACGTGCTCATCGACTAACTGGAATGTATGGCGCGTGGAACACGCCCTCTAGCGGATTTTTTCTGAAGCACTCGTGAGTGTGTCTGTCCCGGCCATCACCATATGTGTTCAGGCTATCGATTTGGGGGCCTCGCTTCGGATATCGTGCGTGAGACCTTTAATCCCCCAAGCGAGGAGCACCTGTGGCCATCATCGAAGAACACCCAGACTTGACACCGATGGTATTGGGCTGGCGCGAATGGCTCGCGCTGCCGGATCTCGGACTGACGCTGATCAAGGCCAAGGTCGATACCGGAGCGCGCACCTCAACCCTGCATGCTTTCTATGTCGATACTTTCCATCGTGGCGGACAGTTGTATGCGCGCTTTGGCGTGCATCCACTCCAGCGCCGTGCCGATGTCGTGATTCATGGCGAAGCGCCCGTGATCGATCAGCGCAACGTCAGCGATTCAGGCGGGCATCGCGAGCAGCGCTATATCATCGAGACCCGCTTGCTGCTCGGCGGGCGCGAGTGGCCAATCGAACTCACCCTGACCAACCGCGAAAGCATGTTGTTTCGCATGTTGCTGGGGCGCACCGCCATTGCCGGCAATGCCTTGGTCGATCCGGCGCGCTCCTTCGTCAACGGGCGGCGCAAGCGCCCCTGGGAAGCCTATGGCGCCGATGCGTTGCGTTGAGGCTCTGTCGGTGATTGCGTCTGCGGCTCAGGATGCAACGGACGCTTTCGGAAAATACTTATCGATCAGCGACTGTCTCATCAGCAGGTTCTCCGGCTCGAAGCATTCGGCCAGAGTTTGCCAGCATAGATCCAGTGCCTGCTCCAGGGGCAGGCTCACCTCAATGTCCATGAAGCGCGTGCGAAACAGTCGGCCGAACTTGAGCAGCTGTGCGTCGAAATCGCTCAGCTCAAAGGCCATCGCCTGCTTCTGCTCGGCCTCCTTGGCGTCGGAATAGAAGCGGATCATGGTGTTCATGATCTGGCCGTGGTCCTCGCGAGTGGCCTTGCCGATGACATGCTGCTTTAGACGCGACAGCGAGCCGAAAGGATCGATCTCGCCATCGCGCAGATAGAGTTGGCCTTCGGTGATATAGCCGGTGTTGTCCGGGACCGGATGCGTCACGTCGCCACCGGGCATGGTGGTGACCGTCAGGATGGTCAGCGAGCCGCCATCTTGGTAATCGGCGGCCTTTTCGTAGCGGCGCGCCAGTTGGGAGTAAAGATCGCCCATATAGCCGCGATTGGACGGGACCGCCTCCATGGCGATGCCGACTTCCTTCATGGCGTCAGCGTAGGCGGTCATGTCGGTGAGCAGTACCAGCACCCGCTTGCCTTCCTCGACGGCGAATTTTTCCGCCACCGCCAGGGCCATGTCCGGCACCAGCAGACGCTCGACGACCGGATCGGAAGCCAGGTTGACGAACATTACGGTGCGCGCAAAGACCCCAGCGTCTTCGAAGCGACGCAGAAAAAAATGATAATCGTCGAAAATCAGCCCAAGCCCGCCGAAGACGACGATATCGGCGTCGGCCTGGATGCCGATACGCGCCAAAAGCTGATTATAGGGTTCTCCGGCGACTGAGAAGATCGGGATTTTCTGGCTCTCTACCAGCGAGTTGAAGACATCGATCATCGGCACGTCGGTGCGAATCATCTTGGATGCGAGTAGACGCCGCGCCGGATTCACCGAGGGACCGCCGATCGCCAGCTTGGGATCTTGAGACAGGCTCGGTCCCGTATCGAACGGCTCGCCATCGCCGCGAAACACCCGCCCGAGGACGTTTGCCGAGTAGGTCACGCGCATGGGATGGCCGAGAAAGCGCACCGATGCTTGGGTCGACAGCCCCTTGGTGCCGGCGAAGACCTGAAGCGACACGAGATCGCGATCCAGACGGATCGCGCGTGCCAGAGAAGTGAATCCGCTCGGATCCTCGACCAGCGCCAGATCGTCGAAGGCGACATGAGGGCGATCACCGGTCGTTTCCGGAACACGCACTTTTAGAATGTCACCAACGATTTCAAGAACTTTTGAGTAACGGGCGAGAGACTGTGCCACCGGGTCGGACCTCCCTGCATTGGTAAATGCTGATTGCCGGCGACCTCGCGCAGCATGTCAAGCACGACACTCGGGTTGCGAGTGACGCGGGATATTTGATGCATCTACATGGATTTTTAGGTCACGAGGAACCTAGTTGCGTTTACCACCGATGCCGTGTGCGCGGGCGAAATCGAGCATGCGTTGAATAGGGATCACCGCACGCTCGCGCACGGCCGGGTCGATGTGGATCTCCTGGTCGCCGCTGTTGAGGACCTGTTCGAGATTCTGCAGAGAGTTCATGGCCATCCAGGGGCAGCGGGCGCAGCTCTCGCAGGTAGCGCCCTCGCCGGCGGTTGGAGCGGGGAGCAGGGTTTTGTGCGGGGCGAGCTGGTGCATCTTCCAAAAGATGCCGGCGTCCGTGGCGATGATGAACGCTTGGTTGGGCATCTCAACGACGGCTTTGATCAGCTGAGTCGTGGAGCCGACCAGATCGGCCTGGTCGACGATCGCGGCAGGCGACTCCGGATGGACTAGCACGGCGGCATCTGGATGGAGTTGGCGCAGTCGCTCCAATGCAAACGACTTGAACTCATCGTGGACCACGCAGGCGCCGTTCCAGAGCAGCATGTCGGTCCCGGTCATGCGCTGGATATAGCGGCCCAGATGCTTGTCCGGCGCCCAGAGGATCTTCTCGCCCCGCGCGCTCAGATGCTCAACGATGGGCAGCGCGATGCTCGAGGTCACGACCCAGTCGGCGCGCGCCTTCACCTCGGCACTGGTGTTGGCATAGACCACCACGCTGTGGTCTGGGTGAGCGTCACAGAAGGCGCTGAAGGCCTCGACCGGACAGCCCTCGTCGAGAGAGCAGGTGGCGCGCAGATCCGGCATCAGAATCTGTTTTTCTGGATTGAGGATCTTGGCGGTCTCGCCCATGAAGCGCACGCCGCACACGACCAGCGTTCGGGCATCGCTCTCGGCGCCGAAACGCGCCATGTCCAGTGAATCGGCCACATAACCGCCGCTCTCCTCGGCCAGCGCCTGGATATCCCCATCGGTGTAGTAATGAGCGACGAGAACGGCATCGCGGGCTTTGAGCAGGTCGCGGATACGCGCCTTGAGCGCGGATTTTTGCGCTGCGCCTAAAGTCGGCCAGATGGGATGTGGGGGGACTTCGACAATGGGCGAGGGGAGAGCCTCTAGGGTCGGATTAGACATCTGGTAGCTCCGGATCGGAATCGGCGGACGCGTATTTTAGCCAGGCGTCCCGTGTTCGGTTCAGTCCGCCTGTTTCGCCAAAAGTTCAGGTTGCCCGATCGACAGCAGGCGCTCCGGCGGGGTTCCAGCTCGCGTCTTGGACACCCTTGGGGTTGGTGAACTGCTCGTTGAGTGCTTGGATATAATTCTCGCAGCTTTGGAGTACTTCATTGAGCTCGGCGCGGGCTCGCGATCCCCAACCGATCGGCCGCCCAAGCAGTACGGTACGCCAGAAGCGAGTGTTGCTCTGAAAGGCGGTGATGACATTCCCTGGCGCATTACTCCGTGCGACTTGTTTACGCAGCCAGGGCATGACGCTGAGTGCGGCCACACGGCGGATGCCGAAGTGAACCGCCAGGACCAGGACGATCAGAACACCCTCGAACCCTGCCAGGCCCCAGGGAATGGACTTGATCAGATCAAGCCAGGCGGCCTGATAATTGAACCCCTGCCATTGGCCGTGCTTGAGGCTCCACGCCATAAAAGCCGCGGCGGCGCTCAGAAAGACCACGCTGTCGGCGAGCAGGGTCCGGCGTCGCCAGCGGCGCAGCGCATCTTGCAGTAACGGGATGGTGCCCTGACTGAAATCGGTCGCAGTTTTGCGCAAGGCGGCGACGATGCGGTAAGCGCGCTCGATCTCGACCTGCTCAATGCGCTGATAGATATCGCCGAGATCCTCATCGCGTTTTTTCTCGAAACGCCTGCGTTTGTGCTCGTCCGGGATCTGAATGGCGGCGTCCGGGCTATAGATGGTGTAAAAGCGCCCGGCGGTCAGTCCCGCCTCGCCGATGGCACGCAGCCAGGCGGCGACGACGTCCTCGGGATTGTCTTCCCCGGCTGCCGAGTCGAGCTGATTGAGGATGTAGAGAAACTTACCCGAATCGGCCCGAGTGACGGTGTCGCCGACCAGATGTTTGAGCGTGTCGCGCATCGCGCCGGGTTCAGGATGGCGGGCGTCGAAGAATACCAGCACCAGATCGGACAGATCGATCATGTGATCGGTGATGCGTAGGACTGCCGTGCGCTGGGCATCGGCGTCGAAACCGGGCGAGTCGATGAGGATTTTCCCGCGCAGACGCTCGCTGCGACAGGTTTTCAGTTGCAAATAGGCGTCGATGCGACTGCCTTCTCCGCCAGCCACGGCTTCGATGTCGTGGGACATACGAAAGAACGGAAAGCGCGGGTCGGAGTCCAGCGAGACGCCCGGCAGCGTGTGGTTGACGTCTTCCGGACTGTAGACGATGACGGTGAAGCGATCGTCGACGGCCTGATTGCCGGTCCTCTGGAGCTTATGTCCGAGATAGTGGTTGATGAACGTCGATTTGCCGGCCGAGAAGGTGCCGAGAATCGAGATCAGCGGCCACCAGGGAATCTGATTGGCGAAGGACTGGTTGGACTCCAGCAGCCTCATGCGGTAGGCAATGCGATCGATCGCGCGAAAACTCCGCACCACGCTCAACAGAACCGGATTCTCTTGCTCCAGATGGGATTCCAGTCCCTGCAATCGGTACTGAAGGGCGTCGGCAGTGGACGTCATTTGATCAAACTCCTAAAGGTTTTTCTTGGAAGTCCGCCGGGGAAGTCCGCCGGGTACGCTGACGCAGCGTCGCTGACGGACTCAGTGGGTATTTGATTGATGGGCGGGACGCCCGCACACCTAGTGATGTTACACCGATCGCTTTGAGGAACGGTAGCCGCTTGATCTTGTCCGCACAGTTTTTTCACCTCTGAAGCGATGCTCGGTGCATACCGTCCGCGCACGCGGGCACTGTTGCGGACTCGAGCGTTAAGCGACCCGGCTTGAATGTCTGGCTGTGCTGAATGCATACTGCGCAACTGCGCTGTGGAGCTTGTTCGATGTGTTCAACCATCTTGTGTGTGCATTATTGGCCTGAGGTTTCCAAGTGACGGGCCGCCTCCTCCCCCATATATCAATAATGAGGACTGGCACGATCCTCGGATCGAGCATTACCGGAGCCGACAGGTCATCAATGCCAAAAACCGATAATCGCGCGCTTGATCGCCGAAGGCTCTCGAGTGCGCACCTGTTCTCGCGACAGTTGGTATGCAATTGAAAAGCCTGCGCTGATTTGCGGCGGCCGCACTGCCTCGTGGCCGCTATTCTGCCCCGCCCTGAACAGCGGGGTTTCTCGCGGAGAAACTGATGAAAAACGTGCCTGCTATGTGCATGCTCGTTCTAGCCGTTGCTGGGACTCCCGGTTTGGTCGTCGCTGATGCTGGAGAGACATTCGTGGTTCAGCAAGCGCAAGGCGCACCGACGGTGTCTCTTGGCGGCACGGTGGTGCCTTATAAGGAAGTCACCCTGGCAGCACAGCTCCCCGGTCGCATTACCTATCTGTCCGGCCGGGAAGGCGACGGATTCGATGAGGACACGCTACTGGTCGCCATCGGCGATGAGGAACTGCTCGCCAAGCGCCGCGCGCTGATGGCCCAGATGGCCAGTGCCGATGCGCAGCTTCGCAACGCTGGCGTACAGTACACGCGCGAGCTCTATTCGCCGCAATCGCGCAGTGCGCTTGGCGGTATGGGATTGCCCAATCTCTTCGATCAGATGTTCACGCGTCCGGTGGAGAGTTTCGTCGGGGAGCGTGATCGCGGCGCCGAGCGCTCGGCCGACGTCTTCGCCTCAGGGATACAGATTCAGGAGGCGCAAAACATCATGATGGGGCTGCAGGCCGAATTGCAGGGCTTGGACACGAGGATCCGCGACGCACGCAGCATCGCTCCATTCAGGGGCGTCATCATCAAGAAATTTGTCGAGGTCGGTGACACGGTTCAGCCCGGTCAGCCGTTGCTGAACTTTGCCGATGTCGAATATCTTCAGATCGAGGTCGACGTGCCCGCGCGGCTGCGCCCAGGACTGCGCGAGGGTGAGATGCTGCAAGCAGAGATCGATCCATCCAACCGGCGCATCCCGGTGCGGGTCGCGCAGATCTTTCCCATGGCCGATCCGCAGCGCCACACCGTCAAAATCAAGTTCGATATCCCGCAAGGCGTCTCCGAACCCGGGATGTACGCCAAGGTGCTGGTCAACGACTTAACTGCGCCGGCGCGCTCCAGCCCGGTCATTCCAGGTAGCGCCGTGCGCTACAATGGCAGTCTTCCCGGGGTGTACGTTGTGACCGAGAACGGCCAGCTGCAACTGCGCCTGATTCGGGTCGGAGAGGTACTCAACGGCGATTTTATCAGCGTCTTGAGTGGACTCAGGGTGGGTGAACGCGTACTCGCAAACCCTGATTCTCGCGTCACCGCCGGTTGGGCGAAGGATGCCTCGCAAGCGCATTGACGCGCACGGCAACCGCTTGCGGCACGCTGAAGAAGGCCCGGAACATCTGGATTGGATATGAGTCAAGACCCCGCCGCTCACGCTGAACACGACAAGTCGACCGTATTGAACGAAGCCGATTTAGGCATCGCCGGTCGTACCGCGCGCTTTTTCATTCGCTCGCCACTCTCGCCGCTGTTTTATTTCGCGATGCTGGTGATGGGCGTGCTCGGCCTGCTCATGACGCCGCGTCAGGAAGACCCGCAGATCTCGGTGCCGATGATCGACATCACGGTGCAGTATCCCGGAGCATCCTCGCAGCAGGTCGCCAATCTTGCTGTGCAGCCGCTTGAGCGGCTCATGAGCGAGATCCCGGGAATCAAGCACGTTTACTCCGCCTCGCAGCGCGGAGAGGGCCTGGTGGTCATTGAGTTTGATGTCGGCGAGGACATGGGCCCTTCGCTCGTCAAGGTCAATGACAAGCTGGCCTCCAACATGGACAAGATCCCGCCCGGGGTCCTGCCGCCGATGGTCAAGAGCAAAGGCGTCGACGATGTTCCGATCGTGACGCTGACGCTCTGGTCGAAGGATCTCGACGACGATGGCGTCCCAGATGTCGACGATGCTCAATTGCGCCTGCTCGCTCAAGACGTGCTGCAGTCGCTCAAACAGGTCAAGAACACCGGCAACGCCTTCATCGTTGGCGGGCGCCGCGAGCAGTTGACCATCGACGTTTCGCCTGGGCGTCTTTCAGGCTATCGCATCAGCCTTGATCAGGTCGCGCAGACCCTCGAAAGCGCCAATGCTGAGCAAACCGCCGGCGGGGTCGAAGTGAGCGGCGCGCGCTTCTCGGTCACCACGGGCGCTTTTCTGACCGGTGCTGAGGACATCAGCCGGTTGGTCGTCGGCTCCTACAACGACGTGCCTGTTTATCTGCACGATGTGGCCCGGATCTCGCTCGGTCCCGAGGCGGACGCCTCTCAGCTCGTCAGCTACTACACCGGGCCAGCAGCAGACGGTGAAGAGCGCGCCGATGGCCAGCCCGCGGTCACCATCGCAATCGCCAAGAAAGAACTCACCAACGGCGTGACGGTAGCGCGCGCGATTATCGATCAGGTCGAGTCGCTCAAAGGCTCGCGCATCCCCGAGAACGTCGCAGTCAGCGTGACACGCAACTACGGCGAGACAGCAGATGCCAAGGTCAATGAGCTGATCTTCAAGCTCATCGTGGCGACCTCCTTCGTCTTTCTGCTGATGCTAGTGGCCTTCCGGGCGTTGCGACCGGCGATCGTGGTGATCCTGGTCATTCCGGTGGTGCTGTTCATGACCGTCTTTGCCGCCTGGATCTGGGGCATGACGATCGACCGCGTGAGTCTCTTCGCGCTCATTTTTTCGATCGGCATCTTGGTCGATGATGCCATCGTCGTGGTCGAGAACATCTATCGACGCTGGCTCGAGCATGGCGACACCGATGACGACACGGCTATCGATGCCGTGCGTGAGGTGGGCAATCCAACGATTCTGGCGACCTTCACGGTCATCGCGGCACTGCTGCCGATGGGCTTTGTCAGCGGCATGATGGGACCCTACATGGCGCCGATTCCGAAACTCGGCTCGGTGGCGATGTTCATCTCTCTGTTTGCGGCCTTCGTCTTTACGCCTTATCTGGTGGTTTCCCGGCTGCTGCGCCCCTCAATGAGCTATCTGAAGGCGGCAGAGAAACGCGAGCACAAGGGCGCCGAGCGTTTGGAGCGTTTCTTCAGACGTATTCTCACGCCGTTGATGGAGAACCCAGGCAAACGTCTGCGATTCCGTCTGGTGCTCTGGGGAGTCTTCCTGTTCGCCTGCTCGTTTTTCTATTTCAATTGGGTGGCGGTCAAGATGATGCCACTCGACAACAAGCCGGAATTCTCGATTGTCCTGGATATGCCGGAGGGAACCGCGCTGCCGGTGACGGCTAACCTGGCGCACCGCATGGCCGAGCAACTCGAGTCGATCGAGGAAGTGATCGCCATTCAGCTCTATGTCGGCACGGCACGGCCATTTGATTTTAACGGCATGGTCCGACATTACTATCTGCGCTCCGAGCCATGGCAGGCAGAACTCCAGGTGCAGCTTCAGAACAAAACCGAGCGCGCGCGCAGCAGCCACGAGATCGCCGTCGAGGCCCGCGAGCTACTGCGCGCGGTCAATGCCGACTCGGGCGCACGGTTTGCCGTAGTCGAGATGCCGCCGGGTCCGCCGGTTCTGCAGTCGGTCGTCGCGGAAATCTACGGACCGAGTCCGGATACGCGACGCCAATTCGCGCGCGAACTGACCGAACTCTTCGAGGAAGTCGAAAGCACCCGTGACGTCGATAATTATCTCCGCGACCCTTACGATTATTGGCGATTCAACGTCGATACCGAGAAGGCCGTGCGGCGCGGCATCTCGGTCGACACCATCAACCGCAATCTGTCGATGGCGCTAGGCGGCGCCTCGATGGGCGACATCAAGCAGCAAAGCGGACGCCAGAGCGGGCATGAGCCCATCCAAATCAAGCTTCAGGTGCCACTCGCCGAGCGCTCTCAGATCCAGCGTCTGGGCGATCTGCCGATTCAATCGACCGAAGGCTATACGGTACCTCTGAGTGAACTCGGCGCCTTCCAGCGCACCCCGGAAGAGAGCATTATCTACCACAAGGATCTGCGCCCGGTGGAGTTTGTGGTCGCAGATGTCGGTGGGCGCTTGGCGGCGCCGGTGTATGCGATGTTCCAGATCCAGGATCTGATCGCCGAACGAGACTATGTCGCGCCCGACGGCTCTCGGCCCGCCCAAGGCGGCGGATTCGGCGATGCGTTCCACTGGTTGGGACCACCGCCAAACGACAACCGCATCGCCTGGAAGTGGGGCGGGGAATGGACGGTGACCTACGAGACCTTCCGCGACATGGGCGCGGCCTTCATGGTCGCGTTGTTGCTCATCTATATTCTGGTGGTCTGGGAGTTCGGCAACTTCCGTATCCCCTTAGTGATCATGGCGCCGATTCCACTGACCTTGCTCGGCATCATTCCGGCGCATGCCTTGATATTTGCGTTTGGCACGGGCGGGGAGTTTACCGCGACCTCGATGATCGGCTGGATCGCGCTAGCGGGCATCATTGTGCGCAACTCGATTCTGCTGGTCGATTTCGCGGTCCATGAGATCCAAAAGGGTGTGCCGGTCGACGAGGCGATGATTCGCGCCTGCAAGATCAGAAGCCGCCCAATCCTCATCACCGCGCTGGCGCTGGTGGCTGGATCGAGCGTGATCATTACCGATCCGATCTTCCAGGGCATGGCCATTTCGTTATTGTCCGGCGGGCTGGTCTCGACCATGCTCACGTTGATCGTCATTCCGCTCGGCTGTGTTGCGGCCAAGGAGGATATGTGCAAGATCGCAGCAGCCAACATGCCGGGGGGCGATCTGGCGTGCAAGCTGCAGAGCGAGTCAGCTACGGCATCAAAGCCAAAGCGCACCGGGCGACTCTATCGCGCCGGGGGTATGCTGGTTGAGTTTTTCGTGCTGCTGCTTTACGCCGTGCGTGGGATCTTCCTGCTGTTGTTCCAGGCGCTCAAAAGTCTGCGCAAAACACCCAAGCCAACGACGCCCGTGCGTCGTTCAACCACTGAGCCAGTGCCGCCTGCCAGCCCCGAGCCTACAGTCGCTGAGCAGGCGGCGCGGGCGCCGGTTAAAAAACCACCCGTCAAAAAGCCCGTCAAGAAGAAAGCCGCGCCCAAGCCCGCATCCACTGCGTCGGCAGCGACGGACAAGCCCAAGTCCACGCGCCGCACTAAGCCTCCAACAGCGACTCAGAGCGCACAGCCAGCACCCAAGAAAGCGGGGCGCAGAGGGATTCGGCTGAAGGTCGACGATAAGCCCGATACCGATCCGGACGCATCGTGAGTCCCCGGATGGAATCGGCAATGACTGTTGCGCCAGCGCACTTCATACAGTGGTTATGGATCGTTGTCGGCATCTTGTGCGCAGCTGAGCTGCTGGCGCAGTCGGATACTGAAGCCGTCTGGAATCGGCCTGGCTACGGCGATCCGTACCGGGCCTGGCCGGGCGGCGGCGGGGCGCAATCGCAGTCTCCATATGCCGCGGGCTATCAAGATGGCGCGCCTCAACAGCCTGACTGGATGCGCCAGACGCCGCAGGAGGCGTGGCGCCCTGATGCCCGCGACGTGGAGGACTCCCGGACACGGTTCCAATTCGATCAGCCCTCGCAGGGGGGTGATCCCGACATGGCTAGACCCGCAGAGCGCGCTTATCGATTCAGAGGAGATTCGCCCTCAAGCTCGGGTTTTCAGGGGGAGCGTCCTTCAGAATACGGTGGAGGCTATCGCTTCCGTCCGCTAGAGCGCCCGGGGTCTTCGGCACCGGCGCCGCGTTGGCATGCTTGGGAGACGAAGCCTGAACACACACCGCCGCCCGACTTATTCGATACGATGTCACCGGATACCCGCTCGCGGCGTGATTGGCCAATGCGATAGACGCGACTCGCGATTGTCGGAAGGAAAGATTGGGGAACAACTGAATAAATGTCCAACGATGCGTTGGTGCCAGATTAAAATTAGCATTGGATCGAATCAAGCAATCATCGACCAGAATAGGGGGTTGACATCATGAGCATCAAAAATAGGCTACGGCTTATCGTAATCCTCGGCGCTGCCTGCATGGTTTCGGCTCATGCCGATGCCGAGATTGCGGGCGTGGAGTTCTCGGCGGACATGGTCAGCCGAGGGCCAGATGGCCAGGCGACGACCGGCAAAATGTATGTCGGCGATACCCGGATGCGTGTCGAGATGTCACGGCAAGGGCGCAATATCGTGCGCATCAGCGACCAGGGCCGCCATATGGAATGGATGCTGTTCCCCGAACAGCAGAACTACATGGAACGTGCCATCCCTGCGGGCGCACAATCGGCCCCTTCGGCTGAGGCCAATCCCTGCGCGGGCGTGGAGGGCCTGACCTGCCGCAAAGTCGGCGAGGAGAACATCGGTGGGCGTGCTGCGATCAAGTGGGAGATGAGCGCCGTGCATGATGGCCAGACAGCGACCGGCGTGCAATGGATCGATGCCGAGCGCGCCCTGCCTTTGAAGTATCAGATGCCCAACGGCCAAACCATGGAGCTTGCGATGCTCGGACAAGAGCAGATCAACGGGCGGACCGTAGAGAAGTGGCAGATGACGACCGCCGTGCCTGATCAACAGCCGATCCAGACATTCCAGTGGTATGATCCACAGCTCAAGCTATCGGTGCGCGAGGAGTTTCCCGGCGGTCTCGTGCGCGAACTCGACAATATCGAGATCGGTAAGCAGCCCGATTCACTGTTTGAGGTGCCGGCGGAATATTCCAAGCTGGACACGCCGCCTGCTGCGCAACAATGATTACGGTCATCGGCAGTCTCAAAGGCGGCTCTGGTAAGAGTACGCTGACCTTTAATCTTGCGGTTTGGCTCGCGATGGCTGAGGTCAAAGTATTGCTGGTGGACGCTGATCCGCAAGCGACTTTAACCGATGTCATCGAAGTCAGAAAAGAGGAGGGCTTCAAGCCCGTGCTCGTCGCGAGAGACAAGGGCGCGCTGGAGCAAGATGCGTTCGATGCGGCCGATGAGACGCTGATTGATGTCAGCGCTTCAGACATGGACAGCCTGCGCTACGCCATCTCGCGCTGTGATCGGGTGATCGTTCCGGTTCCGCCATCGCAGGCCGATATCTGGTCGACTCAGCGTTTCATCAAGATGATCTCGACGATCGAGCGCGCTTCGCCGCCTGAGATCATCGGATTTATCAATCGTGGCGATACCCATCCCGCGGTCCAGGAGACCCATGAGGCTGCGGCTGCCTTGGTCTCGCTTCCGGAGCTGCGGTTCATCAAGCCGCGCCTCGCCCAACGCACCGTGTTTCGGCGTTCTTTCAGCGAAGGACTCGCGGTCTTTGAACTCGAGCCACGGAGTAAAGCAGCGCGTGAGTTCTTGTCGCTGGCGGCCGTACTTTATCCCAACCTGATCGGCTGAGTGGGCGCTCCCGCCGTCTCGCTCACCAGCGATCGCAAGCGCTTACACCGTCATTTCGATTAATGTACGTGCTTGTTTTGTCTCGCCTTTCTGCTAATCTTTCTTACAGCATCAGTCACTTGGTCATTTCGTCCAGATAGGCTGACTATCGATTCCCAACCAGTAGCACGTGGATACGATTATGGTGGACACAAATAACCCAACTGATGCGAACATAGGAGAAAGCTCTCAGGATGCTGAATCCCTGAATACCGCAGCACCCAACACGCAGGTCAACACCTATGCGATCGATCGCCTTTCTCACGCCTTCGAGACCAGCGCCAAGCGTTGGGAGCTGATTGTTTATCCTTCGCTCTTCGCCTTCATCATTCTCGCCGCGTATGGGTTTTATCTCGTGTTCAGTCTCGCCAAAGACGTGCACTATCTCTCCATCAGCGTCGACACGAATATGACCTTGCTCGCCAGCAATCTGCAGTCAATCTCGGAAAACATGTCGCAGATCAGCGGAAACATGCGCACCATGGCGGTGGGGGTCGACACCATGGCGCGGGATGTTGGCGCCTTAGAACCAATGCTTGTGAGCATGCAGGATATGGACCGCTCCATGCAAATCATGACCTTGTCGACATCATCGATGCATCGAGACATGGCAGTGATGAACCAGAGCATCAGCCGTCCGATGCAGTTCATGAATGGATTTATGCCCTGGTAGGGCGCGCGAATCTCATCATGCCTGTCGATCAGATCTCAACGACACCAATTGCGTCGGCTCAGGCCGTTCGGCTGATCGTTGCGATCTCCTCGCGCGCGCTCTTCGATCTAAGCGAATCGCATCGCATCTTCGAGACCGACGGCGTTCAGGCCTATCACGAGTATCAGGTCGCGCATGAGTCTGAGATTCTTGCGCCGGGAGTTGCCTTTGCGCTGGTTAGGAAGCTGATGAATCTCAACGCGTCGCTGGGAACACGCGGGCGTGTCGAGGTCATTTTGCTTTCGCGCAATAGCTCCGACACCGGTCTGAGGGTCCTGACTTCGGCGCATCACCACGGCCTGGATATCTCGCGAGCGGCTTTTACCGGCGGGGCTAGTCCGTACCGTTATGTCGGTGCATTTGGCGCGCATCTGTTTCTCTCGGCGGATCCCGAAGACGTGCGCCTGGCGCTCGCCGCGGGCTGTGCCGCGGCAACGGTGCTGCCGTCCTCCACTGCCACATCCGCAGATGATGATCCTCAGGTGCGCATCGCCTTTGATGGCGACGCTGTGCTCTTCTCCGACGAGGCCGAACGGCTTTATCGCGAAGAGGGACTCGACGTCTTCAACCAGCACGAATCCGCTGCGGCGCATGAACCGCTGCCAGACGGTCCATTCAAGGGTTTTCTTGTGGCGATCCATCAACTCCAGGCGCTGTTCCCACCCGAGTCGGCGCCCTTCTTGCGTACAGCCCTGGTTACCGCTCGTGGCGCTCCGTCGCATGAGCGCGTCATCCGCACACTGAGAGCTTGGGGCATCCGTATCGACGAAGCACTCTTTCTCGGCGGGCTGAGTAAGGCGAGTTTCCTAAACGCATTCGATGCGGATATCTTTTTCGACGATCAGACGTATCATTGCGAGGCTGCCCGCGTGCATGTCGCCACCGGCCATGTGCCGCATGGTGTTGCCAATATGTAGCAGCCGCTGGCCGTGGCCTCTATGCGTGTTACTGCGGGACTGTCGGTGGTGCGTGCCGGGTGTGCTCGGCGAAGAGCTGTCGTGTATCGACGGGGTCGAAGCGATAGGCGCGGTTACAGAACTCGCACGTGATATCGACCATGCCTTGCTCAATGAGAATACGGTCCACTTCATCTTCTCCCAGCATCTTGACCATGTCCTCAATTCGCCCTCGCGAGCAACCGCAGCGAAACGCGAGCGGTTCGGGTTCGAACAGCCGCACGGTTTCTTCGTTGAACAGACGATAGAGCAGCGCGCCGGTCGAAAGGTCGGTGAGTTCGCTCGCGGTCAAGGTCTCGGCGAGCAGGTTGACGCGCTCCCAGTCCTCCTCGGTCGAGTGAGCGTCCGGCATGCGCTGAAGCAACAGCCCGGCGGCACGCTGCTCGCTCGCCGCCAGCCAGAGGCGAGTCTGGAGCTGCTCGGAAGCGGCGAAATAGCCTTCGATGGCCTGCGAAAGATCCTCGCCCTGCAGCGGCACAACGCCCTGATAAGGCTCGCCCTGGCGTCGCTGCACGGTCAGCACCAGACGCCCGTCGCCAAACTGCTCGGGCAGTTGGCCGTGCAGCGGGACTTCGCCTTCCCAATGGGCCAGTCCGCGCACCGTGCGGGTGTTGGTCGCCTGCGCCACCAGTGTGCGAATGGGACCGGAGCCTTGAATTTGCAGGATCAGCGAGCCATCGAATTTGATGGTCGCGGCCAGCAGCGAGACCGCGGCCAGCGCCTCGCCGAGTGGTCCTTGTACGGCCTCGGGATAGACATGCGTCTCTAGGATCGCGCGCCAACTGGAGTCCAGATGGACCAGATTGCCGCGAATGCCGGCATGTTCGAACAAAAAACGCGAGAGTGAATCAGTATCGTTCATGGGTCTTGCACGAGAAACCCCGCCGGTTCGGGCGGGGAGGGCGCGCGGTCGGCGGTCCCTCTCGCATCCTCCTGTATGGTTGCGTTACATGGTGTCGGTAGCGATGAGTCGATGATATCCGAATTCCATGCGCGCCCTGGACCCTGTGCGGTCGCGTCCCGTTGCAGGCAAAACAGCGGGAGCCTATTTCCCAGAGTTCATCTCAGGATACCCGAGCCATGCAACTGCGTTTCAACCAACTTTCAGGACACCTCAAATCGGGACTCGCCCCGATCTATCTGGTCTGCGGCGACGAACCCTACCAGTTCGGACAGGCGGCACGCCTGGTGCGCGAGAAGGCCAAACGCGAGGGCTTCGATGAGCGCGCGGTGCTGGAGGCTGAAGGCGCCTTCGATTGGGGGCTGTTGGCTGCAGCGGCTGACGCCATTTCGCTGTTCTCACCGCGCAGGCTCATTGAGCTGCGCATCGGCAAGGGCAAGATCGGCAAAGACGGCAGCGAGGCGGTGCGCGCCTACTGCGAGCGGCTCTGCCCGGATAATCTGCTGCTGATTCTGGCCCCCGGGCTAGAGCGCAAAGATCTCCAGACCCAATGGATTAAGCGTGTCGCCTCGATCGGTGCGCTGGTGCAGGTCTGGCCGCTCAAGGAGCGCGAGCTGGAAGGCTGGCTCGATCAGCGGCTCAAAGCGGCGGGTTTTCAGCCCGAGCCTGGAGTTGCGGCGATGCTGGCCGAGCGCGCCGAGGGCAATCTGCTGGCGGGCGCGCAGGAGGTCGAGAAACTCCGGCTGCTGCACGCCTCTGGTCGGCTCGCGCTGGAGGATTTGCTCGGCAATCTGGCCGATAGCGCGCGGTTTGATTTGTTCGCCCTGGTCGATGCGGCCATCAGCGGGGAGCGTGCGCGGGTGCGGCGTATTCTCTCGGTCCTGAAGGGGGAGGGCATCGCCGACGCACTGGTGCTCTGGGTGCTGGCGCGTGAACTGCGGATGCTGGCGAACGCGGCCAGCGCCATTGCCAGGCGGACCTCGCCGCATGCGGTTTTCGCCGCCCATCGGGTGCCCAGGCTGCGCCAACCGGATATCGAAGCGGCCTTGCAGCGACTACATGTGGCGACGCTGCACAGCCTGATCCAGCACTGCGCCGCGTGCGATCGCTCGATCAAGGGTCTCGCCCCGGAAGATGCCTGGCATCGGCTGGCGATCATTGCCGATAGTCTGTGCACGGGACACCGACCAGACCCGGCGTTATCCTCATGAATGAATGGGCCTTGCGCGTTATTGCGATCAGCTCCGCACGGCCCCGGACGTATCTTGCTGCATAGAGGCGCTTAGAGAGATGAGTGACGAACCTATCACCGATGTCGCGGCTTATATGGCTCAATTGGGTCGAGACGCACACGCAGCGTCCAGACACCTGGCGCGCGCCAGCGCCGGACAGAAACAGGCGGCGCTACTGGCGATTGCCGATTTACTCGACCAAGAGCGTGCACACCTCACCGAAGCGAATCGCCAGGATCTGGACGCTGGCGCGGCCAAAGGGCTGGATACGGCCTTGCTGGATCGGCTGGAGCTGACACCCGCGCGCATCGACGCCATGATCGAGGGCGTGCGGCAGGTCGCGGCGCTGCCCGATCCGATTGGCGCCATCTTCGATCTCAACTACCGACCATCTGGGATCCAGGTCGGGCGGATGCGCGTGCCGCTGGGTGTGGTCGGCATCATCTACGAGTCGCGTCCCAACGTCACCGCCGATGCTGCGGCACTTTGTCTCAAGTCCGGCAATGCGACGGTCCTGCGTGGCGGCTCGGAGGCCTATGCCTCCAATCAGGCAATCGCGGCCTGTATTCAGCGTGGCCTGACGCAGGTTGGACTGCCCTCGACTGGCGTACAGGTCGTGGCGACGACCGATCGCGCGGCGGTCGGGGCGATGATCACCATGCCCGAATGCATCGATGTCATCATCCCGCGCGGCGGCAAGGGATTGATCGAGCGGATCAGCCGCGATGCCCGCGTTCCTGTCATCAAGCATCTCGACGGGATCTGTCATGTCTACATCGATGCCGGTGCCGACCCCGAGAAGGCCGTGCGGATCGCGCTCAATGCCAAGTCCCAGCGCTACGGGACATGCAATACGCTGGAGACGCTGCTAGTCGATGTGGCGGTCGCCGAGGACATCCTGCCGGGGCTGGCGAGCGCTTATCAGGAGCTTGGCGTGGAGCTGCGCGGATGCCCCCGCACCCGTGCGATTGTGCCAGAGACGCTGGCGGCCACGCCTGAGGATTGGGATACGGAATATCTGGCGCCAATTCTCTCGATCCGTATCGTCGAGGGGCTGGACGAGGCGATGGACCATATCGCGCGCCACGGCTCGGGGCATACCGAGGCGATCATCACCGAGGACTACGCCCGTGCCAGGCGTTTTCTACGCGAGGTGGACTCAAGCTCGGTCATGGTCAATGCGTCGACACGCTTTGCCGATGGCTTTGAATACGGACTGGGCGCCGAGATCGGCATCAGCACAGACAAGTTCCATGCCCGAGGACCGGTTGGACTCGAAGGGCTGACGTCGGTGAAGTTCGTCGTTTTGGGAGATGGCCAGATACGCACCTGATGTAACCTGTCCCTTTTGAGTAGCGTCTTTAACGCCCGCGATCTCGACAATTGTCAGCCGTACTGTTAAAAATAATAAATTGCATTGATGCGGGCCGGAGTGTGACGCGCTTTCAATGCTCCATTCAAAAATCTGGAGCTTTTATATGGCAAGTGTCGTGATTCTTGGAGCAGGTCTGTCTGGACATGCAGTAGCCAGATACCTGGGTAAGTGGATTGGCAAAAAGCATCAGGTCAGCGTCGTCTCGCCCAACGCAAAGTGGAATTGGATTCCATCCAACATCTGGGTGGGCGTGGGTGATATGACCGAAAAACAGGTGACTTTCGAGCTGGCGCCCGTCTATAAAAAGATCAATGTGGCCTTTCATCAGGCCAAGGCCGTATCGATCAACCCCGAAGGCAGCACCGAGCATGAGAAGCCCTTCGTGACCATCGAGTACACCAACCAGGCGCGCGCCGGGCAGACCGAGACGATCGCCTACGATTACCTGGTCAACGCCACTGGACCCAAGCTGAACTTCATCGCCACCCCTGGTCTCGGTCCCGATGAGGGCTATACCCAGTCGGTCTGCACGTCAGGGCACGCAGTGGAGGCCAATATCCAGCTCCAGAAGACCATTGAAAAGATGAAGGCGGGCGCACGCAAGACCTTTGTCGTCGGCACGGGACATGGCATGTGTACCTGTCAGGGGGCGGCATTCGAGTACATCTTCAACGTCCACCATACCTTACGCGAGGCTGGCGTACTCGATCTGGCCCGTATCGTCTGGATCAGCAATGAGTACGAGCTGGGCGATTTCGGCATGGGCGGAATGCACACCCATCGCGGTGGCTATACGACCAACGGCAAGATTTTTGCTGAATCACTGATGGTCGAGCGCAACATCGAATGGATCACCCGCGCGCATGTCACCAAGGTCGAACCGGGCAAGATCCACTACGAGCTACTCGACGGCAGCCTGGACGAGCTGGAGTTCGACTTCTCCATGCTGATTCCGCCTTTCTCTGGCGTTGGACTCAGAGCCTACGACAAGGCCGGTGAGGAGATTACCGCAGAGCTCTTCGCGCCCAACGGCATGATGAAGGTCGATGCTGACTACACGCCTAAAGTCTTCGAGGACTGGAGCAAGCACGATTGGCCCAAGACCTACCAGACGCCAAAGTACAAAAACGTCTTCTGTGTGGGAATCGCCTTCGCGCCCCCGCACCCCATCAGCAAGGTGATGAAGAGTCCAAGCGGTACTCAAATCAGCCCCACGCCGCCACGCACGGGCATGCCCTCGGCGGCCATGGGCAAGGCCGTTGCCTGGAGCATCCGCGATATGCTCGCCGGTGCCCCGGAGCCGACGCATACCGCCTCAATGGCTGAGGTGGGCTCCGCCTGCGTGGCCTCGACTGGGTTCGACACTTTCAAGGGTTCGGCTGCAACCATGACGGTATTCCCCGTGGTGCCGGACTACGAGACCTATCCGCGATACGGACGCGACATGAGCCTGAGCTTCGGCGAGGTTGGTCTGGCCGGACACTGGATGAAATACCTTCTGCATCACGTATTTATCTATCAGGCCAAGATGCGGCCTGGTTGGTCCATCCTTCCAGATTGATGCGCTCCCTCGTCAGGACAAAAAAGGTAAAAGCAGATGTCAGTCAAGAACAAAGAGCCTTATCAACAGGCTTACTATCCGCCGGTCCCGACCCGCTTCACCCGCTATATGCGCCAATCCCTGATCTGGCAGTTCGTCCGGTTCTGGGTTATCAACTTCAAGATCTTCATGCTCTTGGTGAAGTCTCGACACTGACGGGCTACGCAACTGTCCGGGACTATGATCGGTCTTTTTGGCGGCACCTTCGATCCCGTCCATTTCGGGCATTTGCGTCCGGCGCTGGATTGTCTGCACGGTCTTGGTCTGGAGCAGGTTCGGTTCATTCCGCTCAACGTTGCGGTCCACCGCCCGCAGCCCGTGGCCTCTCCAGCACTGCGTCGCGCCATGCTGGACGCGGCGCTATACAATGAACCCAGATTCGTGGTCGATACGCGCGAGCTTGACCGTCCGGGAGGCTCCTATACCTACGATACGCTGCACTCGCTGCGTGAGGAGCTCGGCAGCGAGCGGCCGCTATGTCTGCTGGTTGGGGCCGATGCTTACGCAAGCTTCCTCGACTGGCATCGGTCGTTGGATATCCTGGGGCTTGCGCACCTCGTCGTCATGCGCCGACCTCAGGCGCATATGGTGTCGAATGCGCGTCTACACGCACTCTATCTGGAGCACGGCAGCGAGCAGATCGCGCAGTTGCAAGACGCACCGGGCGGGCGCATTTTTTTTCAGGATGTGACCCAGATGGCGATCTCCGCGACCCGGATCAGGGACCTGATCGGGCGTGGCTTGAGTCCACGCTATCTGATGCCGGATAGTGTGCTCGAGATCATCAAGCGCGAGGCACTGTACCGATGACCAGCTCATCCGTCGGTGGATCTTAATGTGTTTATTGTGATTGCATAGGAGCACGCATGCAGCTTGAGCAACTTCGGCAGTTGGTTGTCGATACCCTGGCCGACATGAAGGCCCGTGACATCGAAGTCATCGATGTGCGCGGCAAGACGGCCGTAACCGACTATATGGTGGTCGCTTCGGGCACTTCTGATCGCCATGTCAAGGCGATCGCCGAGACGGTCGCTTTCCGCTCCAAAGAGGCGGGCGAGGCGCCCTTGGGCACCGAAGGCGTTGCCGAGGGGGAATGGGCCTTGGTCGACCTCAACGGTGTCGTCGTGCATGTCATGCTGCCCAAGGTCCGTGATTTCTACACCCTGGAGCGTCTTTGGTCGGCACCGGCCATGGTGCCGAAAGACGCATCGCTGTCGTCGGGCTGAAGTCGCGATGGCACAATCTGCGGCCAGTGATCGACTGAGGCCACGGCTGTCGATCGTTGCGGCAATTGCTGACAACGGTGTGATAGGCTGTGACAATGCCCTGCCATGGCACTTGCCGGCGGATCTGGCGCACTTCAAACGTCTGACCCTCGACAAGACGATTTTAATGGGGCGCAGGACTTGGGAGTCATTGCCTGGACTGCTACCGCGCAGACGCCATCTCGTGCTCACACGTAATGGCGGCTTGTGTGCCGAGGGCTGCGAAATCGTTGGATCGATTGAGCAGGCCATCGCTGCCGCCGCGCAGGAGCCGGATCTCATGATCATTGGCGGTGCCTCGCTCTACGCGCAGGTGCTGCCGCTGACCAGCCGTCTCTACCTCACCCTGGTCCACACCCAGGCCGCAGGAGACACCCGCTTTCCGGACTGGGATCCTGCGGACTGGTGCGAAGTCGATCGTGTTGAGCGCCCAGCCGATGAGCGTAATGTGTTCGACATGAGCTTTCTGGAGCTTCGGCGCGTGTTTGGATAGCAATCCGGCGCATGGCGCGCAACTGGTAACTTGTTGTCGTTATTGGTCTATGGGGTCGAGATAACCCGCGCACTCCAGTTGCACGACGCGCATGGGCGTATCATCCAGAGTTAAAGCGGTCAGTGCGCCGCCCCACAGACAACCGCTGTCGATCGCCCAAACGTTATCGCCCTGCCAGAATCCCAGGGTCGACCAATGGCCGAAGATGATGCGCTCTTGGTGCGTGCGTCTGCCAGGCATCTGGAACCAGGGCACCAGCCCTTCGCTTTGGCTGCCAATCTCGCCTTTCTCCTTTAAAGCCAGGCTTCCATCCGGCGTGCAGAAGCGCAGTCGGGTGAAGCTGTTGGTGATGAAGCGCAGCCGCTCCATCCCGTCCAGGTCGGGCGACCAGCGCTCGGGATCATTACCGTACATCGCGCACAAGAAAGCGTCACAGTCATCGCCGCGCAGCACGGCCTCCAGCTCGGCGGCGCACTGGCGCGCCTGTGCGAGATCCCATTGCGGCGGCAATCCGGCATGAATTATCGTCAATGCCTTGTCCGCGTCGTGATGGAGCAGCGGGCGATGGCGCAGCCAATGCAGCAGGGTATCGCGATCCGGGGCCTTGAGCACGGCGTCCAGAGTGCTCTTTTTGGCATGCTTGTGGTTGCCGGCCGCTAGGGCGAGGAGGTGGAGGTCGTGATTGCCGAGCACCACGATCGCCGCCTCCCCCAGGTCTTTGATCAGACGCAAGACCTCAAGTGAGCGAGGTCCGCGATTGACGAGATCTCCTGCTAACCAGAGTCGATCCCGTGCCGGATCAAAGGCAAGTTTGTCGAGTAGCTTGAGTAATTCGGTGTGACAGCCTTGGATATCACCAATCGCATACGTAGACATGATGTAGTTGCTGGTTTGGATGATGGTGTGCTGAGTGCCTGGTTTGACGCCGTGCGCGTCGAGTGAGTTGCGGCGGCTCAGTGAATGCGCGTCGACGCCAGCGAAAAGGGCGGAATCCTGGCCTCGAAGCGCGTGCCGTCGTCTCTTGCCATGACATAATGGCCGTGCATGCTGCCCAATGGCGTGGAGAGAATAGTGCCGCTGGTGTATTGAAACGACTCTCCCGGGCGTAGATGCGGCTGCTCGCCGACGACGCCTTGCCCCCTAACCTCCTGCACCTTGCCGTCGGCATCGGTGATGATCCAGTGGCGGTTGAGCAGATGCGCGGCTTTGTCGCCTTGGTTTTCAATCGTAATGGTATAGGCGAAGACATATCTGCCTTCCTCTGGTGCGGAACTGTCCGGTTGGTACTGGCTTTGAGCCGTGACTTTGATGGAGGATTCGGTCACATGTATCTCCGTTGTAAATAAGTGAATCAGCCGGGCGGGGATGTGCATCGCGCCTATTCAGATCGAGCCGAGTCGATCAAATGGAATCGGAGGCTTGTAATATTTTTAAATGGTTGTAGGCTATTCCTCAAAGCCTAGGCGAAACAAGTGGCAAGGATGTTAATTACCTCAAAGCGCAATCACCGCAGGCACGACCCGCTGATCTTGTTGATAGTCTTCGTTGCTATTGGCATGTTTGCAACGGTGAGTTATCAGGTTCTCCTCTCGCCTGATGCGAGCCAGTCGACCTTTGTCAGACAGGCACCACAGCCTGCTGAAATCGGCGGCTGATCACCGCTTCGCGCTGGCGGCGTCTTCTGGTTTAGCGGCAAAGGATCAATCGGACGAACCTCATGGTAGCGAGTCGCACTCCCGAGAAAATCAGCGTCGCGGTTGTGGGCGTTGGCTACCTGGGGCGGTTTCACGCACTGATCTATTCGCGGATGCCCGATGTCGATCTAGTTGGTGTCTTCGACACCGATCAAGCGCGCGCTCGAGCAGTCGCGAGCGAGGCCGGATGTCCGTGCTTTAGCTCCATCGACGATCTGCTCGAACGCGTCGATGCCGCCAGCATCGTGGTGCCGACCTCGGCGCATCTGAGCGCCGCCGCCCCCTTTCTGATGCGCGGCATCCATGTTCTGCTCGAAAAGCCGATCGCTGCAACCCTAGCGGACGGTGCCGAGATCGTGCGCCTGGCCAAAGCGCACGGCGCGACACTCCAGATCGGCCATGTCGAGCGTTTCAACGCCGGCGTTATGGCGCTGGCGCAGCGCATTCGCTCGCCACTGTATCTTGAGGCCCAGCGTATGGGCGGCTTCGTCGAACGGGCCACCGACGTGGATGTCGTCTCTGATCTCATGATCCACGATATCGATATCATCCTCTCGCTGGTCGATGCCGAGATCAGCAACATTTCGGCCGTCGGAGCCGCGATTCTGACCGAGTATATCGACATCGCCAACGCGCGCCTGGAGTTCGCCAACGGCACTGTCGCCAATGTGGTAGCGAGCCGGGTCTCTGACAAGACGACACGGCGCATTCGGGTCTTTCAGACGAAGGGATACCTGTCGCTGGATTTCGTCGCGCAGACGATCGATGTCGCCACTCCACGTCAGGTCGCAGGCGAAACGCGCCCGCAGATCCTGCGCGAGCGCATCGCGGTCGAGCCAGTCAAACCGCTCGATCAGGAACTCGCCGCTTTCGTACAAAGCCTGCGCGAGGGATGCCCGCCGCTCGTCGATGGTCGCACTGGACTCAAAGCGCTCGAGGTCGCCTTAGAAGTGCGCGCCTGCATCGAGCGCTCGGCCGATCTGCAACGGGCGTATCCGCTAGGCGACTGAGTCGCTTGACGATGAACCGGCGGATTTCTTAACCAGCGCAAACCCTACCGCATCACTCTGCACGGCCAGTCAACGTGCCCCTTCGCTCCAACTGTGATCGATCACCGCCCCGCCCAGGCACTCATCGCCAAGATAGAACACGACCGATTGTCCAGGCGTGACCGCTCGCTGAGGCGCCGCAAAACGCACCTCGCAGTGATCCGCACTGAGTGCCAGCACCGCACACGCTTGGAGCGGCTGGCGATGACGCAGACGCGCGTGACAGTGCAATGGGAGCTGTCGCGGCGGATGACCGCTGATCCAGTGGGGTCTGATGGCATGCAGTGCATCCGACATCAACAGTGGGTGCTGGGTGTCCTGCACCAGGACGAGGGTATTGCGCTGGGCGTCTTTCGTGGCGACATACCAGGGCGCTTCCCGCCCGCTGGCCATGCCGCCTATACCGAGTCCCTGACGCTGGCCAATGGTGTAATAGGCCAGCCCCTGATGTTCGCCTAGTTTGATCCCGTCGGGGGTCTCGATGGGACCAGGCTCGCGCGGCAGATAGCGGGCGAGAAAATCGCGAAAACGCCGCTCGCCGATGAAACAGATTCCGGTGCTGTCCTTTTTATCGTAATTCGCCAGCCCGAGTTGGCGGGCGAGTGCGCGCACCTCGCTCTTGGTGAGCGCGGCGAGCGGGAACACCGCGTGCGCGAGCTGCGTCTGATCCAGGAGATGCAGAAAGTAGGTCTGGTCTTTGCCCTCGTCGGCACAGCGATACAGATGGCTGCCGTTGGCATCGTGCGTCACCCGGGCATAGTGTCCGGTGGCGATCGCCTCGGCCCCCAGGGTGCGCGCGTAGTCGAGAAAGGCTGCAAACTTGATCTCTTTGTTACAGAGCACATCCGGATTGGGCGTTCTCAGCGCAGTGTATTCACGCAGGAACTCGGCGAAGACCTGGTCCCAGTACTCGGTGGCGAAGTTGACGGTGTGCAGACGGATGCCCAGCCGCGTCGCTACGGATTGCGCGTCCGCGAGATCCGTGGCTGCGGCGCAATAACCTTCTGCATCATCTTCCTCCCAGTTCTTCATGAACAGCCCCTCGACCGCGTACCCTTGCTCGAGCAGCAGATGCGCCGCGACGGCGGAGTCGACCCCGCCTGAGAGGCCGACCATGATGCGTTGGGGGGATTTGTTGAGCGGTTCTCGATTCATCTTCAGGTGTCAGTGGGCAGTGGGCAGTGGGCAGTCAAGACGATACTCGATCTTCGAGTTTAATCATTTGTTTTCAATCCTGTAAATCCTGTCTGATCAATCAGTCGAACGATTATCACTGCACGGGATTTGCACCGACGGCTCCCGTCAGTGGATATCCCTTGGTGCAACCCTGGCCCCATCGGTCAGCGCCGAGGCGGGATAGAGAACGAGCGTCTCCCCCGGCTGCAACCCGCCCAACACCTGCGCATCGACACCGTTGTTGCGCCCGATCTCGACCCGGCGCGGCCGCACCCGTCCATCCGCGACGACGAACACCGCCCAGTCGCGAGCATCACGAAACAGCGCGCTGGAGGGGGCGATCAGTGCCTCGGCGTCCTCCCAGACGACGATGCGCGCCTCGACGCGAAAGCCATCGCCGAGCCGCACCCTGGCCTCTGGTGGGTCGCTGAAGCGCAGGATGGTATTGACGCGCTGCTCATCCACGCCCAAGGCGGAGACCTTGGTGAAGCCCCAAGGCTCGATCCGGTCGACCACGGCGTTCAGGGTCTCGCTGCCGCCCCAGTCGGTGAGCATCACCCGATCACCGGGGGCCACTTGTACCGCATCGGATGAGAGCAGCTCGACCAGCACCTCGAGATCGCTGGCGACGTCGCCAATCTCCAGGATCGCCGCGCCGGCCGGCAGGGTGGATGCGCTTTTTTGGATGACCCTAAGCACGCGCCCCGTGGTCGGCGCATGGATGTCGATGGGTGCGGTCGCTGCGCCTGGCTCCGTTCGCCGGTCGTCCTCAATGCCGATCAGCCGGGCGCGTGCGTTGACCAGCTCGGCCTCGCGCACGGCGATGGTGGCCTCGGCGGTGTGCAGTGCCGCCGTGGTTGCCCGCGACTCGCGAATCGCATAGTCCAGTACGGACTGGCTGACTGTGTCCACCTCGCGCAGACGCCGGGTGCGCGTAAGCTCGGTCTCGGCCAGCTCCTGATCGGCGATGGCGCGTGCGTGCTCGGCCCCCGCGAGCCGCAAGACCGCCTCGGCCGCGACCACTTCGGCGCGGGCCTGAGCGCGATCGCGCGCATCCAGCGCCGAGGGATTCGCCGGAAGCATCTCCGCGATCAGGCTCTCGCCCGCGACGACCGCGTCGCCCGGCTCGACAGACACCCGCAGCAGCCGCCCGGCAACCGGGGTGGAGACGACATAGGCGTCGTGGACGCGCGTGCGACCCTCCTCATCGATTGTGAGAATCATGCTCCCGCGCCTGACCTCGTCCATATCCACCAGCATCGGACGCGGCCAGAAGGCGAAGGTCAGCGCCGCACCGATCATGGCGGCCACGCTCAGGGTGATGATCTTGCGGGAGTGTCTTTTAGCCACGGAGAATTACTCCCGGGTCTTGAGTGCGGAGACGAGATCGGCCCGATCCAGATCGCGTTTCACCAGCCAGCCCGAGACGATGGCAGCGGCCATGACCGCGATGGCCGCAGTCGCATGGCTCTCCGGTGAGAAGGTCGTGGGGATCTGGTAGAGATCGGTGCTGAAGCCAGCGGCAATCCCAAACGACAGATAATAGCCGAGCAGCGAGCCGATCGGCAGAGCAGCCAGGCTGACGACCGCCAGCTCGCCGAGCAGCACGAAGGCCGTCTCGCCATTGGTAAAGCCGATCACGCGCAGGCTCGCCAGATCGCTGGCACGCTCGGCATAGGCGATACGCGCGGCGTTGTAGACGATGCCGAAAGTGATGAGCGCCGCGATCGCGGCCATGATGTAGCGTATCGCACCGGCACCGCTGTCCATCTGCTTCTGCAACGCGGCACGCGCGTCGCTTTTGAGGCTGACACCGGTCACCGCTGGCATTTCCTTGAGCGTTCGGTAGATCGTGCCACTGCTGGCGCTGTCGATGCGCAGATAGGCCGCAGAGACACGGTTCGGCTCATGCAGTGCGCGGTTGAGCGTCTCCAAATCCATAAAGGCGGGTGCACCCAGCAGGGTCTCGGCCACACCGGCGACGGGGATGGCGAGCACCGGGCGGCGACCTTCGCGCACCTCCACGGTCAGCGTCTCGCCGGGGCGCACCTTAAGGATATCGGCGAGCGACTGCGACAGGATGACACCGCCCTCGGGCAGATGGATGTTGACCATGTCGCTGTCGACGGCGCGGTTGAGACGCGGTGAGGGTATTAACCCGCTGATTGCGCCGCGATGGCTCTCAAGCCCATTGTGGAGCACGACGGACACGATCCGCACCGGCTCCACCTCGATCACGCCGGACAGGCGTCGCAGCTCCAGGATGGTCTTGTTCGACAGTGCCTCGTTGAAGCTGACGGTCAGGTCGCTGCGGTCGATGACGCTGAAAGTGAGATCGATCATGCGGTCAAAACCCGCCATGATGCCGATCATCGCGACCGACAGCGCCATGCCCGAGGCGATGCCGATCACCGCACCCGCCATGCGCCCAGGCTGGCGGGTCAGGCGGCGCAGCACCATGCGGCTGGGCTGGTCGAGGACGGCGTTGAGCGTCTGGCCGATACGCCCGGTGCGGCTGAAGTCCGGCGGCGTCGGCGGGCGCATGGCGGTGGCGGGCGTGAGCGCGAACACCGAGCGCAACACCAGCAGCCCGCCGCCCGAGGCCGAGCCAACGCTGGCCAGAAAGCCGGTCACGAAGGCGGCGGGATCGAGCTGGAAGACCAGGAAGGGAAACTTGAAATACGCCAGATAGACATCGACCAGCGTCCGCCCGCTAGCGATGCCCAGCAGACAACCCGCCACGGCCCCGCCCGCCGCGATCGCGACGATGAGTTTAAAGTAGTGCGCGCCCACCTCGAGGTCGGAATAGCCGAACGCCTTGATCAGCCCGATCTGCTCACGCTCGGACTGCACCATGCGCGAGATCACGATGTAGAGCAGGAAGGCGGCCACCGCGAGGAAAATCGGCGGCACGGCGGCGCTGGTCCCGCGCAGCCCGTCGATCTCCTCGCTCACGAACCGGTTGGATATCTGGTCTTCCAGGCCATAGGCACCGAGTCCGCCATAGGGTTCGAGGATGCGGTCGGCGGCATCCAGGACCGCCGCCAACGGGGTATTGCGCTCAAGCGCCAGCAGCGCCTCGTTGAAGGCACCGTCCATGTCGTAGGCGGCTTCGAGCGCCGTGCGGCCTATCCAGACGACACCGAAGCGGGCGTCGTCGGAGATCAACTCGCCGGGCGCGACCGTGTAGAGAAACTCGGGCGACTGCGCAAGCCCCACGATATGCAGCGTACGGCGCGCGCCGTTCATGGTGACCGCCAACCGATCGCCCGGTCGCAGCCCGTGCGCCGTGGCAAAGCTCTGCAATAGCAGGATGTCGTCCGGATGGTCGCTCTCGGGTCTGCGCCCATCGGTGAGATAAATATCGTTCAGGCGCGGCGTGCCGACATCCGGCAGCGAGACCGCCTGCGCCCGCACGGGCAGATCCTGACCGGGCAAGTCGATCAGGGCACTGCCGACGACGCGCCCCTCGGTCGCGACAACGCCGGGGATGGCCGCAAGCGCCGCGATCAAGCGCTCGGGCGCGCGCTTGACCGGCGCGAAGACATCGGCGAGGCGGTAACGCTCGTAATAAGCGCGCCGCGTCTCGTCGAGCGAGGTGATCAGCCCCGACATCATCACCAGCATCATCACGCCCACGGCGATGACCGCGCCAATAGCGGCGGCCTGGCCCTTGATGCGCCAGAGGTCACGCAGCAGCTTGCGGTTCAGAGGGGTCATTTTTAGGTGTCAGGTGTCAGGTGTCAGGTGTCAGTGAGCAGTGGAATGTAGCTGTG
>JARIBS010000017.1 GCA_029257385.1 Thiorhodococcus sp.
TGATCGCGATCAAAACGCGGCGATCAACACGCTCATGGCTGGGGTCGGAACGACCCTCGAACGGGACGTGCGGCGTGCCGCATGATCCCTCCCGGAATCCCCCGGCTTTAGCCGTGGGGAGGTTCAAAGACCGTCCAGCCCGCGTGTGAGATCGCGCTGGATGTCGGCGACCTCTTCCAGCCCGACGGCAAGCCGCAACAGCCCTTCGCCGATGCCGCACGCGGCCCTTTCTTCTGGCGTGAGCCGACCATGCGTGGTGCTCGCCGGGTGCGTGATGGTGCTCTTGACGTCGCCGAGATTGGCGGTGATCGAGATCATGCGCGTGGCATCGATGACCCGCCAGGCCGCGGCCCGTCCACCGCGCACATCAAAGGCGACAATGCCGCCCCCGCTGCGTTGCTGATCGCCAATCAGCGCATGCTGGGGATGATCAACAAGGCCGGGGTAATAGACCCGCTCCACCGCACTCTGGGTCAGCAGCCAGTCGGCGATCTGGGCCGCGCCCTGAGAGTGCGCGCGCATACGCAGATCAAGCGTTTCAAGCCCTTTGAGAAAGACCCAGGCGTTGAAAGGACTCATCGCCGGTCCGGCCGTGCGCAGGACACCGAAGACTTCCTCTCCAACCAGCGTCTTGTCGCCGATCACCGCCCCGCCTATACAACGCCCCTGTCCGTCGAGAAACTTGGTCGCCGAGTGCAGCACGATGTCCGCGCCCAACTCCAGCGGGCGCTGAAGCGCGGGCGTACAGAAGCAATTGTCGACCACCAGGAGACACCCATGACGATGGGCAATCTCGGCAAGCCGGCGCAGATCGACCATCTCGGTCAGCGGGTTGGAGGGCGTCTCGCAAAACAGCAGCCGGGTGCGCGAATCGATCGCTGCCTCCCAGGCCTCGAGATCGCTCTGCGCGACATAGGTGGTCTCGATGCCAAAGCGCGCGAGATACTTATTAAACAGCATGGTGGTGCTGCCAAAGATACTGCGCGAGGACAGGATGCGGTCGCCACTCTTAAGCAGCCCCATGCAAACTGAGAGAATGGCCGCCATGCCCGAGGCGGTCGCGACACAGCGCTCGCCGCCCTCCAGGCTCGCCAGACGCTCCTCGAAAGCGCGTACCGTCGGGTTGGTGAAGCGCGAGTAGATATTGCCCGCCTGGTCGCCGGAAAATCGCGCGGCAGCCTCCGCCGCGCTCTGAAAGACAAAGCTGGAAGTGGTGAAAATCGGCTCACCGTGCTCGCCCTCGGCGGTGCGGCGGTGCCCGACTCTGATGGCGCGGGTCGCGAAACCGGTGTCTGGGTCGAAATCTTCTGGATCGCTCAAAATCTGGATGTCACTCCGAGTTGTAGAGATCAATGGTGCTCTCGGTGTGCGGGCGCTGGTCTTCTTTGGCGCCATCGTTGCGGCGGGCTTCGAGCGCCTGGAGATACTCGGGCGTCACATCACCCGTGACGTATTTGCCATCGAAGACGGAGGCGTCGAATCGGTCCACATCCGACTTGCCGCGCTTTTGGACGGCTTCGATCAAGTCTTCGAGATCCTGGAAGATCAGACCATCGGCCCCGAGTCTGCGCGCGACTTCGTCCTCTGAGCGACCGGCCGCGATCAGCTCGCTGGCGGCGGGCATGTCGATGCCGTAGACGTTGGGATAGCGCACCGGCGGCGCGGCCGAGGCGAAATAGACCCGGCGAGCACCGGCATCGCGCGCCATCTGGATGATCTGCTGAGAGGTCGTGCCGCGCACGATGGAATCATCGACCAGCAGGACGTTTTTATTGCGAAACTCCAGGTCGATGGCGTTGAGTTTCTGACGCACCGAGCGCTTGCGCACCGTCTGCCCCGGCATGATGAAGGTGCGCCCGATGTAGCGGTTTTTGATAAAGCCTTCGGTGTATTCGATCCCGAGCTGATTGGCGAGCTGTAAGGCCGCCGTTCGGCTGGTGTCGGGAATGGGAATCACCACATCGATATCGTGACTGGGCCACTCGCGCTTGATCTTCATGGCGAGCTTCTGGCCCATGCGCGACCGCGCTTTGTGCACCGAGATCGCATCGATAATGGAGTCTGGACGCGCGAAGTAGACGAACTCGAAAATGCACGGCGAGAGCACCGGCTGCGGGGCGCACTGGCGTCGATGCAACTGGCCATCAACGGTGATCAGCACCACCTCGCCAGGGGCCACATCAGCGATGAGCTTAAAGCCGATGGTGTCGAGGGCGACGCTCTCGGAGGCGATCATGTATTCCGTGCCCTGCGGCGTCTCGCGGCTGCCATAGACGAGCGGGCGGATACCGTGCGGATCGCGGAAACCAAAGACCCCGAAGCCGGGAATCATCGTCACCGCGGCATAACCGCCACGACAGCGCCGATGCACCCCTTCGATAGCGCTAAAGACGTCCTGCTCGTCGATGCACGGCTTGCCCTGGACCTGGAGTTCGTGAGCGAGGATGTTGAGCAGGATCTCGGAATCGGACTCGGTATTGAGATGGCGCAGATCGCCGACGACCAGATCGTGCTTGAGCTCCTCGACATTGATGAGATTGCCGTTGTGCGCCAGCACGATGCCATAGGGCGAATTGACATAGAAGGGCTGCGCTTCGGCCGAGCTGGCCGCGCCGGCGGTCGGATAGCGCACATGACCGACGCCCATATTGCCGAGCAGTCTGAGCATATGGCGTGTCTGGAACACGTCTTTTGCCAAACCGTTGTTCTTGCGCAAGTGCAGCCTGTCTCCCTGGCAGGTCACGATGCCTGCGGCATCCTGACCCCGGTGCTGCAGCACCAGGAGCGCGTCATAGAGCGCTTGATTGACCGGACTCTTGCCAGCGATTGCGACGATACCGCACATGAGTGATTTAGTCCGCGCCTTGTTTGGCGGCTGCACAGCGTTGATTGGGAGCCATCAAAAAGTCAGACTTGCTTGAGTCTGAGCTGCAGTTCCTGCGGGACCAAATCGAGCAGCCAGGTGGCGATGCCCTGGAATGTATCGATCAGGCTGGACTCTTGCCACCAAGGCTCGGCGGGCAAAGGCGTCAGCGCCACCAGAAACACGATCATCGCCACCAGCACCACACCCCGAGCGCCGCCAAACAGCCCCCCGAGCAGTCGGTCGACACCCGTCAAGCCGACCGTGTTGATAAACGCCGTTAAGACAGCGCCTAAGATGGCGCCGAGTAGGAGCGTCAACAAGACCAATCCAACCGAAGCCACCGCAATGCGCACCGCAGGCTGAGAGAACTGTGCCGTGAGCAGATCGGCAACATCCTGATGGAAGATCCAGGCAACGATCAACGCCAGAATCCAGATGCCCAGTGAGAGCACCTCACGCACGAAACCGCGCGCCAGCCCGACCACGGCGGACAGCGCGATGATAGTGATGATGGCGATATCGACCCAGTTCATAACGTGCTAGGGATAGCGATGTATCAAGGTGTCGAGCTTCTGTCGCTCTCTTAACGTGGCGGCGGTGCGTTCGGCGCTCTTGCGACTCGTCTCCGGTCCTACGCGCACCCGAAAGTAGCGCTTGCCCCTGACCTGGGCCTGCTCGACAAAGGCCGTGAAACCCGCGCTCTTGAGCTTTTCGGCAAGCCCATCGGCCGATGCGGACGAGCCGAAACTGGCGACCTGCACCACCCAAGAGGGAACGGCATCGTCGCGCGCGCGCGGCGGCGGTGTGGAGGCGACGGCGGCCCTCCTGGGCGGGGAGGCTGCTGGCGTCTCAGATGGCGCGCGTCTCGGCGGCGTGGCGGGCGGCGCCGGTCGTGGCGGCGCGGGTGCAGATGCGGATGCGGATGGTGCCACGTCAGGGGGCGCTGCGGGCGCGGTGCCGAGCTGACCCGGCTGGCCCTCAAGCACAATCGACTCACCAGGCTCGTATGGCTCTGACAGCAGGTCGGACTCGACGGTGAACGCACCGGGGTCTTCGGCGAATTGATCCGGGTCGAGAACGAAGTCATCCTCAAAAAGCGGCTCGTCTGGGAGCAATGCCTGCCCTTCGCGTGGCGCCAGTGAGTCATCCTCAAACAACATGGGCACCAGAATCACCGCCAGGGAGACGATGACGACCGCGCCCACTAAACGTCTCTTAGCTCCTTCATCCATCAGTAATCACCTGGTTGCGGAGTGCTTAGACAAGCACCCGCGCGTTGGAAAGTCCGTCGCTCGGGGTCAGCGCGAGTATAACCCGCGACAGGCTCGATCAGGTATCGGCGCAATAGCGTAATGCCTCGCCCACGGTCGTGAAAGACCCCAGCACCAGTAGACAATCACCGGGCGCGGAGGCGGCCAGTGCGGCATCGATCGCTTGTGCGACATCGGCGCAGTGATGCGCGCGGGCGTGCGGCTGGAGCAGCGTTTGCAGACGTGCGCCGAGTGTTTCGAGCGGCATCGCGCGCGGATCGTCGCTCTGGGTAAGATACCATTCCTGAACGCAGTCTAGCAGCGGATGTACGATCGTCTCTGGCTCTTTGTCTGAAAGCAGCGCGATAACCGCACGGATCGCCCCGGTGTGCTGAAAGGCGCCGAGATTGCCCGCCAGCGCCTGTGCGGCCTCACCGTTATGGGCAACATCCAGAATCAGCGTCACCGTGCCGGGGATCACCTGGAAGCGCCCGGCCAACTGGGCGCGTTGCAGACCGATGCGCAGCGCGTTGGCCGCCAGCGGCAGGCGATCATGCAGACACTCGAGCGCAGTGACCGCCGCCGCTGCATTATCGAGCTGAAAGCCTCCGCGCAGCACCGGTATCGGCAAGCTGAGCCGCTGCCCCCCCTGCCCGCGCAGCATCCAGCCGGCGGCGCTGTGCTCGTGTGCGATTTCATGCCCGAGCTGGATCGGACAGGCCCCGATACGCTCGGCCTCGCGACGCAGTGCTTGCGGCGCATCCCGCTGACCGATGATCGCAGGCCGTCCAGCGCGGAAGATGCCGGCCTTCTCGAGGGCGATCTCATCGAGCGTCTCGCCCAGCCAGGCAGTATGATCGAGACCGATGCTGGTCACCACCGAGACATCCGCATCGATCATGTTGACCGCATCGAGCCGACCGCCGAGACCGACTTCGAGCACGGCCAGATCCGGGCGTTCATGGCGAAAGATGTCCAGCGCGGCGAGTGCGCCGAACTCGAAATAGGTCAAGGTGATTTCTTGGCGCGCCCGATCGATGCGCTCGAACGCCTCGCACAGACGTGCATCGCAGACGGGTTCGCCGCCCACACGCACACGCTCGTTGTAACGCAGCAGATGTGGCGAGGTGTAGCTCGCGCAGACGTATCCGCCCGCCAGGACCATCGCCTCAATCATGGCGACACAAGAGCCTTTGCCATTCGTCCCGCCAACGGTGATGACCGGGAAGGGCAACGGCGTGGGACACAGCCGACCCCAGACGGTGGCGACGCGCTCCAGGCCGAGATCCATCTGTTTGGGGTGCAGCGTGATTTGCCATGCGAGCCAGGCATCGAGCGTTGGGAAACGCGCCTGAGCGCCGTCAGCGTCTGGTAAAGGCTCTGAACTCACCGAAGCACCTGCGGGTCGGGTTGGTTCGACACGAACGGGCTTGGCGCTTTGCAGTGATGCCGATCAGATGCGTCCATCACGCGCTGTTTTAGACCACAACGACAGCGCGACAGTAACGCGGACGCGCAGTCAGGATCGCCAGGAGATCGGCGATGCGCTCACGCAGATCGCGCCGATCGAGAATCATATCCAGGGCGCCCTTCTCCATCAAAAACTCGCTGCGCTGAAACCCCTCGGGCAGTTTCTCGCGCACCGTCTGCTCAATGACCCTGGGTCCGGCGAAGCCGATGAGCGCATTGGGTTCGGCGATGTTGAGATCACCGAGCATGGCCAGGCTCGCCGACACGCCGCCCATGGTCGGGTCCGTCAACACCGAGACGAAAGGCAGCGCCCGCTCGCGCAGTTTGCCGAGCGCCGCGCTGGTCTTGGCCATTTGCATCAATGAAAAAAGGCTTTCCTGCATGCGCGCGCCGCCGCTCGCGGAGAAGCAGACATAGGGGCAATCTTGCTCAAGCGCTGCGTCCACCCCGCGCACGAAACGCTCGCCGACGACCGATCCCATCGAGCCTGCCATGAACTCGAACTCGAACGCCGCGGCGACGATGGGCGCATCCTTGAGCAGACCGCGCATGACGATCAGGGCTTCTTTCTCGGATGACTGCTTCTGCGCCTGGACGAGGCGATCCCGATATCTCTTCAAATCCTTGAACTTGAGCGGGTCCAGCGACTCCAGCGCCTCGCCGATCTCCTCGGTCGCTTCAGGGTCGAGAAACGCCTCGAGACGCTTGCGCGCGCTCAGACGATTATGATGGCTGCACTTGGGACAGACTTCGAGATTGCGCTCGAGTTCGGCCCGGTAGAGGATCGCGTGACAGCCGGGGCACTTGGCCCAAACGCCTTCCGGCACCGCGCGCTTGGTGCTGGCCTCGATGCGAATGCGGCTCGGGATGAGCTTCTCGAACCAACTCTTGCCCTTGTCCATCGCCTGTTTCATGTGCCACCTGCTTCAATCTGGGTCTGCTGGAGGAGGGAGAATGCCGATCAGGTGCTGGGTGTGTCGATTGCGGTACGCAGCGTCGCGAGAAAATCGGCGATCGTCTCTGGAATGCGCTCGGGTGTTTCAACCAGCGCCTCGATACGGCTCACCAGGGCGCTGCCGACGATGACGGCATCGGCCACTTGAGCGACACGCGCGGCCGTCTCAGCGTCGCTGATCCCGAAACCGACACCGACCGGCAGCGGGATGATGGATTTAATGGTGGCGACATGCCTGGCGACATCGTCAGTATCCAAATGTGCGGCGCCGGTCACGCCCTTGATCGAGACATAGTAGACGAAACCGGATGCCAGCTCGCCGATCAGGGCGATCCGCGCCTCGGTGGAGGTCGGCGCGAGCAGATACACCAGGTCCACTCCCTGGGCCTTCATCAGCGACACCAGCTCATGGCCTTCTTCCGGCGGCAGGTCCACAATCAAAACGCCATCCACACCGGCCGCCTGGGCCTGTTGGGAGAACGCCGCATAGCCCATGATTTCGATCGGGTTGAGATAGCCCATCAGGACCACTGGCGTCTGTGCATCGCACTCGCGGAACGCACGCACCATGGCGAGGACATCGATCAGTCGCACACCCTTGGCGAGCGCACGCTCGGTGGCGCGCTGTATGACCGGGCCATCGGCTATGGGATCAGAGAACGGCACACCCAGCTCGATGATATCGACCCCGGCGGCGACCATCGCGTGCATCAGGGCGACGGTCGTCTCTGGGCTTGGGTCGCCAGCGGTCACGAAAGGAATGAGCGCGGTGCGGCCTTGCTGTTTCAACTGCTCGAATCGTGCGGCGATACGGCTCATAAGACCAACCCGTCGTGACGTGCGACCGTGTGCATGTCTTTGTCTCCGCGCCCGGACAGGTTGATCAGAATCGTCTGATCCGTGCGCATGGTGGGCGCGAGCTTGTGCGCATAGGCCAGTGCGTGGCTGGACTCCAGCGCCGGGATGATCCCCTCGGTTCGGGTCAGGTGATGGAAGGCACTGAGCGCCTCATCATCGGTGATCGAATCGTAATGGGCGCGTCCGCTGTCCTTGAGCCAGGCATGCTCAGGGCCGACGCCAGGGTAGTCGAGACCAGCCGAAATGGAGTGGGTCTCGATGATCTGTCCGTTGGAATCTTCCATCAGATAGGTGCGATTGCCATGCAGGACACCCGGCTTACCGGCACAGAGCGGGGCGGCATGATGACCGCTCGGCAACCCCTCGCCTGCGGCCTCGACGCCGTGGATGGCAACTTCGGCATCATTGATGAACGGATAAAATAGCCCGATGGCGTTTGATCCGCCCCCGACACAGGCCACCAGCGCATCCGGCAGACGCCCGGTGCGCTCAAGCATCTGTGCGCGTGCCTCCCGACCGATGACGGCCTGAAAGTCGCGCACCATCATCGGATAGGGATGCGGACCGGCGACCGTTCCGATGATATAGAAGGTGTTGTCGACGTTGGTGACCCAGTCGCGCATCGCCTCGTTGAGCGCATCCTTGAGGGTGCGCGAACCGGACTTGACGGCGACCACCTCAGCACCCAGCAGACGCATCCGGTACACGTTGGCCTCTTGACGGGCGATGTCGACCTCGCCCATATAGACCACGCATTCAAGTCCCAGCCGAGCGGCCACGGTGGCGCTGGCGACGCCGTGCTGACCGGCTCCGGTTTCGGCGATGATGCGCGTCTTGCCCATACGCCGGGCGAGCAATGCCTGCCCGACCGTATTGTTGACCTTGTGCGCGCCGGTGTGATTGAGATCCTCGCGCTTGAGAAAGATCTGGGCGCCGCCGAGTTCACGGCTCCAGCGCTCGGCGTGATAGATCGCCGACGGGCGTCCGACATAATCGCGCAGGTCCGCGTCGAGTTCGGCCTGGAACTCGGGATCGGTGCGGCAGCGTTCATAGGCCAGACGCAACTCCTCAAGCGGGTACATCAGGGTCTCGGGGACGAACATCCCGCCATAAGGTCCGAAGTGACCCGCCGCATCCGGCATCTCGTAGACCGCATCGTGCCCCGGCTTCTGGCCGAGCGCATGGTTGTCATCGGCGTGTGTCGCCATCTCTTACCTCTTGCATGAAGGCGAAAATCAGTTCCGCGTCTTTGATGCCTTTGGCCGACTCGACACCGCCACTGACATCGACACCATAGGGTCGTACCTGGTCAATGGCCATGGCGACATTGGAGGCGTCGAGTCCGCCGGCCAGGATGATATCCGGGGCGATGGACTGGGGAATCCGGTCCCAATCGAAGCGCTGTCCGGTGCCGCCCGCGCGACCCGGCTGAAAGGTGTCCAGTAGCAGACCATCGGCCCCCGCATAGTGTTCCCGCTGTGCGTACAGATCGATACCGGGGCGCATCCGCAGCGCCTTGATCCAGCGCCGCCCGAAACTGGCACAAAACGCCGGGGACTCATCGCCATGGAACTGGAGCAGATCGAGCGCAACCCGCTGTAATGTCGCCTCGACCGCGTCTGAGGTGGCATCGACGAACAGCCCGACCGTCGTCACGAAAGGCGGCAGGGACGCGCACAGACCGGCTGCCTGCTCTGGTGTGACGGCACGCGCACTGGGCGGATAGAACACGAAGCCAAGTGCGTCGGCCCCGCCGGCGACAGCCGTCTTGACGTCACAGGTGCGTGTCAAACCGCAGATTTTAACCCGGGTGCGGATCATAGGCGAACATACTTGGAGCGAAACGGCATGAATTCAAAGTGAAAGCGTCTGGCGGGTCTGCTGATTAGCTCTGAGGGAGCGCGAATTCGCTTGGATAATCCGCTTTCACCAAAAAGAGTCCCTGCGGCGGCGCGGTCACGCCGCCGCGTGTGCGGTCGCGCACGTGCAGCAACGCTTGGGTCCAGTCCACGGATGCCTCGCCACGCCCGATCGCGATCAAGACCCCGGCGATATTGCGCACCATATGGTGCAGAAAGCCGTTGGCGCCAACATGTATCGTGAACAATCCATCCTGCTCGACGATACGCAGATAATGAATCCGGCGCACGGGACTTTTAGCCTGACAGGCGACAGTGCGGAAACTCGAAAAATCATGCTCGCCGACCAGATGACTGCCAGCGGCCTGCATGTGCGCCGCATCCAGCGGCGCATGGACCCACGCAACGCGACTGCGCAGCAGCGGCGAGCGTGTGCGCCTGACCATGATCTGATAGCGATAGTGGCGCGCAACGGCGCTGAAGCGGGCATGGAAGCGCTCATCGACTGGATGCGCCCACCGCACCGCAACGTCCGGGGGCAAATTCACGTTGGCGCCCAGCACCCAGGAGCGCTCGCTCCGAGACGCCGTGGTATCGAAATGCACGACTTGCTCGATCGCATGCACCCTGGCGTCCGTGCGACCGGCGCAGTGCAACCCGATCGCATGGTCGGCGACCCGACCCACGGCGGCCTCGAGACATGACTGGACGCTACGCACGCCCACTTGTGTCTGCCAGCCATGGAAGTCGCTGCCATCGTATTCGACACCCATCGCGATTCGACCGGTGATCAAGTTGTGTCGCCCACAACGCAGACGGCCGGAGCGCGTCGCGCTCCGGCCTGATCAGACCACACCTGTCTCATCGCGGAAGTATTGGAGTCAAAACCGCCTCCTCCGTCGGCTCACGCCATAGTCTCCAGCAAGGCTTTCGCTTCGGCCTGCTGCTCATCACGGCCTTCCACGACCACTTCCTCGAGAATTTCTCGAGCGGCCTCCTTGTCGTCCATCTCAATATAGGCGCGTGCCAGATCGAGTTTGGTTGCCGTCTCGTCCCAGATTTCTGAATCGACCTGCTGCCATTGTGAAGATGGCAGATCGCCTGGAGCACTTGCCTCATCCGTTTGAGGCGTCGACGCCGACCCCTCGCTCATGCCAGAGTCGAAGATCGAGTCGAGGTCGTCGACATCCTCGACCTTGTGCTCTTCCAGAGTCATTTCCAGCTCGGTATCTTCATCTTGCCGACGCTGTGCGAGATCGGCCCGGTCAGAGGTGGCGACCGTCATCGCGTCGCCGAATGAGTCGCGCAAGAAGCCGCTATCCGGGAGGCTGGCTTCGACTGGTGGCTCGCCGCCCCTATCCAGGTCTAGGCCCAAGTCCAAGCGGCCACTGGAACCCGAGCGCTCCGTAGGCTCGGATGCTTGTTGAACATCGCTGATGTCGAGTGAGAACGCATCATCCGATCCGAGGCTGAGCGAGTCCTGACGCGTTGCGATCGGCGCTTGCTCAGAAGCCGGAGCAGCCGCCGCGCCCGTTTTCAAATATTCGCGCTGAGACTGCAGTTTCGCCCACAACGCTGGCTCCAGCGCAGCTCCGCCAGCGGACTGGAGCTCTTTCATCACGCCGTCGAGCGCATCAAGATCCTTGTCTGCGGCGAACGACTCGGCGAGCTTGAACCGGACATCCTGCCGCTCGGGGAAGCGTTGCAACTCGGCTTTTAGAAGCTCTTGGGCCTCGCCGTGACGCCCGTATGCGATATAGATATCCGCCTCGGACAGGACGTCGGCTTCATCGGTTTCGGCGTCAAAGCCACTCAGCGAAGATATTGTCGTCAGGCTCGACTCCGACTCACCATCCGTATCACGGGGGTGCGCCGAAGACGATTCGGACAGCGGCTGATCGTCGGCCCTGGAGTCGTCCTCCGTCAGGAGGGACGAGCGGGGTTCGGTGGCCACGTCAAGCGTATCGTAGAAACCGGTTTCTTCGTAGTCTTCGAGCGCTTCCTCCTCACGCCGACGACGCGTCGTGATCCAGGAAAAGGCCATGATGCCGAGCGCCGTCACCCCAGCCAAGGCCGCCAGCGGGAGAAGCAGCGAATGCCAAGTCGAATTCGTCTCCAGTGAGTCTGGCGTACCACCTGCAACCGCCTGAGCCGACTCATCGGCTGGCACGACGGCGACCTCGACGACTTCCTCGGTTTCAGTGGTCTCAATGACGACAGGTGTCGGCACGGGGACTGGAATCAGCGCGGGCGCGGTGCCGGTTTCTTCCTCCGCCAATGCAGCATCCAGCGACTCTAGGGCGTCCTCTAACTCGATCACCGTCGACGGATCGATGCTGGCGGGTTCATCTCCTGCAATGTTGGTGGATTCCTCATCCAACATCGCGACCGATTCGGCGGCCGGGTCCAGCATCGCGTCCGGTTCGGAGACCGACTCAGGCTGGGCCGCAGACTCGATCGGCTGCACATCTTGCGTGGTCTCCAGCGCGACCTGGGGCTGCTCGGCCAGACTCCCCGGTACCGGCTCGACCCCCTGCATCCGCGCCAGCTCGGCATTGCGCAACTGGAGCAGCGCCTGGATGTCTTCGAGCTGGGACTCCAGCTCCTTGACCCGACCGCGCAGCTCAACGGCTTCCTGGCGCGTGCTCTCGCTGGTCTCGAGCGCCAGCATGAGATCTTGCCGGGCAGCAGGCGCACTCGCCGCGGCGAGCGACCCAGCACTGTCTCCCGGGGCTTCGCGCGTACCGCTCAGTTGCAGGCGTGATGACGAGATCGACGCGACATCGGTGATTGGCTCACGATACTGGGCGCGTCCACGCAATCCGGCGCGGTATTCGCGCTGTGCGGCCTCGGCATCGAGCGCGAACAATTCGGCCCTACTGGGAATGACGAGCGTCTTTCCGGCGATCAACCGGTTGATGTCGCCACGAATAAAGGCGTTCTGGTTATTGCGGTAGAGCGCCATGGCCGCCTGAGCGGCGGTGGCGTCAGCGGGCGCCTTGTCAAGCGCCAAGGCCCATAGACCCATGCCGTTGGCGACAGGCCCAGCGTAGATCGGAAAGCCCTCGCCCGGCGCGGCAATGTATGTACCGGGTCGCCCAATTCCCGCGGCCTGAGCGGCGACACTTCGGGAGCCGCTCGCAACGCTATCGGCGCTCGCCGAGCGCACCGCTGGGGCAGACTGCTTGGACAGCGCGGGCGGATCGAGCAGAACGGCATATCCTTTGACCAACTGACCAGTCGGCCAGACGACCGAGACGAGAAAGTCCATGTAAGGCTCGCGGATGGGGTCTTTGCTCGAGACCCGAATCACCGCCTTGCCCTGCGGCGTGACCTCCGGAGTGAATGTAAGACGTGTCAGGTAGTAGTAGCGCTCGATACCAATCTTGTCGAAGGCGTCCTGCGAAGCGATGGTTGCGCTCACCGAGTCAATCTCAGCGGCCTGGACATCCTCAAGCTCGATCTGGCCTCGAAACGGTTGGTTCAGAGCTGATTGTGTATTGAGACCACCCAAACCAAGGGCGGAGGCATCGGTGCCGGCCAAGACCATGGCAACGGACGACGCTAAAATGAGCTTGCGAGACATCTTCCTCCCTCATGCACGACGCAATGACGTTAATCCACGCAGTCCTCAATAGTCCGCCTTCGAGCCATCAAATCCCTCGAACATCAAACCACCCGGGCCGCTCCAAACAGCACCCCATCAACACGACAGAAGCGCCTCGCTCGCAAAGACGAGCCGATGTGGATTCTAGTCCATCCGCAACGCTAGATTTGAGCTGTGCATCACTATAATTAAATCGCGAATAACTCTAAATTGAGACCAGCTCGATGATCCGATTGGCCGCGTTTCACCAATCGCATCTGGTCGACTCAATCCTCACTCACACGATCCATCAGGATATTCAACATTCGTCTGAGCGGCTCCGCCGCACCCCAAAGAAGCTGATCGCCGACCGTGAACGCCGACAGATAGTGCTTGCCCATGTTCATTTTTCTCAAGCGACCCACGGGCACCTCAAGCGTGCCCGTGACCGCCGCTGGCGACAACTGGCGCATGGTCTGCTGGCGATCGTTCGGCACCAGCCTCACCCATTCATTGGATGTTTTGATCAGGCGTTCGATTTCTGGAATATCAACATCTTCCGTGAGCTTGATGGTCAGTCCCTGGCTATGACAGCGCATGGCTCCGACGCGTACACAGACGCCATCGATTGGAACCGGGTTCTCGCTGATGCCAAGGACTTTATTGGTCTCGGCCTGGCCTTTCCACTCTTCGCGACTTTGTCCGTTATCGAGTTGTGTGTCGATCCAGGGAATCAAGCTGCCCGCCAGCGGCACGCCGAAATGGGTCATGGGGAAGCGCGCCCCACGCATGTGCTCGGTGATCTGTCGATCGATGTCGAGAATCGCTGAGGTCGGATCATCCAGGAGCGGCTGCGCTGCAGCATGCAACGCGCCCATTTGAGCGAGCAGTTCGCGCATGTTCTGCGCGCCCGCGCCGGATGCGGCCTGATAGGTCATGGCGCTGACCCACTCGACCAGACCGGCCCTAAAAAGCCCACCGATAGCCATGAGCATGAGGCTCACGGTGCAGTTGCCGCCGATGAAATCACGCCGGCCAGCAGCGAGTGCCGCATCAATGACAGCCCCATTGACGGGATCCAGGATAATGGTCGCGTCAGACTCCATGCGCAGCGTCGAGGCGGCATCGATCCAGTAGCCATCCCAGCCCGAGTCACGCAACTGAGGATAGATTGCCTTGGTGTAATCGCCGCCCTGACAGGTCAGGATCACATCCATGTCGCGCAGCGCCTCCAGGGACTGCGCATCGCGCAGCGGCGTGGCGCCGCGACCGATGTCGGGACCAGGCTCGCCGACCTGGGAGGTCGTGAAGAAGACCGGCTCGGCGATCCGCACAAAATCATTCTCTGCGCGCATCCGGTCCATCAGGACAGAACCGACCATTCCGCGCCAGCCGACGAATCCAACCCGTTTGATCATCAGTTTCTCCGCGAGAAACCCGACCGCTCAGAGCCGGGTCATTGACGCCTCAGAGCGCCGCGACCACCGCATCGCCCATTTCACTGCTACCCACCTGACGCATGCCAGCAGACATGATATCGGCCGTGCGCAGACCCTGATCCAAGACCCGCGAGACTGCGGCCTCGATCCGCTCGGCCGCAGCCGGCGCGTCCAGCGAATAGCGCAGCATCATAGCCACCGAGAGGATGGTCGCGAGCGGATTGGCGACACCGCGTCCGGCAATGTCCGGGGCGGAGCCATGAATAGGCTCGTACATGCCCTGCCCCGCAGCGTTCAGGGACGCCGACGGCAGCATGCCGATGGACCCAGTGAGCATGGCCGCACAGTCCGAGAGGATGTCGCCGAACATGTTGGTCGTCACCATCACATCGAACTGCTTGGGTGCGCGCACCAACTGCATGGCGGCATTGTCGACATACATGTGCGTTAGCTCTATCTCTGGATAGTCTGCGACAGTCCTGATTGCGACCTCGCGCCACATCTCGGTGCATTCGAGCACATTGGCCTTGTCGACCGAGCACACCCGCTTGCCGCGCTTCATAGCGATATCGAAGGCGACGCGGCAGATGCGCTCGACCTCGGATTCGGTATAGACCAGGGTGTTCACACCCCGACGCTCCCCGGAGGGCAGGGTTTCCACACCCCTGGGCTGACCGAAATAAATGCCCCCGGTCAGCTCGCGCACGATCAGGATATCCAGCCCGGAGACGATCTCTGGCTTGAGTGTCGAGGCATCGGCAAGCTGCGGATAGAGGATCGCCGGACGCAGATTGGCAAACAGCCCGAGTTCGGCGCGCAGCCCGAGCAGCCCTTTTTCAGGCCGTTTGGCAATCGGTAGTGACTCCCACTGCGGACCACCGACGGCCCCAAGCAGCACGGCATCGGACGCCTTGGCCGCGTCCAGCGTCTGCTGCGGCAGTGGATCGCCAGCGGCATCGTAAGCTGCGCCACCGATCAGAGCGTTCTCGACGCTCAGCTCGAGCGTGCCATCCGACTGCAGCACGTCCAATACCTTCATCGCCTCGGCAACGATCTCGGGTCCGATGCCGTCACCCGCGACGACCAGAATCTTCTTGCTCAAATCTCTCTCCGGTGTAAATCGATGTGTCCCACGCGCTAGGCAGCAAGGAACAGCCAGGGCGCTTCGCGTTTGCGACGCGCCTCATAGGCTCGAATGGCATCGCTTTCGCGCAGGGTCAGCGCGATATCGTCGAGACCTTCGAGCAAATGCTGCTTGCTGCCTGAGTCGATCTGGAACGTGATCTTGCGGCCATCGCTCAGTGTCAGGGTCTGGGCGGGCAGATCGACAGCGATGCTCAGTGGCGTCTCACCCTGGGCGCGCGCAAAGAGATCGTCGATGGTCGCCCGGTCGAGCACGATCGGCAGCAGACCGTTCTTGAAGCAGTTGTTGAAGAAAATATCGGCGAAGCTCGGCGCCAAGATCACCCTGAAACCGAAATCGGCGAGCGCCCAGGGGGCATGCTCGCGCGATGAGCCGCAGCCGAAGTTCTCGCGCGCCAGCAGGATTTGGGCCTCGGCATAGCGCGGATCATTGAGCACGAACGTGGGGTTGCGCGGTCGGTTGGTACAATCCATGTCCGGCTCGCCATGATCGAGATAGCGCCACTCGTCGAACAGATAAGGGCCGAAGCCGGTGCGCTTGATGCTCTTGAGAAACTGCTTGGGGATGATCGCATCGGTGTCGATGTTGGCCCGATCAATCGCAGCCACGACACCGGTGAAGTTTTCGAACGCATCCATCAGAGATCCCTCACGTCGACAAAATGTCCGGTCACCGCAGCGGCGGCGGCCATGGCGGGGCTGACCAGATGGGTACGACCGCCCTGCCCCTGACGACCCTCGAAATTGCGGTTGGAGGTCGACGCGCAGCGCTCGCCCGGTGCGAGCCGGTCGGCGTTCATCGCCAAACACATCGAACAGCCTGGCTCGCGCCACTCAAATCCGGCCGCGAGGAAGATCTGATCGAGCCCCTCGGCCTCGGCCTGTTCTTTGACCAGACCCGAGCCTGGCACCACCATCGCCAACTTGATCCCCTCGGCGACCTTGCGCCCTTTGGCCACTTGGGCTGCAGCGCGTAGATCCTCGATCCGGGCATTGGTACAGGAGCCGATGAAAATCGTGTCGGGCCGGATCTCGGTCATGGGCGTACCGGCTTCCAGGCCCATGTAGTCGAGCGCGTGCTGGATACCCTGGGCTTTGACTCGATCGGACTCGTCGGCGGGGTTCGGCACCCGACCATCGATTGCCAGAACCATCTCGGGTGAGGTTCCCCAGGTCACCTGAGGCTTGATGGTGGCTGCATCGAGATGGATCACGCGATCGAATGCGGCACCGGCGTCACTGACCAGGGTGCGCCAATGCGCCGCAGCCTGCTCGAACAGCTCGCCCTTCGGCGCATAGGGTCTGCCGCGCATGAATTCGACGGTCTTCTCGTCGACGGCGATCAGCCCGGCGCGTGCACCAGCCTCAATGGTCATATTACAGACCGTCATGCGTCCTTCCATGGATAGGGCGCGAATGGCCTCGCCGCCGAATTCGATCACATAGCCAGTCCCACCCGCCGTGCCGATCTCGCCGATAATGGCCAGCACGATATCCTTGGCGGTCACGCCAGCGCCCAAGACGCCGTCGACACTGATCAGCATGGATTTGGACTTGCGCTGGAGCAGACACTGGGTCGCCAGCACATGCTCGACTTCAGATGTGCCGATCCCGAATGCCAGCGCACCAAAGGCACCGTGGGTGGAGGTATGGGAATCGCCGCACACCACGGTGCTTCCGGGTAAAGTGAAGCCCTGTTCGGGACCGATGATATGGACGACACCCTGGCGCTTGTCGCCCATGCCGAACTCGGTGATGCCGAAGCTCCGACAGTTCGAACCCAGCGCCTCGACCTGAATCCGCGAGACCGGATCGGCGATACCGGCGGCGCGATCCGTTGTCGGGACATTATGATCGGGCACGGCTAGATTGGCTGAGACGCGCCATGGCGTGCGCTCTGCCAGACGCAAACCTTCGAAGGCTTGCGGAGAGGTGACCTCGTGGATCAACTGGCGGTCGATATAGAGCAAGGCCGTGCCATTGTCGTCGACACGCACAACGTGCTCGTCCCAGAGTTTATCGTAGAGAGTTTTGGCGAGCATGGCCTGTCTCGGTGGAAAAAACACAGTCGCCAAGCATAGCCCCGAGGAAGACGAACTTCAATTACTGACCTTGCCTGCTTGACAAGGCGGATGCCGGTTGATTTAATTCCCAGCTCGACTCGGCGAGTTCAGCGTTTGCCCAAGTAGCTCAGTTGGTAGAGCAGCGGACTGAAAATCCGCGTGTCGGTGGTTCGATTCCGCCCTTGGGCACCAAATTTCAGAAAAACCACTCGGTTGTTCTCTATAATTATCCTCCTTTCGCGCCCTTAGCTCAGCTGGTAGAGCATCTGACTTTTAATCAGGTGGTCGCGCGTTCGAGTCGCGCAGGGCGCACCAAATAAAACGGCTTAGGCTCTTTCGAGCTTAGGCCGTTTGTCTTTAACGAGTGACCATAAGAGGCGAACTTCGCCGTGCGCGCAGACAAGAGCTAAGGTGCTCGACATGAGTAAACGCACGACCCGCGACAGCGAGGCCTCACGCAATACCCCGGCCGATATCGCAGCATCGCCACTGGCACGCTACCGGGATCTGGTCGATGACTGGGACGCCTTCGCCGACTCATTGTGCCGTCCGCTGGGCGGCTGCGTCTGGGTCAATCCGACACGCATCGGCGTGCGCGAACTCGCCGACCTGCTCGGCGAGCACGGGTTGGAGCCGACACCGGTTCCGGGCCTGGCGAATGCGCTCAGCCTACCGGCACGAGTGCGCGCGGGTCAGCACTGGTGGTACTGCGTCGGTCTGGCGCATGCTCAGGAGGTCGTTTCGCAGCTCCCCGCCACGCTGCTGGATCTCGCGCCCGGTCAGCGGGTGCTCGACATGTGCGCGGCCCCCGGTGGCAAGACCGCGCAGATCGCCTTTGCGCTCGGCAATCAAGGCACCCTGGTCGCCAACGATATCTCCTACATGCGCATCAAGGCGCTACAGGGCAATCTCGACCGGTTGGGTGTCGTCAATGTCACCACGACCTGCACCGATGCCGCCAACTGGCCCTCGGCCAGCGGGCAGTTCGACCGCATCCTGGTCGATGCGCCCTGCTCGAGCGAGGGCACGCTGAGACGCAACGCGTCCCTGCTGCACAGACTCGATCCGGTCAATTCCGAGCGTTTGGGACCGCGCCAGCGCGCTTTGTTGCGCAAGGCGGTGCAGCGTTGTCGGCCCGGCGGGCGCATCCTCTATTCCACCTGCACCTTCGCCCCGGAGGAGAATGAGCTGGTGGTGGCCGACATCCTGGCTGAATTTCCGGATGTGCTGAGGCTGGTTCCGGTGTCCGTTCCGGGCTTCGTGACCCGACCGGGCGTTACCGACTGGGGCGGCGCGCGGCTCGCGCCGGAACTCGGGCACTGCGTGCGTCTATGGCCCCATCACAACGATACCGGCGGCTTCTTCATTGCCGTGCTGGAGAAGTGCGCCGACCTGCCAGCCGACCCAGAGCCAGAGACTGCGGCGATGCAAGATACCGGACACGAGGAGTGGCTGGACGGACTGGATGCCAAGTACGGATTTCCGACCGACTACTGGCGCGGATACCGGGTCAACCGCCAGAGCCGTCGCGGTCTGCACCTGATGGCGGCGGATCATCGCCCGCCCGCCGTCCCGTGTGCCGAGTGCAGCGGTCTGTTCTTCCACCGCACCAACACGCGCCCACCTAAGCCGACCACCGCCGGGGCGCTGCTGATCGGGCGCGATGTCTCACGCTTTCGGCTCGAGCTGAGCGCGACACAGCGCGATGCCTATCTGCGTCGCGAGAGCTTCGCCCCGAGCGCCGAGCAGGCGCGCGCGACACCGATCGGTCAGATCATGGTCTGCTTCCGTGGCCATGTGCTGGGCGTGGCCATCTTCCATCGCTCAGGGGTCATCGAGAGTCAGTTCCCCAGCCGCTGGAGCGGCTGTGCCGGTGGGCCGCGAACGCGGGATCTGCCTGATACTGCAGCACTGGATACGTTAAGCTAGTCGATCAACCTTTTAGCAATCTGGTGTCGAGGTCGCACATGAGAGTAAAGATGACGATGTCGTTGGTGCCACTGCTGGCAATCTGTGTTTATGCATCCCCCCTGTGTGCACAGTCATCCACGGAGCAGGTCACACCCGAACCCAGGCGCGCTGAGAACCCTACGACGCAGTGGGCGATCGCCCCCGAGCCGGGCGCAGTGCCGAGCGCGACGCTCTATCCCGAGGGAACCGTGTTGCAACAGGACACGCTACTGCCCGCCGGAACCGTTTTCCCGGGCGGTGCCATACCCCCCGGCACGCCAAGCGCGCCCGCCCCCACCACAGAAAGCGCGATGCAAGCCGATGTCGCAAGCGGCGTGCCTTATATCAGCGGCGGCGTCGGGCTTTCCGGGCGCGATGAGATGAACGAGATCAAGTCCAAGTTCAATCTGCGTCTGTTGTTTGCCGTGCAGGGTTCAGGCGTCTATCTCGCCGATGTCAAGGTCAAAATCGACGATGCCGCCGGACCCACGCTGCTCTCGGTGGTCTCTCAAGGCCCTTGGTTTTACGCCAACCTGACCCCTGGCCGCTATGTCGTGACGGTCGACAATGCCGGTCAGACACAGACCAAGGAGGTCACGGTGCCCGCCAATGGGGCGGTCGATCAGCCGTTCTATTGGGCGGATTGAGCCCTGCAGCGGCGCTAGACGAACATCCGTAACGCCTTGCGCAACAGCGGCAGTAAGGCGTCGCGGTCGAATTCGGGGTGATTGACCGCCCTGACCGCAAGCCCGTCGAACAGGGCCATGATGATCTCGGTCTCGGCGGTATTGGCCTCGCGCTCACTGCCGCGCTCGCGGCTCGCGCGCCCGAGGACGTCGAGCAGACGCGCGCGCTTGATGCGGTCGGCATTGCGCACGCTGGCCGCGACGCGCGGATTGCGCGCCGCTTCGGCCAAAATCTCCAGCTCCAACGCCGCATTGTCCAGATTGGTCTTTTCACTGAGACCGATGTCGACACGGTCGATGAGCGCCTGAAACACATCCTCGGCATTTTCAAACTGGCTGACCATCGCCAGTGACTGCTCGAGTTTGCGCTCGACCAGCGCGGCGATGATCGACTCCTTGTTCTCGAAGAAGTGATAGATGTGTCCCGGACTCATGCCCGATGCCTTCGCAAGCTGGGCGATGCTGGTCCCGTGGAAACCACGACGGGCGAAGCAGCTCGTCGCGGCCTCCAGAATCTGATCTTTTCTGGCCTGGCAGCGGGGCGAGTCATGCGCTGGGTGATCGATCATTCTGCGCTCCTATCACGGCCGGCTCGCGACGTTGTGGCTTCCGACCCTAATGCTCCAAAGGTCTGCGGTTCGGTCAGGTTGAGAGTTTGCGCTTGACGTCACTGCCGCAGACTTCTAGATTAACCTATTGCGGTAGAATGAACGTTCAATCTACTTTTTTCCAGACCAAAATCGATGGTGACTGCACGCCCGCAGCCGCTATCTCCCCGACCCGAACGGCGGGGTTTCTCCCGGAGAACTCGATGATTGCTGCTTCTTGTCGGCCAGCGATGGCCGCACTGTTCGCGCTGATCGGCGGTGCGTCCCTGCTCGGCTGCGATGCACCCGAGCAGGGCGCGGGCGCAGACGCGCCGCCCCCAGAGGTTGGGGTTGTGACCGTGCGCGCACGCTCGGTGACCTTGACCACGGAACTGCCCGCGCGCGCAAGCCCCTACAGCATCGCCGAGGTGCGCCCACAGGTCGGCGGGATCATCCAGGAGCGGCTGTTTAAGGAAGGCGGCCAGATCACCATTGGCCAGGTGCTCTATCAGATCGATCCGGCACGCTACCAGGCCACCTACGACAGTGCCGAAGCATCGCTGACACGCTCACGGGCAACGCGCGAGCGCGCCCAACTCAAGGCCAAGCGTTATACCAATCTGGTCAAGGCCAGCGCCGTCAGCCAAGAGGACTTCGATGACGCAGAAGCGGCGCTAAAAGAAGCAGCCGCCAGCGTCGCCGTCGATGAGGCCGATCTGTCCAGCGCGCGGATCAATCTGGAATATACTCGCGTGACATCGCCCATCGCCGGGCGGATCGGGCGCTCGGCGGTGACTCAAGGCGCCTTGGTGACCGCCAATCAGAATCTGGCCCTGGCGACGGTGCAGCAGCTCGACCCCATCTATATCGATCTCACGCAATCGAGCACCCAGCTTTTGCGGCTGCGCCGTGCGCTTGAGGATGGCCGCCTGCAGCGCCCCAACGGGGATCTGCCGCGCGTGACGCTGATCCTGGAAGACGGCAGCAGTTATCCGCTGGAAGGCCGTTTAGAGTTCTCCGAAGTGACGGTTGATCCGGGTACCGGCGCGGTTACGCTGCGCGCGACCTTTCCCAACCCGGATCATGTCATTCTGCCTGGCATGTTCATGCGCGCCACGGTCGAGGAAGGCGTGCGCGCCGACGCCATCCTGGTGCCTCAACAAGGTGTCCAACGTGACCGTCGCGGCAATCCGACCGCGCTGGTCCTGACACAGACCGACGAGGTCGAGCTGCGCACCCTGGAGACCGATCGCGCCATGGGCGATCAGTGGCTGGTCAACTCAGGCCTGGCCGCGGGCGATCGTCTGATCGTCGAAGGAACACAAAAAGTACGGCCTGAGGACAAGGTCAAGGCGGTCGATGTCAGCGAGCGCTTCGAGGAATCCACGGTCGCGGCCCCCGAGGCCGAGGAGCCATCAAACACCATCGGTCGCCTCGGCAAGGCACGCTGAACGCACTCGAGGAACGCCGAATATGGCTCGTTTTTTCATTGACCGACCCGTTTTCGCTTGGGTCATTTCTATCGTCATCATGCTCGCGGGCGTCCTGTCCATCCTGTCGCTGCCGGTGTCGCAGTATCCGAGCATTGCACCGCCGTCCATCGCGGTTTCCGCGACCTATCCCGGTGCCTCCGCCCGAACCCTAGAGGACTCGGTGACCCAGGTCATCGAGCAGCAGATGAACGGACTCGACGGGCTGCGCTATATGTCAGCGACCAGCGAATCGACCGGTGCTGCGACCATCACGTTGACGTTCAACAACGGCGTCGATCCAGATATCGCGCAGATGCAGGTGCAGAATAAGTTGCAGGTGGCCACTGCCCTGCTGCCCGAGGAGGTCCGGCGTCAAGGGATTCAGGTCTCTAAATCAGTACGCAACTTTATGATGGTGGTTGCCTTTGTCTCGCGCGATGGCAGTCTCGACAGCGGCGATCTGGGCGACTATGCCGCGAGCCTGGTCAAAGACACCATCAGCCGGGTTCCCGGCGTCGGTGAGCTGACGCTGTTCGCCTCGCAATACGCGATGCGCATCTGGCTGGATGCCGACCGTCTCAATCAATACGGCCTGACCCCGACCGATATCACGGCGGCCATTGAGGCTGAGAACGCCCAGGTCTCGGCCGGTGAGTTGGGCGCGGTCCCGGCCGAGAAGGGCCAGATGCTCACCGCGACGATCAACGTCCAGAGCCGCCTCAATTCGCCCGATGAATTCGGCGGTATCCGCTTACGTACGGAATCCGATGGTTCGACCGTGCTGCTGCGCGATGTCGCCAGGATCGAACTCGACAGTGAGCGCTTCACCACGACCGCGCGCCATAACGGCAAGCCCTCCGCTGGAATGGGCATCCGTCTAGCGACCGGCGCCAATGCGCTCGAGACCGCCGAGCGCGTGAGGAAAAAAGTCGAGGAGCTAGCGGCGTTCTTCCCGCCCGGCATGGAGGCGGTCTATCCCTACGACACCACGCCCTTTGTGAGCATCTCCATCAAAGAGGTAATCAAAACGCTGCTTGAGGCGGTGGTGCTGGTGTTCCTGGTGATGTATCTGTTTCTGCAGAACTTTCGCGCGACGCTCATCCCGACCATTGCGGTGCCGGTGGTGCTGCTCGGAACCTTCGGCGTGCTGGCCGCCTTCGGCTTCTCGATCAATACCCTGACGCTGTTTGCGATGGTGCTGGCCATCGGGCTGCTGGTCGATGATGCGATCGTGGTGGTCGAGAACGTCGAGCGGGTGATGCGCGAGGAAAAGCTGCCTCCGAAAGAGGCCACACGCCGCTCGATGGATCAGATCACCAGCGCGCTGGTCGGTATCGCTTTGGTGCTCTCGGCGGTCTTTGTGCCGATGGCCTTCTTCGGCGGTTCGACCGGCGTGATCTACCGGCAATTCTCCATCACCATCGTTTCGGCGATGCTGTTATCTGTTTTGGTCGCCCTGACGCTGAGTCCGGCGCTGGCCGCAACCCTGCTCAAGCCCATCGATCACGGTCCGCGAAAAGGGTTTTTCGGCTGGTTCAATCGTAGCTTCGGACACTCGGTCGATCTCTATGAGAAGAGTGTTGGCGGTATTTTGAAGCGGCGTTGGATCTTCCTTGGTGTGTATGCGGTCTTGATCGCGGTGCTCTGGGGTGTGCATGAGCGGATGCAAACAGCGTTCCTGCCGGATGAGGACCAAGGCATCCTGGTCATGCAGGTTGTGCTGCCTTCTGGGGCGACCCGCGAGCGCACCATTGAGGTGCTTGAGCAGGTCGAGCGCCACTTCCAGGAGAATGAACAGGACGCCGTGCAGGAGCTGATCACGGTCGCTGGCTTCAGTTTCGGCGGCCAGGGCCAGAATATGGCCATTGGTTTTGTGCGACTGAAGGACTGGGAGCTGCGCGGTCAGCCTGATCTTCAGGTCGATGCAATCGCCGGCCGGGCGATGCGTGCTTTCTCGCAGATCCGCGATGCCCGCGTGTTCGCCTTTCCACCCCCGGCGGTGATCGAGCTGGGCAATGCCTCCGGCTGGGACGTTCAGCTCCAGGACCGCGCCGGTCTCGGGCACGATGCGCTGACTGCTGCGCGCGGTCAGTTGCTCGGCATGGCCATGCAGCATCCTAAGCTAGTGGGTGTACGACCGAATGGTCGCGAGGATGAGGCACAGTATCAGGTCGAGGTTGACCGCACCAAGGCCGGCGCGCTCGGACTGTCGCTTGCTGATATCAATCAGACGCTGGCGGTGGCTTGGGGCAGTGCCTATGTGGACGATTTCATACACGAGGGCCGTGTCAAGAAGGTCTACCTGCAGGCCGACGCGCCTTTCCGCATGCTCCCGGAAGACCTGAATGACTGGTATGTGCGTAATGCCAATGGCGATATGGTGCCATTTTCGGCCTTTGCGTCTGGGCACTGGACCTATGGCTCGCCACGCTTGGAACGCTATAACGGACTGCCGTCGGCTGAGATTCTGGGTCAGCCGGCTCCGGGTGTGAGCTCGGGCGAGGCGATGGCCGTGGTGGAAGAACTGGCCGCTAAACTACCGCCCGGCTTCGGGCTGGAGTGGACCGGTATCTCCTTTGAGGAACGCGCGGCGGGCGCTCAGGCCCCGGCGCTCTACGCACTCTCCGCGCTGGTGGTCTTTCTCGCCCTGGCGGCGCTCTATGAGAGTTGGTCGGTGCCCTTCTCGGTGATGCTGGTGGTGCCGCTGGGTGTGCTCGGCGCGGTGGTCGCGGCCACTGGCCGGGGACTGCCGAGCGATATCTATTTCCAGGTCGGACTGCTCGCCACCATTGGGCTCTCGGCAAAGAACGCCATCCTCATCGTCGAGTTCGCCAAGACCTTGCAGGAAGAGGGCATGGATGCGGTCTCGGCGTCACTGCGGGCGGCACGGATGCGAATTCGCCCAATCGTGATGACCTCGCTGGCCTTCGGTTTCGGTGTGCTGCCGTTGGCCATCAGCACTGGGGCCGGCTCGGGTGGCCAGAATGCCATCGGGACCGGCGTGTTGGGCGGAGTGGTTGCAGCAACCGTGCTCGGAGTCCTGTTCGTGCCGCTCTTCTTCGTGCTGATCCGGGGGCGGATGAAGATCAAATCAGCGGTTGGTCTGGAGAAGCGTTCTTGAGCCTAGCCTCCACCGCCGGTTAAATGGATAGAATCCGCCTCGACTGACAGGCGGGTTCGAATCCTGGGTCTCGAAACGCAAAAGGCGCGGCAAATGCCGCGCCTTTTGCGTTCATCCGGGCGTCCCTGCCCAAGTCGTCTCCAGATCAGAGTATCGGCACCAGCAACAGTGCGACGATGTTCATGATCTTGATCAGCGGGTTGATGGCCGGGCCGGCGGTGTCCTTGTAGGGGTCGCCGACGGTGTCTCCGGTGATTGCGGCATGGTGTGCTTCCGAGCCCTTGCCGCCGAAGTTGCCTTCTTCGACATACTTCTTGGCATTGTCCCAAGCCCCGCCACCGGTACACATGGAGATGGCCACAAACAGGCCGGTAACGATGGTGCCGATCAGCATGCCGCCGAGCGCTCGGATACCGGCGCCGTCACCCATGAGGATGTTGATGCCGAATGCCACCGCGATGGGCACCAGGATCGGCAGCAGTGAGGGAATAATCATCTCCTTGATCGCCGCACGGGTCAGCAGATCGACGGCGCGCGAATAATCCGGCTTCGCGGTGCCTTCCATGATGCCCTTGATCTCCTTGAACTGACGGCGCACTTCTATAACCACAGAGCTGGCTGCGCGACCGACGGCCTCCATCGCCATGGCGCCGAACAGATACGGCACCAGACCGCCGATGAACAGACCGATGATGACGGCCGGATCAGAGAGCTCGAACACCTGCATCTTACCGACTGCTTCCAGGTTGTGGGTGTAGTCGGCAAACAGCACCAGCGCGGCCAGACCGGCGGAGCCGATGGCATAGCCTTTGGTGACGGCCTTGGTGGTGTTGCCGACCGCGTCCAGGGCGTCGGTGATGGTGCGCACTTCACTGGGCAGACCGGACATTTCGGCAATACCACCGGCGTTGTCGGTGATCGGACCATAGGCGTCGAGTGCGACGATCATGCCGGCCATGGACAGCATGGCGGTGGCCGCGATGGCGATGCCATAGAGATCAGCGGCCAGGTAGGAGGCTCCGATCGCGACACAGACCGCGAGCACCGGCAGCGCGGTGGACTTCATGGAGATGGCAAGACCGGCGATGACGTTGGTGGCATGACCGGTCTGCGAGGCCTCGGCTACGTAGCGCACGGGCGCGTACTCGGTTGCGGTGTAGTACTCGGTGACCACCATCAGGGCCGCCGTCAAACCCAGACCGATGAGGGCGCAGAACAGCATCGCGAAGAAGTGATCGCTCATCATGAGAGCGGTCACGATCGCGAAGAAGATGAACGCCAGACCGCCAGCGACCGCTGTGCCACGATAGAGTGCGTTCATGATTTTGCCGCCCTCCCTCGTCTTGACGAAGAAGGCACCGACGATGGAGGCGATGATGGAGACCGCACCCAGCGCGAGCGGATACATGACGTAGCTCATATCCAGGCTGCCATCGGCGGCCTTGAACATGAATCCACCCAAGAGCATGGTGGCGATGATGGTGACCGCGTAGGTCTCAAAGAGGTCGGCCGCCATACCGGCGCAGTCGCCGACGTTGTCGCCGACGTTGTCGGCGATGACCGCCGGGTTGCGTGGATCGTCTTCCGGGATACCCGCCTCGACTTTGCCGACCAGGTCAGCGCCAACGTCAGCGCCCTTGGTGAAGATACCGCCGCCGAGTCGGGCGAAGATCGAGATCAACGATCCGCCGAAGGCCAGCCCGATCAGCGCATGCAGCGCGGCCTCATCACCGATGGAGCCGCGCAGGAAGGCGAAGTAACCTGCCACACCCAGCATCCCGAGTCCGACCACCAGCATGCCGGTCACCGCACCGCCGCGGAAAGCGATGGCCAGTGCCGATTCGAGATTCACGGTCGCTGCCTGCGCGGTACGCACGTTGGCGCGCACCGAGACGTTCATGCCGATATAGCCAGCCAACCCCGAGAGGATCGCGCCGACCGCGAATCCGCCAGCGGTGGGGATGCCGAGCATCAGCCAGAGGGCCACGAAGAGCACCGCACCGACGATGCCGATGGCGGTGTACTGACGGTTGAGATAGGCCCGAGCACCCGCCTGAATCGCCGAGGCGATTTCCTGCATGCGCTCCGAGCCGGCGGGTTGTGAGTTGATCCAGGCCACGACGGCTAGGCCGAATACAACGGCCAGCCCCCCAGCGCCGATAGCGAACCAAAGGATAAAATCAGTTGACATATACATCCCCCCCGTTATGGGTATTCGTTGGTGTGAGCCGATCGAACAAGGCAGCCAATCGCAACGTCGGGATACAGCAGTAGACGCACCGATCAGCCGCCAAAACGGCACGGAACTTTACCACAAAGACCCTAACGTTTTGCCGAGCGCCTAGATTTATCCGAGTTCAGGAAACCGTGACGGAGTTCAAAGTTAGGCGCAAAGACTCGATTCGCCGCATCGGCAACGGAGCACGCCATGGGAGGTAAGCGGCTTAGGGCATTGATCTTTCAATGGCTTGGCGAGGAAAGCGCCACGCTCACACGCGGCTAAGAAGCGGGTACCACCCAGCGGCGGAGATGGTGTGCGATCAGATAAACAAATTTCTAAATACTCTGTATTAAATTTATAAAAGAGTCAGAGTCGATTGATTCAGACCAGATCTACTGCGCGAGATAGCGCTGGAACGCGGGCGAACCGAACCCGCGAATATCATCCCCCTCACGCACAATGAAGTAAGCGGCCAGCCCCTGAGATGCAGCCAGCGCGGGAGCGCGCTGAGCGCCGAGCACCATCAGCGCGGTCGCAAGACCATCGACCACCATCGTGGTATCGCCGATCACGGTGACGGACCCAAGATTGCCCTCGACCGGGGCGCCCGTGTCGGGGTCGATCTCGTGTGAGTAGCGCCTGCCCTCGTGCTCGAAAAAATTACGATAGTCCCCAGAGGTCGACAGCGCACGATCAGCGATCGGAACGACCCGGTGCACGGCACGCCGATCGGGCATCGGTTGCTCGATAGCGATCGCCCAAGGCTGCCCCTTGGCGTTTACGCCCCTGGCGCGAATGGCTCCGGCAATCGCGACCATGTAGTCGGTGATCCCTTGCGTGTTGAGCAGTGCGGCGATGCGATCGACCCCATATCCCTCACCGAGCGATGACAGGTCGATATAGATGTCAGCGCGCGCTTTACGGATGGCAGGTGGTGTGGCGCGCAACGCGAGCTTATTCCACCCGACCCGGTCCTGTGCGGCCCGGATCTCAGCGGCATTTGGAACGCGCGCTCGCCGTGCCTCTGGACCGAAGCCCCAAAGGTTCACCAGCGGACCGATGGTGATGTCGAAGGCGCCATCGGTCAGGGCTGAAAGACGCTGACCCTCGGCGATGACTTGATACAGACCCGCTGAGACTGCAATCCAGTCGGGGCTCGGATCGCGGTTGAGACGCGACAGCTCGGAGGTCTCCTCATAGGTTGAGATCTCGGCGATAACCGTATCGAGCACGGACTCGACTTGCGCTTGTAGCTGCTCGGCGGCCACCCCTCCGGGTGGGTGCGCCACCTTGACCGAATAGTAGGTGCCCATGGTCGACCCGCCCAGCTCGATCAGTGAATCGGACCGCTGCTCGCACCCGACAAGCATGAGGCACAGCACGCCAAGCGCCAACTTAACCGCCCGCAGCAGGCCAACGGATACACTCGTGATATATGTTCTTAGCACGGCTATTTTTGCGAGAATCGCGCAGTGAAAAGCATGAGCAACGACAGCACCTCGAATCGTCCAGTCAGCATGATACCTGATGCTAGGCAGGCGAACGTTGAAGCTGGTAGTTTGCCCCGATGACAACGGCCTCGCCTCGCCACTAAGTTTCACCATCCGGAGACCCCAATGTTGGACGAATTCGACCAGAGCGCCCTCGATTATCATCGCTACCCCAAGCCTGGCAAGCTGGAGATCAAGGCCACCAAGCCACTCGCCAATCAACGCGATCTGGCGCTCGCCTATTCGCCAGGCGTCGCTGCGGCCTGCCGGGAGATCGAGAAAGATCCACTCAACGCCTCGCACTACACCTCACGCGGCAATCTGGTCGCGGTCATCACCAACGGCACGGCGGTGCTCGGGCTGGGCGCCATCGGCGCACTGGCCTCCAAGCCGGTGATGGAAGGCAAGGCGGTGCTATTTAAGCAGTTTGCCGATATCGACGTCTTCGACATCGAGATCGACGAGCTCGACCCGGAGCAGTTCATCGAGACCGTGGTCCGGCTGGAGCCGAGCTTCGGCGGCATCAATTTAGAAGACATCAAGGCCCCGGACTGCTTCATCATCGAGCGCGCCCTCAAGGAGCGCATGGGCATCCCGGTCTTCCACGACGATCAGCACGGCACCGCCATCGTCGTGAGCGCGGCGATCATCAACGGGCTGCGCGTGGTCGGCAAGGACATCGGCCAAGCCCGACTGGTCACGGCCGGTGCGGGCGCCGCGGCCCTGGCCTGCGTCGATCTGCTGGTCGCGATGGGCCTGCCCAAAGAGAACGTCACCCTCACCGACATCGCAGGTGTCATCTATGCAGGCCGCGCCGAGGAGATGGACCCCTACAAAGCGCGCTATGCGATCGAGACCGACCAACGCACCCTGGAGCAGGCGATCGATGGCGCGGACATCTTCCTTGGCCTGTCGGCGGCGGGCGTGCTCAAACCGCAGTGGCTGGCGCGCATGGCCGAGCGGCCGATCATCATGGCGCTCGCCAACCCGGTCCCCGAGATCATGCCGGATCTGGCCCGCAAGGCGCGCCCCGATGCCATCATCGCCACCGGGCGCTCGGACTTCCCGAACCAGGTCAACAACGTCCTCTGCTTCCCCTTCATCTTCCGCGGCGCGCTCGACTGCGGCGCCAGCGAAATCAACGAGGCCATGAAGGTCGCCTGCGTGCGCGCCATTGCCGATCTGGCCATGGCCGAGCCATCCGACATCGTGCGCGCCGCCTATGGCGGCCATCAACTCCAGTTCGGTCCGGAATATCTCATTCCCAAGCCCTTTGATCCGCGCTTGATGGAGCATCTGGCCCCGGCGGTTGCGCACGCGGCGATGGACAGTGGTGTGGCCACGCGCCCGATCGCGGACCTCGAAGCCTATCGTCTGGCACTGCACCATCGCGCCTACCGCACCGGCATGACCATGAAGCCGGTCTTCGACCAGGCCCGTACCGCGCCCAAGCGGGTTGTCTTCGCCGAGGGCGAGGATGAGCGCGTGCTCCAGGTCGCGCAGCAAGCGGTCGCCGAGGGCGTTGCGCGCCCCATGCTGATTGGTCGCCCCGAGGTGATCGGCAACCGGCTCGCCGAGCTGGGACTGAGCATCCGTCCCGAGCGCGATTTCGATCTCGTCATCCCCTGTGAAAACCCCAACTTCGACACCCACTGGCAGAGCTTCTACAACCAGGTCAAACGCCGTGGTTATGCCCCGGACGAGGCGCGCGAATACATCCGCAACGACCCCACGGTACTGGCCGCGACCATGGTGCGCTGCGGCGACGCCGATGCCATGATCTGCGGCATCGTCGGGCGTTACGCACGCCACCTCAAGCATGTCGATGAAGCCATCGGCACCGCGCCCGGCGTGCGCCGCCTGACCGCCATGAACGCCATCGTGTTGCGCTGCGGCCCGTTGTTTATCGCCGATACTTATGTGCAGGCCGACCCAAATGCGGAGGAACTGGCCGAGATCACGCGGCTGTGCGCCGCTGAGGTCAGACGCTTTGGCCTGGTGCCGAAGATCGCCTTCGTCTCGCACTCTAATTTCGGCAGTGACGACTCGCTCAGCGCCAGCAAGATGAAGCAGGCGCTACACCTGCTGCGCGCCCAGGAGCCCGAGCTGGAGGTCGAGGGCGAGATGCACGCCAACCTTGCCTTTGATGCCGTGGGCCGTCAGGCGCGCTTCCCCGACTCGCGGCTCGAGGGACGCGCCAACCTGTTGATCATGCCCAACCAGGACGCGGCCAACATCGCCTTCAACCTGCTGCGCGCCATGAACGAGGGTGGCGCGCTTGGTCCGATCCTGCTCGGCACCGCATACGCGGCCCATGTCCTCACCCCAAGCACGTCGGTGCGTGGGCTGCTCAATATGACTGCGCTGGCGGCCGTTCAGGCCGGGTAAGCCGCTCGCGCTGAGTGCACGCTTTCGCTATCGTGGTGCCTGTCCAGACCACGATAGCGGTGATGGGTGTGCCAGCGGCTTGAGCCGTCTGAGCCACGCCTGTATGCTCGCGGCCTTTGCGTCCATTCAGGGCATGTCCCGCCGCGTCAACACCCTGACGCATCCACCGGACAGACCGATCACTCCATGACACACACCATCACGGTCGAGCAGTCTGGCTGGAGAAACGCGTGGAAAGCTTTTTTCGACCGGCGCGTGATCAGCATGCTGTTTCTGGGCTTCTCGGCCGGCATCCCGCTGCTGCTGATCTTCTCCTCGCTCTCGCTGTGGCTGCGCGAGGCGGGCATCGAGCGCAACGCGGTCACCTTCTTCAGTTGGGCCGCGCTGGCGTTCTCGTTTAAGTTCATCTGGGCGCCGCTGATCGATCGTCTGCCCGTACCCTTTATGACCCGTGTGTTCGGACGGCGCCGGGCCTGGCTGTTGATCGCCCAAACCGCGATCATCGCCGCCATCCTGCTCATGGCCCATATCGACCCGGCCAGCGGCTCCGACAGCCTCACACGCATGGCATTGGCGGCCGTACTGCTCGGCTTCTCGGCGGCGACCCAGGATATCGTCATTGATGCCTATCGCATCGAATCCGCCGCCCCGCGACTTCAGGCGCTGATGTCCTCGACCTATATCGCTGGCTATCGCATCGGCATGGTGGTGGCCGGTGCCGGTGCGCTCTATCTGGCGGATCTGTTTGGTTCTGAGGTCGGCGCTTATAGCTATGCAGCCTGGCGCACGACCTATCTGATCATGGCCAGCACCATGCTGGTTGGGCTGATCACCACGCTGGCGATCCGCGAGCCGGTGACTGACCGCGCCGGTGAGCAGCTCTATGCACCCACGGATTATCTGCGTCTGATGATGGTCTTCGCCGCGACGGCATGCGTTTTCGCCTGGATCTTCTTTTTGAGTGACGCCCTCTTCGATGGACTGAAAGCTGCCGTCGCAGGCGGTATTCTGAGCAGCTTTTTACTGGAGGTGCTGCATTTCGTGCTCGCAGTGGGTGCGGCGGTGTTGGTCGGCTGGATGCTGGTCAGACTCGGGGCCATCAACCGGGTCATGGCCCGCGAGACCTGGATTGAGCCGGCGCTCGATTTCTTCCAGCGCTATGGGCTGAAAACCGCGCTGCTGCTGCTGGCGCTGATCGGGCTTTACCGGATCTCGGATATCGTGCTGGGGGTGATTTCCAATGTTTTCTATCAGGATCTCGGCTTTACCAAGACCGAAATCGCCACTGCGGTCAAGACCTTCGGGGTGATCGTCAGCATCATCGGTGGATTGCTCGGCGGCGTGCTGGCAACCCGCTATGGGGTGATGCGTATCCTGATGCTCGGGGCCATTCTCTCGGCCACGACCCACCTCATCTTCGTCGTGCTAGCCTATGCCGGAGCCAACCTGCCCCTACTGTATATCGCGGTGGGCGCGGACAATCTGGTCGCCGGACTCGCCAGTGCGGCCTTTGTCGCCTTTCTGTCGAGCCTGACCAATGTGTCCTTCACGGCCGTTCAGTACGCCATTTTCAGCTCGCTCATGACCCTGCTGCCCAAGTTGCTCGGCGGCTATTCGGGCACGATCGTCAACGGGATCGGCTATCCGGGGTTCTTCGTCTTTACTTGCCTGATCGGGGTTCCGGTCATTGCTCTGGTGTGGCTCGCGGGTCGGCGGCTCTCTATTGACGGTCAGGCACACCTCAAGAGCCGGGCGAACGGCTGAGCGCATGATGCCCAGCCCTTGCGCCTTGCGCACGAACGGTGCAAACGCCTATACTCCAGTCGCCAAGAATGGAACCGAACCGGCCTTTTGTCTCGCCCGGGGGGGGGCCTTCAGATGCTAGGTCGAGGGCCATCAAAATACCCATTCGATCAGATGTGCCTTCCCTGAGCATTGAGCCTTTCGGAAACGTACACCGACACCCTCTTCGTCCCAGACTGTGCCGGCTCCCTTGGTATCCGTTTTGGCGTTCGGACTCGAATCCAGACCGCTACTCCATCAAACGCTTCATGAACCTCAAGGTAATCAAAATGATCAAGACCAATACGCTCGCTGGACTCGCCGCGGCTGCCATTCTTGCCGGTGCATCATTTGGCGCGAGCGCCTGGTGGGGCGGCCCAGGTTACGGTAACAACTACGGCAGTGGCATATTAGACGGTATGGGCGACATGTTCGGCGACGGTTACGGCGACTTCAACATGAGCATGGGCGGTGGTGGGCGCGGCTATGGTCGGGGCTATGGTCGCGGTAACGGCTATGGCTACGGTAGCGGATACGGCGCGCCTTACGGTGGCGGCTATGGTGCACCCTATGGCGGCGGCGGCTATGGTGCACCCTATGGCGGCGGCTATGGCGCGCCTTATGGCGGCGGCTACGGCGGCGGCTACGGCGGCGGCGCGCCCTACGGTTACGGTGCGCCTTATGGCGGTGGCTATGCCGTCCCGTATGGCGTCATACCTGTTCCAGTCCAGCCGCAGATAGCCCCGGCTCAATAAGGCCACCTTCGAGTCGGACGCTACTCGACCAGGGACGGTTGAGCGGCGTCGCCTGCAGGGTCGAGACGGGGCTGGCGGCGAGCCTGAAGCGTCTAGCCATCTGGAGTCACACGCTCGAACCAAGCAGCAAAAAGCGCTCTGAGATACACCAACGCCAGCGTCTGGATGCCTGGCGCGGTGGACTCACGCGCACCGGCGCAATTGAGCGCCCTGACCCGATTGGTGATCAGCCAGTCGATGATCGGCACGACATCCACCCCCCTGCTCAGATCACGCATCAGCAACGCCCGCCCTCCCCGTCTGGAGAGCTGAGCGATCAATGCGGTTTCATCACCGAGTGCGCCGCGATAGAGGATGAGTGTCGCGTCAGAATCACGGACATTCAGTCCCGCGAGTTTAAGATCATCACACAGCGGCGTTTCCAGCAGAGGATAATGCTCCGCGATCGGCCCGTCCTCGGCGTGCCTGCCCCTCGGGCACCAACCGCTAACAGACAGTCCGAGCGCGAGTGCCGCATCAAGCGCGGCGCGCTCCACCCCAGCCTGACCACCCGAGACGATCACAATCCGCTCGCCGAGCGGGGACCTGATGCGCTGGCGATGTAAGAGCGCTAAGAGTTCGCGATCCTGTTTGGCGAAGTAGAGGTCTTCCTCGACCTTTCCCTTGCGCTGCAGCGTGTCGACAACTGTGTGCATTATTTCAGGGTCTCTGCGCAATCAACAGCGCACGTGTGGGAGGCGCATGCCCCTCAATGGTTCGAGTCGGCGTCTCTGGGTCGAGCTGATCGGCCAGTGACTGAAAGCGCATCCAGGCCGTCGAGCGCTGCTCCTCGCTGCTGGTTCGGGACACATCGACCACCTCGAGCGCCTTGAAGCCGCACCGGCCAAGCCAGACTTTGAGTGCCTCGACACTGGGGATGAACCAGACATTGCGCATGCCCGCATAGCGCCCCGGCGGCACCAGGATCTGCTGGCCTGGCGCATCAATGACCAGGGTTTCGAGCACCAACTCACCGCCGGGCCGCAGCAGCCGATACAGATCGAACAGATGCTCGATGGGCGAGCGACGATGATAGAGCACTCCCATGGAGAATAGCGTATCAAACCCGCTCAGCTCCCTTGGCAGATCTTCGATGCCAAGCGGCAGAACCGCCAGAGCATCCGTACAAAGATAGCGGTTGAGGGCCTGGAACTGCACCACAAACAGCAGCGTCGGGTCGATACCCATGACCAGCTCGGCACCGGCACCGAGCATGCGCCAGGCGTGATAGCCGTTACCGCAGCCGACATCAAGCACCAGCCGCCCATTGAGGGGCGTGATCGCCTCCGCGCATCTGTCCCACTTGAGGTCTGAGCGCCATTCGGTATCGATCATCACGTCATGGATGCGCAACGGTCCCTTGCGCCAGGGGTGCAGCGCCATCAGGGCCGCGCGCAGACGGACCTCGGTTGCGGGATTAAGCAAGATGCGCGAGACGGCGCCCACGCACGGCTGATCCAGTACGGCCACAGTGTCGGGCAGCTCGGGCAGCGCAGCGAGCGCAGCCTCCCAGCGCGCTAGATCGCCATGCGCGCCCGGTCCGAGACGTCGCCTGAGAGCCGCTTCCAGTGCTGTGCGCCAGGGCGCTAAGCGAGTTTGCGACAGACGCTCCAAAAAAGGCCCGAAGGCACTCAGGTCCATGCCAGCCAGGCGACAAAATTGAGGCTTTGGAACCAACGCGTCGCACCGGCGAAACCCGCCTCAGCAAGACGCTGTTCGTGGGTCTCGATGCTATCGGGCACCAACACCCGTTCGAGCGCCGTACGTTTGGCGCTGATGGCCATCTCGCTGTAACCATTGGCACGCTTGAAGTCCTCGTGCAGCGCCGTCAGCAGCGCACCGCCACGATCCTGACCGACCGCGATCTTCTCGGCCAGAATCAATACGCCGCCCGGAGTCAATCCGGCGCGGATACGCCCCAGCAGATCCAGACGCGCAGGTGCCGGGATGAACTGGAGCGTGAGGTTCGACACCACCAGAGACGCCTGCTCGATCGGCACCTCTCGGATATCGGCACACAGCGCCTCGACTCGCTCCGCGCCGGGCACATCGGCAAGACGCGCGCGCAGCCCGTCGATCATCGCGGGCGCATTGTCGAGCGCAATGATCTCGACCTGCGGTCCGGTTTGGCGCAGGATTGAGCGGGTGACCGCCCCCAACGAGCAGCCCAGGTCATAGCAGCGTGTACCCGGCTGCGCGACCCTGCGCGCCACAAGACCGGAAAGCCCGACCAATTCGGCGTACCCTGGTACGGAGCGGCGCACCATGTCGGGGAAGACCCGTGCGACATCGGCGTCGAACTCGAAGGGCCTGATTGGCCCGAGCGGCCGATCGAACAAGTCGTCTGGATCAGAGTGCGTCATAGCGCAGTATTCTACCCCGGCGAGGAAATCGCTCCCAGATGATCCTCGCGCTCGGCAGTCTGGCGATCATCACCGCAAGCCGACATCATCGATTCTGGCGCTTGGGAGGTGCAATAAGGCGGAAAACACGTGCACTCTGGGTATATATTGGTGTCGATGTCCAAGACCCGGGGCAGATTTTTAAAATGAGAGGCAGACCGCCCGCAACCCACGAGGAAACTGGAAACCCATTATGAGCATGAGCACGAGCCATATCGACGACCTGGTCGAAAGCGAGGCTGATACCCTCATCGCCACCCTTCCCGCGCCTGTGGAGGACATCGACCTCAATGACCCCAGTCTCTATCTGAACCGCGAGCTGACGTGGCTCGGCTTCAATAGCCGCGTGCTCCATGAGGCCCAAGACCCGCGCAACCCGCTGCTCGAGCGGGTGAAGTTCCTGGCCATCGTCAGTAACAACCTCGATGAGTTCTACATGAAGCGCATCGGCGGACTCAAGCAGCAGATCGCCGCCAGTGTGCACACCCAGAGCCTGGATGGCCGCACGCCAGGCCAGCAGCTCAAGGAGTGCCAGAGCGTGGTGCGTACGCTCCAGACCGAACAGCGACGTATCTACATCGCGCTGATGGACGAGCTGTCCGACCACGACATCCAGATCGTCCTCTGCGCGGATCTGCCAGTAGCCGACCGCGAGCGCCTGCGCGAGCACTTTCGCGCCAATATCTTCCCGATGCTCACGCCGCTGGCGATGGACCCGGCGCACCCCTTCCCGTTTATCTCCAATCTCACGCTGAATCTGCTGGTGACCTTGCGCTACCCCGGTGGAAACGAGATCTATATGGCCCGCGTCAAGGTTCCGGTGAACAAGGACGTCTCGCGGCGCCTGATCTCGATCGGTGACACGCAGACCTATGTCACGCTTGAAGACCTCATGGTCAACAATCTGGACATGCTCTTCCCCGGTATGGAGTTCGTCTCCTGCGCGCTGTTTCGCGTCACCCGCAACGCCATCGTCGAGCCGGACGTGGAGGCCGCCACCGACCTCTTGGAGATGATTGAGAGCGAGCTGCGCGAGCGCCATTTCGCGCCCATCGTGCGACTTGAGATCCAGCCCGGTATGGAACCCATCCATCGCGGCATGCTCGCCGCCGAGCTGGGGCTGAACGAGGAGCAGGACGTCATTGAGGTCGAGGGCATGATGGCAATGTGCGATCTGTTCGAGATCGCCTCGATCGACATCCCCGAGCTGCGCGACAAGCCCCATCGCCCGGTCGATCACCCGTTGCTGGCCAACGACCGGCGCAACATCTTCCACATCATCCGTGAGAACGGGCCGATCCTGCTCCAGCACCCCTATCAGCCCTTTAGTACCTCGGTCGAGCGCTTCCTGCGTACCGCCGCCGAAGATCCCAAGGTGCTGGCGATCAAGATGACGCTCTACCGCACCTCGGGCGGCGCCATCCTGGACTCACTCATTGAGGCCGCGCACAACGGCAAGCAGGTCGCGGTTTTGGTGGAGCTTAAGGCGCGCTTCGACGAGGCCGCCAACATCGGCTGGGCGCGCCGGCTGGAGGGCGAAGGCATCCATGTCAACTATGGCGTCATGGGGCTGAAGACGCACAGCAAGCTGATTTTCGTCGTGCGCCGCGACTATGCCCAACTGCGCCGCTATTACCACATCGGCACCGGCAACTATCACCCAGGCACCGCCAAGCTCTACACCGATCTGGGCATGCTCGGCTGCGACGAAGACATCGGTCAGGATCTCACCGAGCTTTTCAACTATCTCACCGGCTACTCGCCACCGCCGAGCTATCGCAAGCTTCTGGTCGCGCCCTATAACCTCAAGCGCGCCATCATCGACAAGATCAATCGCGAGATCGAGCATCACGCGCACGACGGCAGCGGCCTCATCCAGATGAAAATGAACGCTCTGGAAGACGCCGAGATCACCCGCGCACTTTACAAGGCCGGCCGCGCCGGTGTGCAGATCGATCTCATCATCCGCGATACCTGCCGCCTCCGTCCTGGACTGCCCGGCATCAGTGAGAATGCCCACGTGATTAGTATCGTCGGACGCTTCCTCGAACACGCGCGCGTCATGTACTTTCACAACGGCGGCGAGGATGAATATTTCATCGGCTCGGCGGACATGATGGGGCGCAACCTCGACAGTCGTGTGGAGGTCCACGCTCCGGTCGAAGACCTCGAGCTGCGCCAGGAGCTGCGTCTGATGCTCGATGTCCAGTTCGCCGACACCCGTACTGCCTGGGACATGGACTCGAACGGCCATTACACCCAACGCGTCCCCGAGGACGAACACGCCAGAAGCTCTCAGGAGACCCTGATCAGCTTGGCCGAAAAACGCCTCGCCGCCGCCGTCAACCACAAGGAGAAGAAGATCCGCTCCAGGCTATTGAGCCACTTCCAGTGGCGGTTGCACAATAAGGGTCTGCAGTAATATACGGCGGCATTTGGCCTGATTCGGGAAAACGGCCAGCCATAAAAAAAGGGCTTTGCTATGCGCGAAAGCCCTTGATTTCATGAATTGGCGCTCTCTAGGGGATTCGAACCCCTGTTACCGGCGTGAGAGGCCAGCGTCCTAACCACTAGACGAAGAGAGCAGTATTGAGATCGAGGATCACGTATTATACTCACCGCGATAGGTTTCACAAGCGGCTCACAACCCGTTCGACCAATCGGCGGGGCTAAGGGATCAACTCCCGCCCTGGCCGAATGCCGCCTCACCCTTAGAAGGAAGCCCCTTACGAATACGGTCATGCAGGAATCCGACCCTCACTCCGAAGCCACCACCCCGGTGATCGTGCCGCGCCCCGAACACACCATCTCGCGCGCCAACATCAGCGAAAACGCACTCAAGGTTCTCTATCGCCTACGACAAGAGCGCTTCAACGCGCATCTCGTTGGCGGCGGAGTGCGCGATTTGCTGCTCGGTCGCGAACCCAAGGACTTCGATGTCGCTACCGATGCCACGCCCGAGCAGGTCCGACAGGTGTTTCGCAACTGCCGCCTCATCGGTCGGCGCTTCAGGCTGGCGCATGTTCATTTTGGCCGCGATATCATCGAAGTCGCCACCTTTCGCGGCAGTGGGGCCGATCAGGATGTCGAAGATCGACGCCTTGAAAGCGGCATGATCGTGCGCGACAATAGCTATGGCTCGATCGCGGAAGACGCGCTGAGGCGCGATTTCACCATCAATGCGCTTTACTACGACATCGCTGATTTCTCTCTCATCGACTACGCCGACGGGCTGACCGATCTGCGGGACGGACAGATCAGACTGATCGGCGATCCGCAGCAACGCTACCGTGAAGACCCGGTGAGAATGCTGCGGGCGGTGCGTTTTGCCTGCAAGCTGGGTTTCAACATCGATCTAGCGACCGAGCAGCCGCTGTTTGAGCTAGGACATTTACTCGAGGACGTGCCGGCCGCGCGGCTATTCGATGAGCTGATCAAGCTCTTTCAGTCAGGATACGCCCTGCAGGCGTTTGAAAAACTACGCCACTACGGACTCTTTGCGCAGCTCTTCCCCGCAACCGAGACGTCTCTGGCACGCGAGGATCAGGGGTTCCCCATCACGTTCGTCAGCCGCGGTTTAGCCAATACCGATCAGCGCATACGTGAATCCAAACCGATCACCCCGGCGTTTCTTTTCGCGATTCTGCTGTGGGAGCCGGTGCGCCAACGCTGCGCCCAACTAGAGTCCGAGGGCGTATCGGTCAACGAAGCGATGATGATCGCATCAGCCGAAGTCTGCGCCGCTCAACAGCCATTGATCACACTGCCCAAACGCTTCGCGCTGCCAATGCGCGAAATCTGGGCGTTGCAAGCACGCCTCGAACAACGCGATGGCAAGCGCCCCTACCGGCTGAGCACACACCCCAGGTTCCGCGCGGCCTACGACTTTCTGCTCCTGCGCGCCGAGGCTGGTGAAACTGACCCTGAACTCGCTGACTGGTGGACGCGCTTTCAGGCGACCAACAGCGAGGGGCGCGCCACGATGACCAGCTCGGGAAAGCCTGGCGGTCGTTCACGACGGCGCCGCAAGCCCGCTAAATCCACCAGCGACATCAAGGGCTGAACAGCACGGTAACCGCGTGTGCGGTTCCCCTTGGCGTGCGCAATCGCCGCAACTCGTATCGTCGGCGCTCTTTCACACCAATCGTTCGTCACCGGAGTCCTTGATGTCAGTCGCCCCCGTTTCAGTCGCCACACTTGCCGCAATGAAGACGCGCGCAGAGCAAATCGCGTCATTGACCTGTTATGACGCCAGCTTCGCGCGACTGCTCGATACGGCAGGTGTCGACATCATGCTGGTGGGCGACTCACTCGGTATGGTCCTGCAGGGACATGCCACCACCGTCCCGGTGACCCTTGAGCACATGGTCTACCATAGCGCCTGTGTCGCCAGGGCGCGCACACGTGCGTTCGTCATCGCGGACCTGCCTTTCTTGACCTACTCCTCGCCACAGCATGCCCTAGAGAGCGCCGCGCGGCTCCTGCAAGAAGGTGGCGCTCAAGCCGTCAAGCTCGAAGGTGGCGCGCCGATGCTCGAGACCGTGCGCCATCTGTCACAGCAAGGGGTTGCGGTGTGCGCGCATTTGGGTCTCCTGCCGCAGTCGGTGAACCGGATCGGCGGTTATCGTTTTCAGGGGCGTGATCAAACCTCCGCGCAGACGATTCGCCACGATGCCTTGGCGATGCAAGATGCCGGCGCCAGTCTTCTGGTCTTGGAATGTGTCCCAGCAGCGCTGGCGGCCGAGATCAGCCAGACCCTGACCATCCCCGTCATCGGCATCGGCGCGGGTGCGGGCTGCGACGGCCAGGTGCTGGTCCTCTACGACATGCTGGGAATCAATCCCGGTCGTGCGCCGAGCTTCAGCCGTAACTTTCTTGCCACCAGTGGCGCACTCGATTCAGCACTGCGCGCGTATGTCGACGCAGTCCGCCACGGGACCTTCCCGGCGGCGGCTGAAACGCCCTATTGACACCAAGAACACCCTCAATGGATCAAGCAGAAGGCATAGCAGCGGTGCGCGAGCGGGTTACCGCGTGGCGCTCGTCGGGCGAACGCGTGGCGCTGGTAGCGACCATGGGCAATCTGCATCGTGGCCACCTGGCGCTCGTGCGCGAGGCGCGTGCCGTGGCCGATCGCGTGGTTGCCAGTCTCTTTGTCAATCCGTTGCAATTTAGCCCCGGCGAAGATCTCGACGCCTATCCGCGCACACTCGCCGAGGACCGGCGGCAACTGGCCGGTGTCGGCTGCGATCTGCTGTTTACGCCGACGCCGGATGTCGTCTACCCGCGTGGTCAGGCGGCACACACACGCGTGGAGGTGCCTGGGTTGTCGGATATCCTCTGCGGTGCGAGCCGCCCGGGGCATTTCGTGGGTGTCGCCACCGTCGTCTGCAAGCTGCTCAATATGGTACAGCCTGATGTAGCACTGTTCGGCGAGAAAGACTTCCAGCAACTGCTGGTGATCCGTCGGATGGTCGCGGATTTGGACATGCCCATCGAGATTCGCGCGGTCGCCACGCTTCGGGAAGCCGACGGGCTGGCAATGAGTTCACGCAACGGCTATCTATCCGCCGATGAACGCGCCCGCGCGCCCGCGCTCTATCAGGCATTGACTCAGGCGGCGAAGGCGTTACATGAAGGACAATCCGTCGAGTCCGTGGAACATGCGGCCCGGGCGATGATCTCGGCGTCTGGGTTGGAGCCGGATTATGTCAGCGTTCGAGCAGCCTCAGACCTCAGAGCGGCTGAAACTAGCGTACTCGATACAGAAGCGTGGGTGATTCTCGCCGCCGCTTATCTCGGGCGGGCGCGCCTCATCGACAACTTAAGCGTAAACCGGGCTCGCACTTAGCGCTCAAAACGTCATGATGGTCGAATTTTCGCCAGTGAGCCGATCGTATATGAATCGCTTTGACGGGAACTGCGCGAAAAACCAGATGCTGCAACGCAGCAAAAGCTGCGGTAGAATTGGGCGCAATTGAAATAAATAGTCTTCATAAATGCTGCTCGAAGACCTGGCC
>JARIBS010000019.1 GCA_029257385.1 Thiorhodococcus sp.
TGATCGCGATCAAAACGCGGCGATCAACACGCTCATGGCTGGGGTCGGAACGACCCTCGAACGGGACGTGCGGCATGTCGCATGATCCCGCCCGGAATCCCCCGGCTTTAGCCGTGGGGAGGTTCAAAAATATACCCAGTCATCTCTTCGGTGTGTTACTTGCGGTGGGCGTCGGGGTCTTGACTGGCATCGGCACGTTCACCTTCCTCTATGCCGACGGCTATTCCTATCTTTATGATGACCCGAGCGCTTGCGTAAATTGCCACATCATGCAGCCTCAATACGACGCATGGATGAACAGCAGTCATCGCAATGTGGCCACCTGCAACGATTGTCACACCCCAAAGGGCCTAATCCCCAAATATATCTCCAAGGCGGATAACGGTTTTCGTCACGCCTGGGCCTTTACCTTCGATAATTTTGAAGAACCCATCCAAATTATCGAGCGCAACCAACGCATCCTTCAGAATCAGTGCCTCTCCTGTCATGGCACGCTGGTTCATACCATCGTCGATGAAAATAACAACCCCCAATGCGTGAGCTGTCATAGCCACGTCGGTCACGCCATCATGCGCTAAACCGATCGTCTCCTGGTCCTCGCCAGTAAGTAACCTACGGGAACGAATCATGAGTACTGAAGAAAAATCCCCCAGGCGCTTTCCTTTACCCATCGGCTATGTCGTTGCAGCCGTCTTGACGGCTTTTGTAACCTTCGCCGTCGTCGGACTTCTGATCAACATTTTTGAGCGCAAGTCCGAGGAGCAGATCCGGTCAGTGCGCGTCGTTGAGATCAACGAAGACATCGTCGACCCGGCCATCTGGGGTCAGAACTGGCCGCATCAATACGATACCTATCGACAAACCGTTGATCACGAGCGCACCCGCTACGGCGGCAGCGACGCCATTCCCGCCCAGAAACTCGACAAAGACCCCTGGCTTCGCACCATGTGGTCCGGCTATGCCTTCTCACTGGATCACCGCGAAGCACGCGGTCACGCCTACATGCTGTTTGATCAGGAAAAAACCCGCCGCGTCACCGAGCGTCAGCAACCCGGCGCTTGCCTTAACTGCCACGCCTCGATGACCCCCGCCTATCGCTTTGCTGGTGATGGCGACATCATGGCCGGATTCATCAAGATGAGCGGTCTGTCCTACGAGGAAGCCCGAAATATCACCAACGACCAGGGCGAACGCCTGATTGAGCATCCTGTCGCCTGCATTGACTGTCACGACCCCAAAACCATGGCGCTGCGTATCACTCGCCCCGCCTTCCAGGTTGGCATCGCCGAACTGATGAAGCACGAACGAGGCATCGAAGACTACGACGTCAATCGCGATGCCACACGCCAGGAGATGCGCTCCTTCGTCTGTGGTCAATGTCACGTCGAATACTACTTCGATCCTGATGACACCCGCGTGATTCATCCCTGGTCCAAAGGTCTGAACGTCGACAACCAAGAGGAATACTACGAAGAAGTCGGCTTCAGTGACTGGACCCATGGCTATACGGGCGCCAAAATGCTCAAGGCCCAGCACCCTGAATTCGAACTCTTCAACCAGGGCACTCACGCCCGCGCCGGGGTGGCCTGCGCAGACTGCCATATGCCCTACGAGCGCCGCGGGGCTATGAAGATCAGCAATCACCATGTGCGCTCACCGCTGCTCAATATGTCCACCTCCTGTATGACCTGCCACGGTGGCTCCACAGAAAACCTGCTTGAACGGGTCCATACGACTCAGGATCGTACCCAAGCGATGATCGACCGGGCCTCCGATGCTCTCGTCGATATGATGAACGAAATCGTCATGGCTCGCGAAAGCGGCGCTACCGACGAAGACCTTGCTGAAGCGTTGCGCTATCATCGTCGCGCCCAGTGGCGTCTGGACTGGGTTTACTCAGAAAACTCCCGTGGATTCCATGCCCCTCAGGAAGCCGCCCGTATCCTCGGCGGCGCAGTCGACTACGCCCGTCGTGGCCAAATCGCCGCCCAGCCTTTCGTGACCATCGACCGAGCGACCTTCGAGCCTCAGCCCGCCCCGATCGAAGGCGTTACACCCGCCGACAAAGCCCCGAAAGGCGCCTACTAATTCGACGGATCGATCTCCCAAGCCTTCATCTGCCTGCCTCGTCTCCACCCTCGATTCCCCGAGGGTTGGGGCCGATTCAGACGCCCAGGCGGGCAGGTAAGCGTGACAGGCCACCTGTATGAGTCCTGAAGATATCCGCCAGCCTGGATGATTCATAAGGCATCATCGCGCCCAGTACGAGCCAACAGCCGATAGCGAATATTGAACGCCACAGGCGGTGCATCACATCGTCGAGCGGTGCTTTCTGAACAGGTGATCCTTGCGAGGACATCCCCCCGACGAGTGATGCGACCGGGCGTTGTCGGTTCGCACCGGGTCGATTTGCGATCATCTTGGCGGTGCGCTCAACACAATCTGCGCTTTAGTCAACGGCTGCGCGATTCGGGTCGGGATACAGCCATGCCTTGGGTCCAAGGCGCTCAAAGGGCTGCCATGCATCCACGGGCTGCGCGAGACGGTCGGCGATCGCATAGAGACTCAGCGGGTTGACGGCGAGACCCAGATGGCTGGATTCGATCTCGATGTTCTCTGTCTGAGCGCCTGTGCAGTCGACGCTGCTGGTCCAAGGCACGATGCCGTCGCTGCGGCTGAAGATCGACGTTGTCGGCACTGGCGGCGCTTGTTCGAGTCCGCCGGGGCGTTCGGGTAGTCCCATGGGGTCGCCAGTGACGTCCTGATAGAGTTTCCAGATATCCGTTGGCTTTTGAGGTCCGGTAAAGGGCGAACCGAGCGTGATGACTTGGCGGACCAGATCCGGGACCTCTTTCGCCAGCTCTCGGGCATACAGCCCACCGAGACTCCAACCGACAAGGCTCACCTTGCGGCCATGCTCGGCATGGAGATCGCGCAAGCGCGCAAGACAGCCGCGCATCACGCCTTGGCGCGGGCCGAGATTGACGCCGAGCCCCCAAGGGCTGGCCGCATAGCCCAGTTCTGAAAGATAGTAGCGCAAGGGTTGTGTGGATAGATCGCAACCCAGCAGACGGGGCAGGACCAAGACCGGATGTCCGTCGCCGCGTGGAACGAGCGCAAGCAAGGGCTGGGTGGCGAATAGCGCGGCAAATTCACACCCCACGCGCGCCTCGAGCGCGAGTCGCAACGGGGCGGTAGCCTGGAGCCATGGATTTTGAGCATCGAAAGGAGAGTACATGGATGAACTCATCGAAACGGAACGATTAGAGAACATGCGCGGCCTGGTTAGACCAGGCCGTGCACGGGGACTGCGCGGTTATTCTACGCGTTAGCACAAAAAACGTCGCAGGCCGCGCACGACATCTTGCCTGAGCTGTGCTGGGGCCAGTTTAACCACCCGCGCCGGGGCGCCGGACCGGCTCTTTCAAGGTCACCAGTTCCTCGGCACTACAGGGGTGGATCGCAACGGTTGCATCCAGATCGGCCTTGGTCGCGCCCATTTTCAAGGCGACCGCGAAGCCTTGCAGCATCTCGTCGACGCCGTCGCCGATGAGATGAATCCCGACCACGCGCTCTTCCGGACCGGCGCAGATGAGCTTCATCGCGGTCTTGGGACCGTGCGCGTTGAGTGCGTAGCGCATAGGCGTGAAACTCGTTTCATAGACGTTGAGCACATCCCCATGGCGTTCGCGGGCCTCTGGCTCGGTCAGTCCAACCTTGCCGATGGGTGGATGCGAGAAAACAACAGTGGGGATGTCTTCATAGTCGAGCTTGAGGTTGGGTTGTTCATCAAACAGCCGCGCGGCAAGGCGTCGGCCGGCAGCGATGGCGACCGGCGTCAATGGATCACGACCGGTGATGTCACCGAGCGCATAGATGCCGTCGACGTTGGTGTTTTGGTAGAGGTCGGTGGGGATGATGCCGTTGGGTTGCACCTCGACCCCAGCAGCCTCCAGATCGAGATCGCGCGTGTTGGGGGCGCGCCCAACAGCCCAGATGACCTGATCGAAACCGCTCAGCCGCTCGCCGCTACTCGGAATCAGGTCGATTCCAGTCGCGTCACGCTCCAAGCCGGAGACTTCAAACTCCAGATGGATGTCGATGCCCGCCTCGCGCATGTTGGTCTCGAGGGTCTGGCTGATCAACGGGTCGAACTGCCAAAGCAGACGGTCTTCGAGGGCCACGACCGTGACCTCAGAGCCGAATGTTCGTAGCATTCCAGCCAGCTCGATGCCGACATAGCCGCCGCCGATGACCGCGACACGGGCCGGGCAATGATCGAGTGCGAAGAACCCGTCGGAGGTGATCCCCAGCTCATGGCCCGGCATGCGCGGGACGACGGGCCGCCCGCCGGTGGCGATCACGATATGCTCGGCGCTGTAGTGTTGTTCGCCGACGGCGACGGTGCGGGCATCGACGAAGCGGGCGTAGCCCTTAATGCGCGTGATGCCGAGCTGCTCGACATGACCGTCCCAGTAATCGTTGATATTGGCGACGTAGCCGTTGCGCCCATCGATCAGCGTCTGCCAGTCCAGGCCAGTCGAGCTGGCCTGGACGCCAAAGTCTGGCGCATCGGCGACTGCCTCGGCGAGGCCTGCGGCATACCACATGACTTTTTTGGGCACGCAACCGAGGTTCACACAGGTGCCGCCAAGTTTTGCGCCCTCAATAATGGCGACACGACGCCCGAGCTGCGCGGCTATCTCCGCCACCGCCAGACCGCCACTGCCACCACCGATGGCGATCAAGTCGAAATGTTGACTCATTAGCTTCTACCTCTACAATCCTGGATCTATCCTCGAACGGCTCGCGCTCACGAAGACGCCCTTCGCCCGCGCCGGGGCGAAGGGCGTCAGCCCGTCATACGGTGTTTGACTAACGCTGTTTGGCAAGCCAATCCAGGACGGCGTCCGAGCCGCCGATCAGCTGACCGTTGACAAAGACCTGCGGAATGCTCGCCGCGTTGGAGACCGCGCGCAAACCCTGTTCCGTGTAGTCTTTGTTGAGAACCAGCTCCTCGAAAAGAATGCCGGCGTTGTCCAGCGCCTCCTTGGCCTTGGCGCAGAAGGGGCAACCATCACGACTGAAGACGGCAACATCCATCGGCTTGGATGCTTTTGGCGCGAGGTAGGCAAGCATGGTGTCGGCGTCGGAGACCTCAAAGGGGTCGCCCTCGACCTCTGGCTCGATGAACATCTTCTCGACGACGCCATCGCGCACCAGCATCGAGTAGCGCCAGGAGCGCTTGCCGAAGCCCAGGTCGTCTTTCTCAACGAGCAGACCCATGCCGGCGGTGAATTCGCCATTGCCGTCAGGGATGAATGTCAGGTTGTCGGCGTGCTGTGTGTGCTTCCACTCGTTCATGACGAAGGTGTCGTTGACCGAGATACACACGACCTCATCGACCCCATGCTCTTTGAAGAACGGCACGAGCTGGTTGTAACGCGGCACGTGTGAGGAGGAGCAGGTCGGGGTAAAAGCGCCTGGTAGTGAGAAGACAACGACGGTTTTACCAGCAAAGATCTCATCAGTCGTCACGTCAACCCATTCGTGACCTTGGCGGGTGTGGAATGTGACGTTGGGAACACGGCTGCCGGTGCGGTCTTCGAACATAGTGATTTCTCCAAATCAGGATTGGTGAACGATAATTGATGAGCGCGTGTTTGACGCGTCATTAGGAGTAGACGATAGAACACTCCAGGCTAACTTGAAAATGGATTATAAAAATAATATCAATCGTTATGAGCGATGAATGCTCGCTGCGAACAAATAATTCTAATTTATATCTGGTCTTTTCCGGTTGGGATCAAGACGCCGTCGAGCGAATCTGCCCATAATCTCTGCGAATCTAAAAATCTCAGCACCCGATCATTGAGCTAGGCGAGCGGGATTTGAACCGTTGCTTCCGCATCTTGTTATCATCGCATCCTACTGATTCGCGGCCCGTCGTTTCCGACTGAAGGCGACTAGGCGTCTACTGCGTTAAAGATTTGGAGACTGGCTATGCGCTTGTTGGTAGGTGACATTGGTGGAACCAAGACCGCGTTCGGCGTTGCGCACACGGATGGAGGCCGCGTCGAGATCTCCGAGTCCAGACGCTATCCAAGCGCCGCTTTTGCCACGTTCGAGCAGATCGTCCAACGCTACATCGCCGACAGCGGCATCAACTGTCGTTTCGCCGCCCTGGCGGTCGCTGGACCGGTCCACGACCGGCGCTGCGAAGCCACCAATCTGCCCTGGATACTTGATGCCGATACGATCGAGCAGACCTTCGGGTTTTCGGGCGTCGAGCTGGTCAACGACCTGGAGGCGGTCGCCTGGGGCGCGCCCATGCTAGAGCCGCACGATCTGGCCGAAATCCATCCAGGTGATGCCGCCAGCCGTGGCAATGCCTGTGTCATCGCCGCCGGGACGGGGCTTGGCCAGGCCGGTCTATTCTGGGACGGCAGCGCTCATCATGCCTTCGCCACCGAGGGCGGTCACACCGGTTTCGCCCCTGCTGACGATCTGGAGTTTGCGCTGCTCTCGCACCTCAAGGCGCGTTTCGGGCGTGTGAGCTGGGAGCGGGTCGTCTCGGGGCCGGGAATCGCCAATCTCTACGAGTTCTTTTTAACCCACCATGCCGCCCGGCCGCCAACCTGGATGCGACAGGTCATTGACGAGGGCGGTGACACAGCCGCCGCAGTCGCCCAGGCAGCGGCCGATAATCGCTGTCCGTTGTGTGTCGAGACCATGGATCTCTTTGTGCGGCTCTATGGACGTGAAGCGGGTAACTTAGCGCTCAAGCACATGGCGCTCGGTGGTGTCTACCTGGGTGGCGGCATCGCGTTGAAGAATCTCGCCTATCTGCGCAAGGGCGGGTTTCTCGAAGGCTTCTTCGACAAGGGCCGCATGGGCTCGCTGATGCGGCGCATGGCGGTGCGTGTCATTCTGCAGCCGCATACGCCCCTGCTCGGAGCCGCGCGTTTTATGGCTTCCCAATAGGCGTGACCATGCGGCAGTTAGCGCGCCAAACTGATGTCATCGGGCACATGATGCGAGCCTTCCCCAGCGCACAAACGCGCCCCTGTTTGACCCATCCGGGCGGTCAAAACCGCATCGTCCATAATTGGATCTGGCCGATACTTCTGGCGCTGGTCATGCTCGGCGCCAGCACACCGGCACTCGCGTTGAAGCTCAATGTGCGTGTCGAAGGTCTCAAGGGCGCGCGTCAGGCCAACGTCCTCGCATTGCTCGATATCTATCAAGAGCGCGAGAATAAGGCGCTGACCGCTGAGCGGGTGCTGGCGCTGCACCGTGTGGCGCCAGAGCAGATCAAGGAGGCTCTAGCCCCTTTCGGACTCTATCGCGTGCAGGTCAAGGACAATCTCGTGCAGCCCTCGGGCGAGAAGGGGGCTTGGACCGTGACCTATCGCGTCGATCCAGGCAAGCCGGTCAAGATCGCGACGATCGACTATCAGCTCACCGGCGAGGGCGCCGACAACCCCAGATTTCCGAAGCAGTTCCCGATGAAAGTCGGCGACGTGCTGCTGCACTCGCGCTACGAGACGGCTAAATCAGACATTCGCTATGCGGCCTCATCGGAGGGGTTCATCGACTCGCGTCTCGTGCGCCACCAGGTTCTGGTTGATCCTGTCGCCTACGAGGCGTATATCAGCTTCCACCTCGACACCGGGCCTCAGTACCGTATCGGGCCGGTCAGCTTCGAGCAGGATCTGCTCAATGAGGACTTACTGCGCGGTTATGTCGATTTCGAGCCTGGCGATGTCTACGATCCGGGAGCGCTGCTGCGGCTGCAAGGCCGTTTACTTGGCTCCGAATACTACGAGGATGTCGAGATCGTGCCGCTGAAGGACCAGGCTGGCCCAGATCACCAGGTGCCGATCAAGGTCGTGGCCCAGCGCAACAAGGCCAACAAATACCGTGTCGGTTTTGGTTTCGCGACCGACGTGGGAGCGCGCATGAGCCTTGACTACCGTCGGCGCTATGTTAATCGGTACGGTCACAAATTGAGCACCGAGCTGACCCTGGCACCGGCACTGTCCGAGCTGGAACTCGATTACCGCATTCCCATCCAAAACCCGATCCGCGACTACGTCATCATCAAGCCCCGTGTCAGCAACTACGACACCGCGACCCGCAAGGGCTGGATTCAGTCGCTGCAAGTCGCGCACTCGACCCTGACCCCGAGTGGCTGGCGGCGCAACATCGGTATCGACTACAGCTACGAGGACATCGAGATCGGCATCGCAACCAAGACTCCAGGCGCAACCAGTGAGCTGGCGCCCAATATCTCCTGGTCCAAGACGGTCTCTGATGATCCCATCAATACCAGCAATGGCTATCGACTCAAGTACACCCTGCTTGGCGCCGTTGAGGGAGTGGTGTCGGACGCCTCCTACCTCAGTGGTCTGGTCCAGGCCAAATGGGTGCGGCGTTTTGCGCAAAAATACCGCTTCATTACTCATGCTGATCTTGGCGCGACCTGGGCCGACAGCGTCGATGATCTCCCGTCGAGCCGTCGCTTCTACGCCGGCGGCGACAGCTCCATTCGCGGTTGGGGCTTCGACGCCCTTGGTCCCAATGCGCCGATCAGCAACGAGACCGTCGGCGGTCGCTATCTCGCCGTTGCCAGTCTGGAGCTGGAGCGCGAGATCACCGGCCCTTGGAGCGCGGCGGTTTTCACCGATTTCGGCAATGCCTTCGATCCCGACTACGAGCAGGAGCTGGCGCAGAGCGTCGGGGTGGGGCTGCGCTGGGCATCACCAATCGGTCAGGTCCGCTTCGACGTCGCCTTCGCGCTCACCAAGGACGAGGGCGACTATGATGGAATGCCCCCGGCCAGATTACACCTCGTGATTGGACCGGATCTATGAGCGAACGCGACGCCAAGCCGGAATCTGCCGAGACTGGCATTGATGGGCAGGCCACTGTACAGCCTAGCCCGAAGCCGCGCCGCTGGCGCGTCCTGCGCTGGCTGGGCGGAACCATCCTGGTCCTGCTGCTCGCGGTGCTCGGGCTGCTGTTTTACGTGCTCGGCACCCAGCACGGTTTGCGCGCCGCAATCGCTTTAGCCGAGCAGACCGCCCCCGAGACCTTCAGCGTCGGCGTGGCAGATGGCCGCATCTTGGGCGAGCTGCATCTGGAGGATCTCGAGCTCCATCTCCCGACGATCGGGCTGAAGCTCGGCGCGCTGGATCTGGATTGGTCCCCCGCGGCGATCTTCTCCGGCGTGTTGTCCGTCGAGCGCCTCGCCGCCCGCGACATCGACCTGACGCTGACCCCGACACCGGATGACGAGAAAGACCCCTTCGCCTTGCCCAATATCTCCATCCCGCTGCGCTTGGTGGCCGATACGGTCTCGGTCGATCGGTTGAGGATCTTTACGCTGGGCGTCGCCGAACCCGTCTTTGTCCTGAACCATGCGTCCATGATCGCCGACCTCGCTGGCAGCGAGCTGAAGCTGGCAAATCTCGAACTGCTGCTGGAGCAACCCAAGCTCAGCGCCAGCGCCCAAGGTCATGCCAAGCTGACGGGCGACTACCCGCTCGCGCTCGATCTCGACTGGACGCTCGCCCGCCCACCGGGTGTGACCTTGACGGGCGCGGGCAAGGTCGGCGGCGATCTTGCGCGGCTCAATGTCACCCACCGGCTGCGCGGCTCGGTCGAGGCGGATCTGGATGTGCAGATTCGGGACGTTCTCAAGCGACCGGCTTGGGAGGGGACGCTTGCCATCCTTGAGATCGATCTGCCGGCCTTTCAGCCCGACCTGCCCGCCGTGGCAACCAGCGCCAGTCTAAAAACCAGCGGCAATCTGGATGAGGCGCTGGTGACGGGAACCCTGGACGCGCGCGCGCCGGATCTTCCCGACTTCGGCCATCTCGCGCTCGCGCTCGATATGCTCTGGAAAGACAACCGCCTGACGATCCGCTCACTCGACATGACCGAACAGGTCTCGGATGCGCTCTTGCAGGCCGAGGGTGCGCTGGATTTCAGCTCAGAACCCGCGCGCTTCTCCGTCAATGGCGACTGGAAGCGTCTGCGCTGGCCCCTGAGCGGCGATCTCCTTGCGCAGTCGCCTCAGGGCAAGGTCACCGCCTCGGGCAGCTTTGCCGACTACAGCTATGCGCTGGACGCTGAGGCACAGGGTCCGAGCTTTCCAAGCGCCACGCTCGCGGTGAACGCAAAGGGCACGGGCGAGGGCACGCGCCTGGACGCCCTGCGTGTCGAAACGCTCGATGGCGTGCTCGAGGGCGAGGGCGATCTGACTTGGGCACCCGAGCTCGCCTGGACCTTGCAGCTCAGCGGCAAAGATCTCAATCCAGGGACGTTCATCGCGGGGCTCGATGATCGGGTCTTCTTAACCCTCGTGACCAAGGGCACGCTGGAGCAGTTTAAATACGACCTGGTGACGACGACGTCCGGGCCTGGGTTGCCGCCCGCCAGTCTCACCCTTGTTGGGACGGGCGATCTCGAACGCACCCAAGTCGAGACCCTGCGGCTGGATATCCTCGATGGGCGTATCGACGGCCAGGCCAGCGTCGCGCTGGCCCCGCAAATCGGCTGGGATGCCAGTCTGAGCATCGCCGGGATCAACCCCGGCAGCTATGCGCCCGATTGGCCGGGACAGATCGATGGAAAGCTCACCAGCCAAGGCGTACTAGAAGATACCGGGCCGAATTTCACGGCGGTCATCGAAGACCTGAAAGGCACCTTGCGCGGATACCCGATCGCCGCCTCCGGCAAGGTCGCGATGCAAGATAAGACCACGCGAATTGAAAGCATCACGGCCGAATCCGGGCCTAGCAAGCTGCGCATCGACGGGCGGATCGCCGAGACGCTAGATCTTGACTTCGCGCTCACCTCGCCGGATCTCGCGAGCCTGCTGCCCGAGGCCGAGGGCAGCCTGAACGCCGACGGCACGGTCCAGGGTCCGCTCGCGGCGCCCGTGATCAAGCTCGATCTGCGCGCCAAGGATGTCGCCCTGGCCGACAACAGGGTCGCTGAACTCAGCGGCAACGCCGATATCGGGCTGGGCAAGGACGGGCGCTTTGACATCCAGCTCGATGGCAAGGATCTGGCCGCTGGCGACCTGCGTTGGGACCAACTCAGGGTGCGCGGCGACGGCGCATTGGCCGATCATCAACTCTCGGTTGCGCTGACCGGCGATCAGCTCTCGACCAAGGTCGCGCTCTCCGGCGGTCTGACTGACGCCGGTGGCTACAGGGGTGAGTTGACGAGCCTCGATCTCACCTCACCGGAGGCGGGCGCTTGGCGCTTGCAGCGGGCCGCGCCCCTCAGCTTCGAGCCGCCTCGTATCGCTGCGGGTCCGCTTTGTCTGCGCCAGGCAGAAGGCTCTGGCGGCTGCGTGGAGTTCGAGCAGGCGCGGGCCGGTGCATGGAGCGTGGAGTTCGATCTGGACAAGCTCGATTTCACGCTCTTGGAGGAATTCCTGCCGGAGACGTTGACGGCTACCGGCGGGGCGCGCCTGAAGGGGCGTTTCAAGGCCGATGGGCCGACCTTAACCGGCAGCGCCACCGCCGAGATTCCCACCGGGGCGCTCCGTGTCGATCTCGGCCCCGGCAAGCGCCAGAAGCTGGATTTTTCGACCACGCGCTTGACCGTGGATGCCAACGGCGGCGCTTTGTCGGCGCGGCTAGACGCGCCGTTCGCCGGGCTTGGCGGCATTCAGGGCGCGCTGCGTCTACCCGGCTGGCGACTGGACAATCCGGCACGCCCTGGTCAACCGCTGACCGGAACGCTGCGCGCGGAGCTGCGCAATCTGTCGTCGGTTGCGGATCTAATCCCCGACCTCACGGGACTCAGTGGTAGCGTCGATGCTGATCTGACGCTGGGCGGCACCCTCGCGCAGCCTGGCGTGAAGGGCATGGCACGGGTCCAGAAGGTCAATTTCAAAGTGCCCCTGATCGCTCTGCAGGTGAAGGATCTCAACCTCAACGCCACCGCGCCCTCGATGGAGCGCATGGACATCCGGGGTGGGGCGACGATCGGCGGCGGACGCCTGGACATCAGCGGCGACAGCCGCTTCGGTGCGGACGGGTTGACCGCGCAGATCAAGTTCGCCGGTAAACGGCTCAAGGTCGCCAACACCGAGGAATATTTCATCGTCGTCTCACCCACAATCGATGTCGAGGCGAGCGCCGCCGGCGCTTCAATTCGTGGCGAGATCCGTATTCCCGAAGCGCGCATTCGCCCGCGCTCGGTCCCAGAGGGCACCGTCTCGCCGTCCTCCGATGTCGTGCTCAAGGAAAAGGAACCCGAGCCGGCATTCCCAGTGACCATCAATCTGCGTGTCATCATGGGCGAGGACGTGACCATCGACGCCTTTGGCGTGCGCGGGCGCCTCGACGGAACCCTGGCGATCCTTCAGAATCCGGGTCGACCGATGCTCGGGGATGGACAGCTACAAATCACCGATGGTGAGTATCGTTTCTCCAGCGGTTTCGGTATTGCCGCCGAGTTAGGCGCTCCGCTGACCATCACCCAGGGTCGTTTGATCTACGCCAAGAACTCAATCGATAATCCCGGCCTGCTGCTTCAGGCCGAGCGCGACGGCGGTGATACGACGGCTGGCGTGCGCGTACTAGGCACCCTGCGCGATCCCAAGCTCGCCTTCTTCTCCGAGAGCGATCCCGACATGACGCAAGCCGAGATCACCAAATACCTCATGACCGGCATCCCGCCCGCGGACAACAACCGGGCCGCTCAGGCCGGTCTGGCGGTCGGCACCTATATCGCGCCCAAAATCTATATGGAGTATGAGACCGGACTTGGCGATGAGGCCAACAAGGTCAAACTGCGCTATGACCTCTCGCGCCACATCGAGCTACAGACGGAGACGGGTGAAAGCCAGGGTGCCGACATCTACTTCAAGTTTGAGAACTGACCCCGCCCTCCGGCATCCGCGCTATTGGCCGAGCTGGGTCGCCGTCTGGATCGTGCTGGCGCTGGGCCGTTTGCCATTTCCCCTGATCTGGGCGTTTGGCGCAGTGCTGGGGCGCGTGGGCTATCTCCTCGCCAGCTCGCGCCGGGTCGTGGCGCGGCGCAATGTCGCGCTCTGCCTGCCCAGCGCCGGCCGACTGGAGCGCGAGCGTCTCATCATTGCGCATTTTGGCTGGCTGGGGGTCTCGGCGCTGAGTCAGGGTGTCGGCTGGGGCGCCTCGCGCAAGCGCCTCGCGCGGCTCGTGCGCATTGAAAACCGCCACTATGTCGACGATTGCATCGCCGCTGGGCGTCCGGTGATCGTTCTGGTGCCGCACTTCGTCGGGCTTGAACTCGGCGGCGCGGCCTTTACCGCACTGGTGCATTCAGGTATCTACATGTACCAGAAGATCCGCAACCCGGTCGTCGACCGCCAGATCAGGGCCGCGCGCCAGCAATACGGGAGTCTATCGGTCGAGCGCCAGGACGACCTGCGCGGACTCATTCGCGAGATGAAGAAGGGCACGCCGTTTTTCTATCTGCCGGATCAAGACGGCGGTCGCCAGGGTATCTTTGTTCCGTTCTGCGGTGTGCCGGCCTCGACCGTGCCGATGCTCGGGCGTTTTGCCTCGATGACCGATGCCGCAGTTATCCCGACTTTCGCGCGCTTTCTACCCTGGGGTCGGGGACTGGAGCTGCGCTTTGCGCCGCCTCTAGCGGACTTCCCGAGTAAGGATGCCGTAGAAGACACTGTACGTATGAATGCGGTCATTGAGGACGCTATTGCGACCATGCCGGAGCAGTATTTCTGGGTCCATCGTCGCTTTAAGACGCGACCGCCCGGCGAGGCTGGTCTCTATCCGCCTAAGCGCAGACGCCGACGCCGGAAGTAAGTCAGCCATTTTGCGACTTGACGCAGTTGCAGTGCTTTAGCTTAAAAATCACTCGTAAAAGTCTTTATCGGAACGGTAATATTCTCTCTCACTTTTCTGCGGAGAACGCCTGCATGATCGAGATTGTCGCTTGAAAAATCTTTCCAGAAACCTGCCTAAAACGGGTGATCTACTCGGTGGTTTAGCGGGTACTGCCGTCGCGCTGCCGCAATCGATGGGCTTGGGCGTCGGATTGTTCGCGACCATGGGGATGGGCGCCTCCGAAGGGGCGCTCGCGGGCTTGATGGGTGCCGCCGCGCTATCGCTGGTTTCGGGACTCGGCGGTTACACCCGCGGCATGATCAGTGCGCCGAACGGCCCCGTGACGATGCTGTTGACCGCATCGCTGGCGGTCGCCGCGGCACAAGGCGTCTCGGGCGCTGGGCTACTGGCCACGCTCATGGTCCTGGTGATGCTCGCGGGCCTGATTCAGATCATCATGGCGCTCAGCGGCGGCGCCCAGTTGATCAAGCTCATTCCCTATCCGATGGTGGCGGGCCAGGTCACCGCCATCGGTATCCTGATGATGCTTTCGCAGTTGCCCCCATTGCTGCCTGAGGGCGAGTGGGATGAGCTGCCGGTCTGGACGTGGGTGCCGGCGTTTACGGCGGCAATGACGTTTATCGCGATCAAGCTCATGCCGCGCCTGCTGCCGAGAGTACCGGGCGTTATTGGCGGGCTGGTTGTCGGGCTTGCCACCTTCCACCTCTGTGTGCTTTACGCCCCGATGCCCATGCCTGAGGCGTGGGTGGTGGGCAGCATACCGAGCTTGGCGAATTTCGAATTGAGTTTAGATCTGGAGCTGTTCGAGGGCCTGCACTGGGATTCGCTGTTGCCCGCCGCGTTGGCGCTGGCGGTGCTGGCGTCTATCGACTGTCTGGTGACGGCGGTGGTTGCCGACTCGGCGACCGGCGCGCGCCACAATGCTCGTGGCGAACTGGCGATGCAGGGGATAGGTCAGATGCTCGCGGGGCTTGTCGGCGGAATCGGCGGCGGCGGTACCAAGGGCTCCACGCTGGTGGCCATCAATGCAGGCGGTCGTCGCTGGCCGGCCGTATTTGCTGGGCTGACGTTTCTGAGCCTGGTGATCTTCGCCGGACCCGTCGGACACTATCTGCCCATCAGCGTACTCGCCGGCGTCATTTTCTACGTAGGCTTCAGCATGCTGGAGTGGCGCATTCTGCTCTGGCTGCGTAGTCCGCGAACCCGCATCGAAGGCGTGCTGGCGCTGGTCGTGGTGGTCACTACGCTCTATTACGACCTCATCATCGGTGTCGGGATTGGCGCCCTGGGGGCGGTGCTGTTGTTCGTGCGCGGGCAAATTCGCGCGCCCATGATCCATGCGCGCGGGACCGGGGTCGAGCACCGTTCGCTGCGTCCACGCAGCGAAGCCGAGCACGCGCTGCTAGATGCCCATGGCGCACGTATCGTCTATATCGAGCTACGTGGTGATCTGTTCTTCGGCACCGTTGATCGGTTGTTCAGCAAGCTTGCGGGGGATCTCTCACAGCCTATCTGGATGGTCTTCAATATGCGCCGCGTGCAGTCGCTCGACCTGACGAGTCTGGATCTGTTCCGGCAGATGATCTTGCGGTTGCGTTCACACGGTGGCCAGATGCTGTTTGCCAACATTCATCGCGGCGCGGCCAACGCTCACAGGATGGAGAAACTGTTGCTTGCATTCGGTGGGGGCTACACGCAAGCGGCGACGAAAACCACGTTCAAGAGCTCTGACAAAGCGCTTGAGTCCGCGGAGGATCAGTTATTGACCAAACTCGGTCATCCCCCACAGCCGTTGCAAGCACGCGTGGAGATCGAGAACAATAGTCTGCTCAAAGACATGGAACCTCGCGTGTTTGAGATGCTCGTGGCGCAGATGCAACCGCTAACCTTGGCGCGCAAGGAGCGTCCTTTTTTATTGGGCGATCCAGGAGACAGCATCTATTTTGTGTTACACGGCGTGGTGGATCTGCGTTTACCGAGCGGAACCAGCGGAACGTATCACTACAAGCGATTAAATAGCGTAGGGCCGGGTGGCTTTTTCGGCGATATCAGTTTCGTGGATCCGGGACCGCGCACCGCATCGGCCATCGTGACCCGCGATGCCGAGCTGATGGTGCTGAGTCGCGCACGACTGGAGAAGCTGAAAAATCCGGCGCTGAACGTCGCCGTCAGGCTACTGCTGCTCAGGCTGACACGCCCCTTGGTACGCCACCTGCGCCGGGCGCGTGCTGAAGTGGCGCGGCTGGCAAGGTGGTAGGGGCAGTGTGCAGT
>JARIBS010000054.1 GCA_029257385.1 Thiorhodococcus sp.
TCCCGCCACGGGCGGCTATTTCCTGCCCAAAGTCAGGGTAAAGCTGTTTGGCGAGGAGGAGGCGGGCGCGCTGGTGCTGGGGGCTATCTTCGCGAAGCCTATCAGGAAGCCGAGCGGTTTTCGCTGCTCTTGCAGCAACGGGTGAAGGGTGCGGGCTTCTTCAAGACGCTGCTGTTGCGACGGTTGGGCAGTTCGATGGAGGCCGGGCGCCGCACGGTCAGTAAGCTCCTCAGCGGTGACGTCGAGGCGCTGGATGATGAGGACGAGGATGACGCCGAGGATGACGCCGCCGCGCAGATCGGTCGGCCACCCCAGGGTACCAGCGACTTCAAGAACTTCACCGATGAAGAACGCCATGCGTTAGAGCGTTGCCTCAAGCTGCTGCGCGAAGGCGGTAACCAGGATCCCAAGCTAGAGGCGCTGATTGGCTATCTTCGAGGCACCCATCCCGGCCTCGCGCGCGCTTGGCTGGAGCTGGGCTGCATCCTCTTCTCGCAGTATTACGACACCGTGCGCTGGGTCGGCGATGAGTTGGCTCGGCGTGCAGAATTCGCGGGGCTGGATATTGGGCTTTACGCCGGTAGCAATCGTTCCGGCTTGTGGCGTGATGGCCGGTTTCAGCGCTGTGATCGAAATGTCTTGAAAGAGCGTGTCCGCGCTGGTGATCTCAAACTATTGTTGGGCACCGATGCGGCGTCGGAGGGTCTGAATCTTCAGCGTCTCGGCACGCTCATCAATATCGATTTACCGTGGAATCCGACCCGGCTGGAGCAACGCAAAGGCCGTATACAGCGCATCGGCCAAGCGCGCGACGAGATCTGGATCGCCAATCTGCGTTATCGCGATTCGGTCGAGGATCGCGTTCATCAAGTATTGGCGGATCGTCTGGAAGCGATTCATGACCTGTTCGGCCAGATCCCCGACACGCTGGAGGGGGTGTGGGTACAAGTGGCGCTCAACGATGCACAGGCCGCCAATCAACTCATCGACCGGACAACCGCCACACGCAACCCCTTCGACGTGAAATACAGCAAGGTCGAGGATGCCGACTGGGAAAGCTGCGCGACGGTCTTGAATGGTTTCGCGATGAAGGAGCTGTTGTCGCGAGGCTGGCGATAGCGGATTGTGGCGGGGTGGGAAAGTCTGATCAGCAAGGTCGTGCCTGCGCGTGAGCCAGGCACATTGGTAGGAGCTGCGCCAATGCCGCGCGAAATTGGTACGCTGAATTTACGCCACTGCCGCTAAGCTATTGGCATAAATAGAAATATTTGGTGCCGAGAAGAGGACTCGAACCTCCACGAACTTGCGTTCACATGGACCTGAACCATGCGCGTCTACCAATTCCGCCACCTCGGCTAAGGATGTCGGAGGGCCGTTTCGATCAGCGGCCCGTCGATGGAGCGCGAATATTAGTGAGACAAGACGCCCTTGTCAACGCTACACTAGCGGTTTTCAATTATCAGCGAGATCAAGTGACCCGACGCCGACCTTCAGCTCCAGGCCAACAGAGCGACCCGCATCGCCAGCGCGAGGCGAAGAAATACGCCAATCCCATTCCGAGCCGGGAATTCATCCTCGAAACGCTTGCCAGTCAAGGCATCCCCCTGTCTTCTGAGAAGCTGGCCGAGGTGCTGTCACTCTCCGATGAGCAGGATCTGATCGCACTCGATCGCCGCCTGGGAGCGATGGTGCGCGACGGGCAACTGTTTCGTAATCGCAAACAGTTCTACTGCCCAGTCGACAAGCATCGCGACCTGATCGCCGGGCGGGTGATCGGCCACGCGGACGGTTTCGGCTTCGTCCGACCGGACGAGGGTGGCGACGACCTCTATCTCTATCCCAAAGAGATGCGCGCGCTCTTTCATGGCGATCGTGTGGTGGTGCGCGTCAGCGGCCGCGACCGTCGCGGGCGTCTCGAGGGGGCCGTGGTCGAGATCCTCGAGCGCAACACCCGCACCGTCGTTGGGCGTCTCTATAAAGAGAGCGGCGTCGGTTTTGTGGTGCCGGACAACAAGCGCCTGCCCCTCGACATCATCATTCCCAGCGATCGCATCAACGACGCCGAGCAGGGCCAGATCGTAGTCGTCGAGATCATCGATCAGCCGACGCAGCGCACCCAGCCGATCGGGCGTATCCAAGAAGTGCTCGGCGACCACATGGGACCGGGCATGGAAACGGACATTGCCATCCGCACCCATGATCTGCCCGTGGACTGGCCGGCGGAGGTCGAGGCCGAAGTCGCCGGTCTCGCGCCCGAGGTTCCAGAGGAGGCCAAGGCCGGACGCGTGGATCTGCGCAATCTGGCGCTGGTGACCATCGACGGCTCGGACGCGCGCGATTTCGACGATGCCGTCTATTGCGAGCGCAAGCCCAAGGGGTGGAAGCTGCTGGTCTCGATCGCTGATGTGTCGAGCTATGTTCGCCCTGGTACCGCTCTGGATAAAGAGGCTTTGGCGCGTGGCAACTCGGTGTACTTCCCCGATCGCGTCATCCCGATGCTGCCGGAGGCGCTCTCGAACGGACTCTGCTCGCTGAACCCGCATGTCGATCGGCTGTGCATGACCGCAGAGCTGTATATCAACCTGGAAGGCAAGGTGACCCGCACACGGTTTTTCGAGGGTGTGATGCGTTCACAGGCGCGTCTGACCTACGAGCAGGTCGCGGCCATGGTGGTGGATGGCGATGGGGCGCTGTGCGAGCAGTTCGCCGATGTGCTCCCGCATCTGCATGAACTCTACCAGCTCTTCCAGTTGCTCCAGGCCACGCGCGCCGCGCGCGGCGCCATTGATTTCGACACCACCGAAACCCGGTTCGTTTTCAATGACCAGGGGCGTATCGAGTCCGTGGAGCCGGTGGTGCGCAACGATGCACACAAACTGATTGAGGAGTGCATGCTGGCGGCCAATGTCGCCGCCGCGCGCAACTTTCAGCGCAAGCGTATTCCAGCCATCTTCCGGATCCACGATACGCCGGGTGAGGAGAAGCTCAACGATCTGCGCGAGTTCCTGGGACAACTCGCGCTCAAGCTCCCGGGCGGACCCAAGCCGACGGCTGCAGATTATGCCGAGCTACTTGCTCAGGTGCGCGACCGCCCGGATCGGAGCCTGATCCAGGCGGTATTACTGCGCTCCATGCAGCAGGCCATGTATAGCTCGGACAATGCCGGTCATTTCGGCCTTGCTTATGATGCCTATACCCACTTCACCTCGCCCATCCGGCGTTACCCGGATCTGGTCGTCCACCGACTCATCAAGCACCTGATCGCAGGCGGCAAAGCGGCGGATCTGGATCTGTCGAAGACCGACTTGCAGCAGGTCGCCGAGCACTGCTCTGGCACCGAGCGGCGCGCCGACGAGGCGACCCGCGACGCCGAGGACTGGCTCAAGTGCGAGTTCATGCGCGACAAGCTGGGCGAGAAGTTCCACGGCACCATCACCAGCGTCAACTCCTTCGGAATCTTCGTCGAGCTGGACAAAGTCCATGTCGACGGCCTGGTGCACATCACCGCACTGGATAACGACTATTATCATTTCGATCCCATCGGCCATCGGCTGCACGGCGAGCGCACCGGCACCGTCTATCGCTTGGGCGACCGATTGAAGGTGCAAGTTGCGGCGGTGAATCTGGAAGATCGCAAGATCGACTTCGTGCTCGCCGAGCCGGCCGTGGGAGGGGATCGCAAGCGCCCCAAGTCCGCGCCCACACCCGTTCCAGCGCCAGCCGACCAGCCATCAGCGAACAAAAAGAGCCGCTCGCGCGGACGACGCAAGCGCCCGGCGAGCGGGACGAAGCCGGCATCCTAAAAATGGACGACCAGGCGCCGGTCGCCGGGATTCACAGCGTCCGCGCTGCACTCAAGCACGGCGCCAAAGGCGTGCGCGAAGTCTGGCTGGAGCGCGGTCGCCGGGATCGCCGTCTCGGCGAGCTGGCCGAGTTGGCCAAGGACGCTGGCATCGCCCTCCGCCAGGTCGACCGCGATGAGATCGCCCGCATGGCCGAGGGTGCCAATCACCAGGGCGCGCTCGCCTGGGTGAACGTGCCGGGCGCACGCTCCGAGCGCGATCTCTTCAGACTGCTCGACGCTCTTGAGAAACCGGCCTTTCTCCTGCTGCTCGACGAGGTGCAGGATCCGCACAATCTCGGTGCCTGTCTGCGCACGGCCGAGGCCGCTGGGGTGCAGGCCCTGATCGCACCCAAGGACAATGCCGTTGGCCTGACGCCGGTAGCGTGCAAGGTCGCCAGCGGTGCTGCCGAGACCCTGCCCTATATCCAGGTCACCAATCTCGCCCGTGTTATGGATGCGCTCAAGGAGCGCGGCATCTGGCTGATCGGGACCGCCGGGGAGGCCACGGCCGATCTCTTCGCGACCGATCTGACCGGCCCGCTGGGTTTGGTCATGGGTAGTGAGGGCAAGGGGCTGCGCCGTCTGACCCGCGAGCGCTGCGACAGCCTGGTCCGATTGCCGATGTGTGGCCAGGTCGAGAGTCTCAATGTCTCAGTCGCTGCGGGTGTGTGTCTGTTCGAGGCGCTGCGCCAACGGGGTCGTTGATGCTCGTCTAGCCATCCGGCTAGTCACTGCAGGTCCAGGCTCGGGTATCATGTCGGCTATCCCCCTAGCACCTTGAGCAACTGCCGATGTTGGTTCTCCGTGGCGCGCCCGCGTTCTCCGAATTCCGTCTCCAAAAATTTGCCAGTCGTCTCAGCGAACAGACTGGCACACCGATTCGGCTCTATGCCGAGTACATGCATTTTGCCCAGTTGTCCGGCGAGCTGAACGCGCGCGATCGCGACGTTCTGGAGCAGCTGCTGCGCTACGGTCCGAGCCTGCCGGCCCATGCGCCCGAGGGTGCGATGGTCCTGGTCGTGCCGCGCCCCGGCACCATTTCGCCCTGGTCCTCGAAGGCGACCGATATCGCCCGTCACTGCGGTCTTGACGGCATCGGACGGCTCGAGCGCGGCGTCGCCCACTACCTCATGACAGCCGATGGTGCGATTGGGGATCAGGTGCTTCAGAGCGCGGCGGCACTGCTGCATGACCGCATGACTCAGATCGTGCTGTTCGACCTGGATCAGGCGCAGCGTCTGTTCGATGCATCCGAACCGCGTCCAGCCAGCCGCATCGATGTGCTCGACGCCGGTCGACCGGCCCTGGTGACCGCCAATGCGGATCTTGGGCTGGCGCTGTCGGAAGACGAGATCGACTATCTCGCGGAGAACTTCGCCGCACTGGGCCGCAACCCGACGGATGTCGAGCTGATGATGTTCGCTCAGGCCAACTCGGAGCACTGTCGGCACAAGATCTTCAACGCTGACTGGGTGATCGACGGCGAGCCGCGCACACGCTCGCTGTTTAACATGATCCGCAACACCACCGAGCAAGCGCCCGAGGGCGTGCTCTCGGCCTACTCGGATAATGCCGCCGTGCTGGAAGGCTGGGATGGGCGGCGCTTCATGCCCTGTCCCGAAACCGGCATCTATTGCGAGTCGCAAGAGCCGATCCATCTGCTGATCAAGGTCGAGACCCACAATCACCCAACCGCCATCGCGCCGGAACCTGGCGCGGCGACTGGATCAGGGGGCGAAATCCGCGACGAGGGCGCGACCGGGCTGGGGGCCAAGCCGAAGGCGGGGTTGTGCGGTTTCTCGGTCTCGAATCTGAGGATTCCAGGCCACGAGCAGCCCTGGGAGCAGGACCACGGCAAGCCGGGACGCATCGTCTCGGCGCTCGACATCATGCTCGAAGGCCCAATCGGGGCGGCGGCGTTCAACAATGAGTTTGGCCGTCCGAATCTGGCCGGTTATTTCCGCACCTACGAGCAGCGGGTTCCGGGGCCGGACGGTAGCGCCGAGCTGCGCGGCTATCACAAGCCGATCATGCTGGCTGGCGGGCTTGGCAACATCCGCGCCGAGCATGTCGAGAAACGGCCGTTTCCAGCCGGGACACCGCTGGTGGTGCTCGGCGGTCCGGCGATGCTGATCGGACTCGGCGGCGGGGCGGCTTCCAGCATGGCTTCCGGAACCTCGGCGGAGGATCTGGATTTCGCCTCGGTCCAGCGGGCGAACCCCGAGATGCAGCGTCGCTGTCAGGAGGTCATCGACCGCTGCTGGGCGCGTGGCGAGGACAATCCCATTCTCTTTATCCACGACGTCGGGGCCGGCGGATTGTCCAACGCCTTGCCCGAACTGGTTCACGATGGCGGGCGTGGCGGACGCTTCAATCTGCGCGCAATCCCCAGCGACGATCCGAGTATGTCGCCGATGGAGATCTGGTGCAACGAGTCCCAGGAGCGTTATGTCCTGGCCATCGCGGCACAGCGGCTGGAGGTCTTCAAGGCCATCTGCGAGCGCGAGCGTTGTCCCTATGCGGTGGTGGGCGAGGCGACCGACGAGGCGCATCTGGTGCTCAAAGATCCCGATTTCGCAGAGCAGCGTCCCATCGATATGGCGCTCTCGCTGCTGTTTGGCAAGCCACCCAAGATGGTGCGGGATGTGACCCGAACACCACCAGCGCGCGATCATTTCGATCCGACCAATATCGACGTGGGCGCGGCCATTTATCGTGTGTTGCGCCTGCCGACGGTGGCCGACAAGAGTTTTCTCATTACCATTGGCGATCGCAGCATCACCGGGCAGGTGGCGCGCGATCAGATGGTTGGACCCTGGCAAGTGCCGGTGGCTGACTGTGCGGTGACCATCAGCGATTTCTACGGCTATACGGGCGAGGCAATGGCGATTGGGGAGCGCGCCCCGCTCGCCCTGCTGGATGCCCCGGCCTCCGGCCGGATGGCAGTCGGCGAGGCGGTGACCAACATCGCTGCCGCCTGTATCGAGTCACTTGGCGACATCAAGCTCTCAGCCAACTGGATGGCCGCCACCGGGCATCCGGGCGAGGACGCGCGCCTTTACGACACGGTCCACGCGGTCGGTATGGAGCTGTGCGAGGCGCTCGGGATCGCCATCCCGGTCGGCAAAGACTCGATGAGCATGAAGACCGTCTGGCAAGGGCCGGATGGCGATCAGCGCGAAATGACCGCGCCACTGTCTCTGATCGTCTCAGCCTTCGCGCCGGTGGCCGATGTCCATCGCACCCTGACGCCGCAGCTTCGAACCGACGAGGGCGATTCGGACCTCATCCTGATCGATCTCGGTCGGGGGCAAAACCGGCTGGGCGGCTCCTGTCTGGCGCAGGTCTTCAATCATATCGGTGGTGAAGGTCCGGATTTGGACAGTCCGGATCTGCTCAAGCGGTTCTTTGCTGCAATTGGCGAGCTGCGCGACGAGGATCTGATCCTGGCCTATCACGACCGTTCCGACGGCGGGCTGATCGTCACCCTCTGCGAAATGGCCTTTGCCGGGCGCTGCGGTGTCGATGTCGATCTGGGCGCGGTCGGTCTGGACGACATGGCCGCGCTCTTCAGCGAGGAGCTCGGCGCCGTCATCCAGGTGCGTCATACCGATACCGACAGCGTCTTGCAGGTTCTGAACGATCACGGTCTCGCCGAGTTTAGCCCGGTCATCGGGATGCTCGACGACAGCGACGCGATCCGCATCCGTCGCCGTGGCGCGATGCTGTTCGAGGCTAGTCGTGTGGATCTCCAGCAGACTTGGTCTGAGACAAGCTATTGGATGCAGTCCTTGCGTGACAATCCGGCATGCGCCGAGGAAAGCTATGCGCGTATTGCCAGCATCGATCCAGGTCTGAACGCCGCCCTGACCTTCGATCCGGATGACGATGTGGCGGCACCCTATATCGAGCGCGGCGCGCGTCCACCGATCGCTATCCTGCGCGACCAAGGCGTGAACGGTCAGATCGAGATGGCCGCAGCCTTTCACGCCGCAGGCTTCTCATGCGTTGATGTCCATCTGTCTGACGTGATCTCGGGGCGTGTTGACCTGTCGGCGTTCCGTGGACTGGCAGCGTGTGGCGGTTTCTCCTATGGCGACGTGCTCGGGGCAGGGGAGGGCTGGGCCAAGACCATCCTTTTCAATACGCGGGCGCGCGACCAGTTCCAAGCGTTTTTTGAGCGCTCGGAGACCTTCACGCTCGGCATTTGCAACGGCTGTCAGATGCTTTCGAACCTGCACGAGCTGATTCCCGGCGCAGAGCATTGGCCGCGCTTCGTGCGCAATCGCTCCGAGCAATTCGAGGCGCGCACGCTGATGCTCGAGGTCGCAGAGTCGCCTTCAGTGCTGCTGGCGGGCATGGCTGGCTCGCGCATGCCGATTGCCGTCGCGCACGGTGAGGGTCGGGCGGAATTTCGCGATGCGACGCAGATGACGGCAGCTGAGCCGAATGTCGTGGTGCGCTACATCGAGAACGACGGGTCCGTCGCCGAGGCTTATCCAGCCAATCCAAACGGTTCCCCGAACGGCATCGCTGGTCTCACGACCCTAGATGGGCGTGTGACTATCATGATGCCGCATCCCGAGCGGGTCTTCCGCAGCGTCCAGAACTCCTGGTCTCCACGTGGCTGGGAGCAGGATGGTCCTTGGATGCGTCTGTTCAGGAACGCCCGCGTCTGGGTGGATTGAGGCGCGGCCAGCGACTGAAGATCCGAACAATCGGACTGTTCTCCTATCCTCTTCTACAAGCGCGATGACCCGCCCCGGGTCGTCGCGAATAGCTTGATACACACTTCAGCGGTTCTTTTTCGATCTCTCGAACTGCACGCAAGCCTGTACCCTTTTGATTGAAATGAACACAAGCCGTATTGTGTTTATTGTATTTCAATTTCTTACAGAGATATGTTCAATAAAACTCTTCTATTCTCCTACTTTGCTGGTCTGTTTCTCTTCTCTCTTAAAATCCCCTCTTGCGCATTCGTTATTACACGGAAAGCTTCTTCCATTGATCGCGATTCATGCACGGATTAATCACATTTCAACCAGATTCATGCCCTGAAAGGGAATTATAATAGCGCCCATATTTTAATGCGAAGATGCTATCCATTCGCTGCATATCATTCTGAGTGATGTATTGACGCCTGTATCATTGGCCGCGCTATTTTGGCGGTATGTTGTAGTACCGCCGCGTGCGCACGATTATTGAATAGACTGGTTTTTCTGAGTCTATGACATTAGATAAATACCTTCTGGCTTGCTGTAATATTGCGCTTCTCTTTTAGACTAGAAGCCCCTTATTTTGCGGAGCTTTTACTCCGCAGCCGTAAACCCCTCCCATCCAATTCTAGGCTGATCGACGGCTAATACCGTATCGGCGGGATTCCTCGCGCCTCAGTGTTAACGCTGTCACATTACTGCTCAATGGTAATGCGCAAGTGTATGCGAATCACAACCATCCTGATCACTTAATTCAACCGATTGGCCTTGCCTGCTGAATGCTGCAATACAGCCTAAAAAGGTATATGCATTCAATTTGGGACAGTGTTCAAGGTCACGGTGCGTTTAACGCTAAATCTTGCGAACAGCGTCTCATCTGGGCGCATCAATTTATGGATAACTACTCGCGATATTTTCAAAACGTTTTGAGATCAATACGCTTTGTTCAGCTTTACAGCGCCAATTGGTCAATTGTATGGCGGTTTTGCATCTGGATTTGAATGCGCATCATAACGTGTCGCGATCGCTCAGGGTCACTGCCAGGTAACGAGTCAAAGAGGTAACTGAAGTGAGATCCACAACCATCGCGGTCACTGACTGCAAATTCCACCATGTGCCGATTTACGGCAGATGGTTATTAGCGTTTTTCACGAGCCTAATTCTGCTGATGCTCAGCAACGTGGCTGAAGCAAACTCCGTCACGCTCGGTTGGACGCCCGCAGTCGATAATCGCGTCACGGGCTATGAGATCGGTTACGGTCTCGCAAGCGCGCAGTATCAATGGACGCGCGCAGCGAATACCAATGGAGCGGCTACTTCATCACAGGTTGTCAACAGCTTGCAGCCGGGCAAGAAATACTATTTCGCGGTGAGGTCGATAGGGACGTCTAGCTCGGATGTAAGCGCCTATTCCAAAGAGGTGAGCGCCCAAATCCCGGACTCGGACGACACCGAAGTACCGACGACTCCCGCTGAACCTGAAGCGCCGACGACCCCGGCCGACACCCAGGCACCGACGGTTACGATCAGCAGCCCGACCTCGACGCGCACGCCCTACACCAGCGCCCGGACGGTCACCATTAAGGCTGCGGCATCCGACAACGTCGGTGTCACCAAGGTCGAGTTCTACGATGGTGGAAAGCTGAAGGCGACGAAGACCTCCTCGCATAGCTACAACTGGTCGATCA
>JARIBS010000079.1 GCA_029257385.1 Thiorhodococcus sp.
ACCGTGTAGCCGGTCGCTCCGGCCGCATCAATGATCTTGGTGATGTCCTTCAACAGCACCTTTTCAGTGATAATCACCAGCTTTGCCGCTGTCTGTGTCATGGCGCGTTTTCCTCTTCGCCGTCCACCGGCGTTGTTTGATTAGAAGCTAGGCGCCGCGCTCCTGCGAGCCGAGACGCCCATGGACAGCGCTCTGAAGCCCGCGCATGCGGCGGGTCTCAGATTCCGAAGACCGCTTGTGCCAAACCGATATAGAGCGGGATGCCGATCGCGATAGCAACGGGTGTGCCGACACTGGTCGAGGCACCGATATAAGTCGACGGATTGGCACTCGGGATACCCGCGCGCAAGGTGGGCGGCCCGGAAATGTCCGAACTCGAACCGGCTATCACCGCGAGCAGCACCACGCCGCCCGGACTGAAGCCGGTCAGCACATGAGCGATGTAACCGAACCCGAAGGCGATCAGTCCATGCACGAGCGGTGCGACCGCTGCATAGACCGCATACCAGTGCGCCACGCGGCGAAGTTCGTTGAGACGCGTATAAGCCTCCATGCCCATGATCAGCATCAGCACCGAGAGCAAGCCGCGAAACAGCGGGTCATAGAACCCTTCGAAAACCGACTCCGGGCGCGTGAAAAGGCCGAGCGCGATGCCAAGCAGCAGCGCGGACAAGGCCGAACCCTGCAAGCTCTCTTTGACGATCGGCCAGACCAGAACCTTCTCCCCAGATCCATCCTTGCGCTTGAGATACATACTGGCGAGCACGATTGCCAGAACAAGCGCTGGAATGTCCATGAATGGATAGAGTGCTGGCGCCCAATGTTCGTACTCGAGGCCTTCACTCTCCATGACGACAATCGCCGCAGCCAGAGTCGATCCACTGACGGCGCCGAACAAGCCTGCGGTCGCAATGCCGTCCTCGGTGCGGACACTCGGCAACAATGCCAGCGTATAGCGTCCGAGCAACACTGTGATACAGCCGATCAGAACGGCGAAGAATGCGGGCAACAGCATGTCGACCAGATTCGCCTCGCGGATCGACATGCCTCCTTCAAGGCCGACTCGCATCAAGAGCATGAAAACGATGAACTTGTAGATGGCGTCGGGAAGTTCGAGTCGACTGCCCAGTGCGGCGATGACGATGCCGCCGAGCAGGAACGCCAGGGTCGGTGATTGGAACTGCGTGAGAAAACGCGTGGCAAATTCCAGAAGTGCTTCCAATGTGTCACTCCTCATGTCAGTTCAGAGCGAATCGGTCAAGGAGTGTGTCTGTGCCCCGCGCTAAGGCCCTAGCCGGAGAAATCAGGTCGGTTGACGACTCATCATAGCGTCTCGACGAGTACTCGAAGACTCAGGCCAACCACGCGTTCAGGCTTGAGATACGAAGACGCTCTCGATGACCCGCTTTTATCAGTGCGATCATCCCGCGTGCTTCCCGAACTGTTGAGGCGGTAGCCGTTCACAACCTCGAACGTATGATATGGGCACTCAGCGTCAGACGCTCATCGTCTTTTTTTAAGATACGTATAGAGATCCGATGATGGATTCGTGAGTTTAGGGCGGTTTTAGAGTTCTCGGCGAGTTTTTTGATGGTCATATCAGGCGGCTACAAACCAGGATAGCCTTGATCAGGTCGACAGATGGCGGGCTCATCGACAGGAGTCGATGGTCATTGCGGTGAATCCGAATTTCCTACTTTCGCACTCAGGATTTAGGCTGCTTCTCAACGAAGGCTGTGGCATTAGTGGAGCTTTCGCATTCAATCTGGCTTTCCCGCCATCGACCACGCCAAGTGAGGTGTCCAGATGCAGTCAACCGCTCGAGTGTCGGATCAGGTCAGCGCGACCGGGTGTTCCCCCGAAGAGACCAGCATGCTTCAACATCTGGATTACTGTCTTCAGCAAGGCTGCTTCATCTGTATCGAGCATGCCGATATGGTCCATCCCCGCCAGATATCCTGGGTGCGCTGGGAGCAGCCCAGCCGCTACAGGGGTGATTTGAATGCTATCTATGACGCGATCGAAAGCTGCCGCAGCGCCCATGCCGATCACCATATCCGCCTGAGCATTGAGGACATCACCTGGCACAGCAGGCTCTCTCTGGTCGTCTACCGCCCGCACCTAGCTCAAACCGCTCCAGGATCGCTGCGGCCAGCTCAAAGCTCTACCGGGCTACCGATCTCCGGCGATCAACCGTTTCGCTAATCGGAGCCGACTGAACTGTGTGTCTAACATCCGCATCGTCCTCGTCGATCGGCGCGCGAAGTTGCATGGTAGCGAACTGTTCAAGTCTCGCGCCCCGCTTAGCTTTCCACCACGACCTCATCGCCGATCTGCAATGTCTCGAAGAGAAAGCGCGCGTCCTTCTCTCCCAGCCGGACACAGCCGCGTGAGTCAGGGTGGCCAGGCAGCCAGCCTTCGTGCAGGAAGTAATGGCCATTAAACTGAATGGCGTAGGGCATCCAGGCCTGCATGCCGAGCTGATTGGTATAGCGTGAGGAGACCTTGTCCTTGTCCTTGCTGAGCACGGAGAAATTGCCGGTTGGGGTTGGAGAACCCTCTGCGCCCGAGGAGATTGGCCCCGTGCGCACGACCTCGCCATCTTCCAAGTAGGTAAATTGCTGCCCCTCGATCGAGAGTCTCAGGGCGCGTGTCTTGTCGGCATCGACTGTCTCGGTATCCTCGTCCTCCAGCACCGGGTCATCGGGTGCTGGGCTGTGCGCACAACCGATGAGTAGGGTGCAGCAGAATAGGGCGGTCGCTGGTTTTAGACTCGGGAGTATCATGTCAATGGCACTCGGCGAAGGTCGTTGTCAGGGCACCGTGACCAGGATTCTGCCCATGCCGGGCGCTAGGTCGAAGTCGAACGGCGTTGGCAGGAAGTCCATCGGCCATTGCGGCGAGACATCCTGAATCGGGCTGGAAGTGGAAAAATAGTGATAGAGGTCATCGATATGAATATGCTGTTGATTCCACGGGTCTTTGTTGAGAATCAACAGCGCCTCGTTCGTTTTCGATGGCTGTCGCTTATGCAGCAGCAGCACCGCAGGGTTCGATGAATCCAGTTGCTCGATAGGGCCTTCACCCTGAAACACCGCATGCGCGTCTTTGATCATATTGATACGACTAATATAGTCGGTTAGATCGACTTGGATTCCCTCCCATTGGTCGGGTTGGGTGTTGACGACATCCAGGCGAGCGCGAAAACCGTATTCGAAACCGATCGGGATCATCACGCCGGAGGAAAAGAGCGCGGCGAACAGATAGCGCTGGCGCAGCGCATTGGCGTTGTCGCCGGATTCGCAATAGAGCCGCTCGGTGTCGTGACTCTCCGGAAAGCTGATTGAGGGTGCGATTTCGCGGGTCAGCTCGTATTGATCGAGCAGCCAGTCCTCGTCGAAATCCCACCACTTGGAGCTGTTGAAGATGGCGTCGAAGCCCGCGCTCGCCGTTGCGCGGATCTGCTCGGGCGAACAGCCGAGCGTTTCGGCGACGAAAACCGTGTCGGGATGGCGTGCGCGCACTGTCTCGATAATGCGTCGCCACGCATCCGCAGGGATCTGGTAGGCCGCATCGCAGCGGAATGCGCCAAACCCTAGGCCGACCAGATAGTCGACCAGCTCAATGCAGTAGTCGAGCAGCGCTTCGCGCTCCGGTGACTGCGTGTAATCAAATTGCGCCAAGTCATACCAAGTCACTTTGGTGCCGTCGGCCTCGAGACAGAACGGATTGGCGACCTGCGTGCCATCGCGCACGAACCACTCCGGGTGTTGCTCTACGAGCACGGAGTCGATAGCGCAGTGATTGATAACCAGGTCGATCATCATCGAGAGACCGTGGCTCTTGGCCTTGGCCACCATCGCGCGGACCTGATCGTCTGGCGTTGTGCGAGTTCGCGGACGCACGAAATCCTTGTTGATGGCGAAATAATCGGCGATAGAGTAGAGACTGCCCGAGCGCCCTGTCTGCTGGATCGGGTTGACGAACACCCAGTCGAACCCCATGGCTGCGGCCCGCTCCAAGTGTGGTCCCCACTGATCGAACTGCCCTGCAAGGCGCGGAAACAGGTTGTAGATCTTCATAAGCAATGCGGTCCTTCCCAGCAGATGAGAGAGTTTCGGTGGAAATTTTCACAAACCAGGCGCTGGCCGAAATCCGATCGCCGTTTAACGCAACTCGGCATGTGCGCCGCGCGTGTTGAAGGCGACGTTCCAGCGCTCATCGCTTGCATCGACCGCCAAGGCGGTCAGTTCCAGCGTACCGACCTCGGTGACGGCGGCCTGTAGACGCACCGCGACGACCTCGCCCGGTTTGCGCTGCTTGCCCGTCAGCGTGGTCTGGATCTCGTGGAGCTCTTCCAGCTCTCCCTCATCCCACTCCTCCAGCAGCTCTCCGACCTGATCCTCGTGGCGTACGCTGGAGCCGAAGAAATGAAAACGCACCGGCTCGCCCACGACCAGACCAAACTCCTGGGGCGGGGCGACCGGCTCAGAGCCTTCCTCCAGACCGAAGGGCACCAGGCAAAGCGCTTGTATCTCAGGCTCCATGCCAGGGACGGCGGGCATGGCGCTCTCGACACCGACATAATAGGTATGCGATGTCCCGCCACGAATGCGCACGCCGCCATGGCGGCGTACATGGGCGTAGAAAGCCGCGCCTTTGGAGACTGCCAGATCCAGGTCGTGCGCCTCCAACAGACGCGCCGGTGGCGCCTGTTCGGCCTCGAGCCATTGGTTGATGGCCGCCATGACACGCTCTTGGAGCATCTGGGCCTTGAAGACACCGCCGTTGAAGAGCACTGCGGTTGGTCGCAGGAAGTCCGCCTCGGAGGGCTGCGCAACGAATCCCGAGAGATCCTGGGTGGCCTGCGTCTGTCGGCCCAGAAAGGCGGCCAGATGACGGGTTACGGCAGGGTCCTGCGCATAGGGCAGGCCGACCTTGGTGAGTGCGCCGCGCGCGCGACTGGCCGGGCGGTCGCTGGCCTCGACGGTGGGGAAAAAGCCTTCGATCAGGCTGGTGTGAACGTCGTCTCTGGTCAGCTCGGTGCGGATGCTGCCGCCGATCAGGCGCGATCCCCGGCTGGGAACCACCACCGGCATGCACTCCAGATCAGGATCGCCCAGCAGTGCCTCCTTGGCTTGGCGGCAACCGTGGGTGAGCGCCTGGAGCTGCCAGCGATCCAGCTCGACGCCGGTCTGCGCGAGTTTGTTCTTGAGCACGTAGGCGAGCGCCAAGTCCATGTTGTCGCCGCCGAGCAGGATGTGCTCGCCGACCGCGACGCGGTTGAGTTCAAGCGCGCCGGCATTCTCGGTGACGGCGATCAGCGACAGGTCGGTGGTTCCGCCGCCCAAGTCGACGACCAGAATCACATCGCCGACCCGAACCTGGTTGCGCCAGTCGCTGCGGCTGTCGTTGACCCAGCTATAGAGCGCCGCCTGGGGTTCTTCGAGCAAAACCAAATGCTCGATCCCGACCGCACGGGCGGCCTCCGCCGTCAACTCGCGCGCCGCCGGATCAAAGGACGCTGGCACCGTCACGGTGACCTCTTGGTGCTCAAGTGGGTCGTAGGGATACACCCCGTTCCAAGCGTTGCGCAGGTGGGCGAGGTAGTGGACGGTCGCCTCGAAGGGCGAGATGCGCGCGATTTCCTGCGGCGCACCTGCAGGCAGGATCGGGGCCTTGCGGTCGACATCCGGATGGCACAGCCAGCTCTTGGCGCTGGAGACGAGACGAATCGGCGTCATTCCCCCCTGCTTGCGCGCCAGCTCGCCGCAGATGCGCGCGGCGTCGCTCTCCCAGGGCAGACCCAGATCGCCAGTCTTAAATTCATCCGCGTGCGGCATGTAGAGAAACGATGGCAGCAATGGCTGCGATTCCACCGCGCCTGGGGAGGCGAGCTGGGGGATGGAGAGCATCGTCTGGCGGATGTCCTCGCCCTCGCACTTGGCCGACTCGACGAAGGAGAGCGCGCAGTGGGTGGTTCCCAGGTCGATGCCGATGGCAAAACGCGCCGTACTCACAGCTCCACCTCCGCTGCGGCGAGAATATGCGGATCATATCCGTCGGTGACTTGCGGGAGCCGGGTTTCCACGACTCGCCAACCGCGATGCACCAGGGCGCCCGTGAACGGAGGGTCGCCGATGACATTTCCGGTCGGGCGCACGGACGCAGCGTCGAATCCCGGCTGAAGGGTGATGCGACTGCCTTCCGGCTCGTCACGGACCGGGTCGATACGCAAATAGTCCTCGATCACCTGCTTGCAGCCTTGATGAACGACACGGGCCGCAGCGCCGACTTCCTGGTCCGAATGGCTTTTGATGTCCTCACTCAGAAAATCCACCAGCCGTCCCTCCTTCTGGAGCAGTCCGAGCAGGAGCAGTGCCGCATTCGGGGCGGGCGTTGCGAGCGGGACGGATGAAGCATGTATGGGTCTCGCCACTGGCGCGATGCCTTCGGATGCGCCGAGCAACGCGACTGAATGCGCGAAATCGGGATCTTTGAAGATCCGACGAACGCTACTGAAAGCCAACGATATCCGTCGCAGAAAAGACGGTGCCGATGATGACATGAAGGATTCCTCATCTGTGACGATGCAAGCGGTGGTTGAGTGAAGGGCGTTGATCCGTGCGCCACCGAGCCAAGCGAGATGCCGCGTGGAGGCTATTGTAAGGCTCAGCGCCTGACATGCCATAATCCAGCATGATGGCCGAGCCGTGTCTCGGTCGCAATCCATCGCTAACCGACCCAATCGCTATGACATCTGATAATGCAGAGAAGCCCACGCATCGGCAACGTCGCGAGATGATCGCGATCGCCGCCTACTATCTCGCCGAGCAGCGAGACTTCGCGGCAGGAGGCGCCGACAGCGATTGGCTGCTCGCCGAAGGCATGATCGACGCCATGATTGTCGACAATCAGCTTTCTCGAACCATGGCGCCCGAGAAGGAACGTCGGCTGATTCGCAATGCGTTGGTCTTGCAAGGGCGCTGAGGGACCAGAGCCGTGAGCCGGGGCGTCGCTGAAAAAAAAGCGCGACGGGCGTCGCGCTTTAAAAATATCACCAAAGGAGAATGGAGGAGTGCACTAAAGCGGTTTACTTCAGTACATCGCTAGTTTCTTAAATAGTGATCTTCTTGTCAACCCAGCGCCCCCTCTGACGGCTACGCGAGCACCTTAGAACTTAATCGCTGCGGTCAACTCGATACTACGGCCGACTCCGGGAAGTGCGTCGGTGAGTGGCCGGTACGCTTCATCGGTGATGTTGTTAATCTGAACCGCAAGACGATACTTGTCGTCTGCGCCGTAGGTTCCGCCGAACGCCAAGTTCAGCGTCGCCCAGCCATCGACCTCGTTCGTTATCGTGGCTTCATCCGTGGGCAGTGTCTCTTTCGTGTTTGTGGAAGCGCGCATAAACAGATCCGTCCAGGTATTTAACCCAGACAGCGACAGCTCGTAACGCAGCCCCAAACGCCCCGACACTCGTGGAACATTGGTGTTTAATGTCGAAAGCTCGGTGAAATCCAGGCGCCGCTGCGTCCAGGCGGCCGTCATGTAGGGCGTGATAGCCGTGTCGGGTAAGGTGTATTGCGTGAGCAGCTCAAAACCCAGGGTCTTGGCCTCGTCGACATTGACATAGATTCCGTTCGGCGTTCCGCGCGATGCATTCTCCGGGCAGTTCGTACCGGCCGTTCCGCAATCGACGGTCGAGATGTAGTCCTTGGACAGGGTGTAGTAGCCGACGGCATCAACGACAAGCCCATTGCCGTCGTATCGGAAACCGAGTTCGAAATTATCCGCTGTTTCAAGATCGAGGTCGGGATTGCCGAATACCGTCTGCCCACCCGCGCTCGTGCGCCCAAAGCTCTGTAAAAGCGTCGGGCTGATGTAGCCTGACGAATAGAGCGCTCGCAGCGTCGTGTTTTCGATGCCGGAGTAGGTCAGCGCGAGACTGCTTGATATTTCGGTGTCGGTGGACGATCCGGTTGGGTTGTTCAACTGATCACCACGGACCTCTTCGAGTTCTGTCCTGATGTGATTGAATCGCACGCCGGGAATCAAACGCAAGTCATCGATGAGTTCCCACTCGTCTTGTGCGAAGACCGAAAGCGTATCGATTCGTGCCTTCTCGAAGCTTTCGCTCTTGACAGGGAACAGGCCGGGAGGAAATGGCGGTCTCGGATCGATGTCGATGGCCGATGTCTTATCCGTTTCCAAGACATCGGCCAAGTACTGTACGCCCACAATTGTGTAATGCCGTGGCAGAATATTGAGATCGATCTGCCCGGTAGCGCCATAGTTTATGATCGTGTCGTCAGAGGTTGACCGAACAGTATTGAGCGATTGCGCAATGCGCCTTCCCGGCGCGGGAAATGGAATAAACGTCGCTGGTGTGAATACCTCGACACTGTTTTCAAACAGCCGATCGACCGTCTGATAATAGGCGTCGAAATGGACTTTGGTGAGCCGTTCACCAAGATTTTTACCGTCGTAGTAGAGTCCGATTTTTCTTAGATCGCGCTTCGGCAGATCGATAACAAAGTCGGTGACTCCCGCCACATTCGGCGGCCGTGCGGTGATGGTGGAGGGGTCTTTCCAGCTCTCGGTGGAGAGGCGGTACTGCTCGGCCTTGACGGCAAGATAGTGGTTTAGGTCCGCGCCGAACGTGAAGCCCAGATGCGCGGAGATATCGTCGTTGTCAAACGCCGTGGTCTCTAGCCTGCCGGTGTCGGTGAACTGACCGCGCGGCGTTTTCTGATCGTCGTGCTTAGCAATCCCGCCGGTGATGCGATAGTCAAATTGCTCGATCGTGCCCGACAGACTGGTCCAGCCTTGGCGCCCCGATGTGCCCGAGTAGTAAGCGCCGCCAATCTCCAGCTCTGCCGCTTTTCCCGGCACGCCCTTCTTGGTAATGATGTTCACGACCCCGCCGATCGCTTTTGCGCCATACAGCACCGACGTTGGCCCGCGCACGACATCAATGCGCTCGACGGCGGCTGGGTTGACCAGAATCGGCGTTCCGTAAGTGGAGTGGTCGGTGATCTCCTGACCATCGATCAGGATGGTCACACGCCGTGACGACTCGCCGCGCATGCGCAGTCGCTTCATACCCGGTATCGAGCTATCGACCAGTTCGACACCAGGCACGTCACGCAACGCCTCGCCGATGCTCAGCGGGGCCTGCCGCTTGAGCTGCTTCTGTTCGACAACGCTGACTGAGCGGGGGTTTTCCAGAACCGACATTTCGGTGCGCGTACCGATAACGGTGAT
>JARIBS010000023.1 GCA_029257385.1 Thiorhodococcus sp.
CGCTGCTGAGCATCGAGAGCATCCAGGCCAGTGGCATCCGACTGGCCGGTTGGATCGCCAATCAGCTCGAGCGCGACATGCCGATGCGCGAGGCCAATCTGGCCACCCTCGCCGCGCTGATCGAGGCGCCCTGCATTGGCGTCGTGCCCTGGCTCGAACGCCTTGATGCGGCAACAATCGCCGAGCACCTCCACCCGGAGCGGATAGTTCCAGCGCCGGGTAGAGCGCATTGAGCACACGCGACAGCGCGCGGGGGCGATTCTGAGCTATGCTAGCGCCCCTTTAGACCGCCCACCCTCTGTCCATGGACCGCGCCTCATGAACACCCCAGCCGCCCTCACCGCCTTGCGCCGCCATCCACTGTGGCTGCTGGCGCTGCTCGTGTCGGTCGCCTTGTACTCGGCAGGACCGGCCGCTTCCGACCCGCTCGCCCAAGTGCGCGGTTTGGGCCAGGCCAGCCTGCTGCTCAAAGAGGGCGGACGGGATGTCATCGCCTATCAACCCGACACCGGACGTGTCCCCGCATCGACCATGAAGCTCCTGACCGCGTTCGCGGCGCTGGAGACTTGGGGGCGCGACTATCGTTTCGAGACCGAGTTCTATCAGGACGACAACGGCTGGCTGTGGGTCAAGGGCTACGCCGATCCCTATCTGGTCTCAGAGGAACTTGACCGCGTGGTCGCTGCGCTCAAGGCCAAGGGCTTGCGCCAAGTCGCGGGGATCGGTCTGGACGACAGCTTCTTCGGTCCCGACGTGGAGATCGCCGGGCGCTCGTCCTCGGACAATCCTTACGATGCCCCGGTCACGGCGCTGGCTGCAAATTTCAACACCATCAACCTGGTGCGCAGCGGTAGCCAGATCAGGAGCGCCGAGGCCCAGACCGAACTCACGCAGACGGCGCGACGCTTTGGATTGGCGGGGGGCGTCGGCAAGCAGCGGGTGAATCTGCGCGAGCGCGAGATCGCGGTGCGTTATTTCGGCGAGCTGCTGGCCGCCAAGCTCGCGAGCGCCGCAATCAACGTCGGCGATGGGCAACAGCACGCTCGGGTCCCGGCACAGGCGCGCCACCTCTACCGGCATGCCAATAGCCGCACGCTGGCCGAGATGGTCGCGCCGATGCTCGAGTATTCCAACAACTTCATCGCCAACGCGCTCTTTCTGCATCTTGCCCAACCGCAGGGGCGCGGCAGTGTCAGCATGGTCGAGGCCAAACGTGCGATGACCGACTTCGCGCGCCAACGGTTCGGCTGGCGCGACTTTCGCGTCGATGATGGAGCCGGTCTTTCGCGGGCCAATCGACTGAGCGCGCGCCAGCTTGTGGCGTTGGTGGAGTCCTTCGCGCCCTATCGTGATCTCATGCCCGAGCAGGAGGGCAACGCCAAGGTACTCGCCAAGTCGGGCACCTTGCGTGGCGTGAGCTGTTATGCGGGCTATGTCCGCCGCAATGGCGCCTGGGCGCCGTTTGCCCTGCTGATCAATCAACCCGTCGAATACAACTTCAGACGCCGCGTGGCCGCCAGCCTGACACGCTGATCCGCCGCTGGATGCCCGTTGCCAGGATCAACCATGCCCGATTTGTTCGCACGCATTCAATGTCTTCATTCGCCCTGGTCTAGGGTGTCGCGCCTTGGCCTGATCACGCTGATTGCGCTGGCGCTCAGCGCCTGCGCCGCGCTACCGCCGCCGTCCGAAGAACCCGCGACCGTCGCATCGCCGAGTCCGGCTGGCCTGCTCCTGGGCCAGGGTTCGGCGGGCTATCCCTCGCTCGCCTCGCTGATGCGCAAGGTCACGCCGGCGGTGGTGAACATCTCGGTCGAGTCCAAGGTCAAGGAGGAAGATCACCCCTTTATGCGCGATCCGGAGTTCCGCCGCTTCCTTGACCGCATCGGTGTGCCCGCGCCCGAATTCGATCCATCTGAGCGGCGCAAGAGCATGGGATCGGGGGTCATCGTGGACGCCGCCAACGGCTATGTCATGACCAACGATCACCTGCTCAAGGATGCCACCAAAATCGTAGTGACGCTCAAGGACCGGCGCAGCTTCAGCGCACGTCGCCTGGGTTCGGATTCCGCCACCGATGTGGCTATTCTCAAAATCCCCCCGGTTGCCGTGCAGGCGCTGCGATTCGCCAACTCCGACCGTCTGGAAGTCGGTGACTTCGTCATCGCGATCGGCAACCCCTTCGGACTGGGACAGACGGTGACCATGGGCATCGTCAGCGCGGTGGGTCGTAGCGGCGTGGCGGGCAATCATCTCGGCGAGTTAATCCAAACTGACGCCTCTATCAACCCCGGAAACTCCGGCGGTCCGCTGATCAGCCTGGCCGGTGAGGTGGTGGGCATCAACACCGCGCTGATCGGTCCTACAGGCGGCAATGTGGGCATCGGTTTCGCGGTTCCGAGCAATCGTGTACGCGCCGCTCTGAACAAAGTCACCAAAACGCCTTGATCGCCATGGCCGCGGCGTTGCGCGTGCCACCCGTTTGCACTCAGCGAACGGCTCTACTAGAGTGCAATCAATTAACACCGCTCGTCCTGCGTCGCGCATTTCCAGCATTCATTCGATCATCGATCCGTGCGGCTGGCGGGTACATTGCACCCATAAGGAGCCTACCCATGTCCGAAGCAGCCAAGACCGGCGATACCGTCAAAATCCACTACACCGGAACGCTCGATGACGGCGCCGTGTTCGACTCCACCCTCGAAAGCGACCCCATCGAGTTCATCATTGGCAATGGCGACATTATTGCGGGCTTCGAAGCGGCCGTGATCGGAATGGCGCTCGGCGAAACCAAGACCGTCATCATTGATCCAGAGCAGGCCTACGGCCATTACAATGCAGAGATGACCCAACAAGTCCCCCGCTCGGCAATTCCCGCCGATATCGACCTCCAGGAAGGGATGATCCTGAGCGCGGAGAGCCCGGATGGACAACCCATCTCGTTCACGGTCAAGACGCTGGGCGATGAGCAGGTCACTATCGACGGCAACCACCCACTCGCCGGGCGCAGTTTGACCTTCGCACTCGAGCTGATCGAAATACGCTAGTTGCCGTTGCGAGTGGCGGCGCCGATACTTAATCGTTTACCCGGTCTTTTTCGTGGTGAACGGCAGGATCGGTCCTGGGCGCCGGACCCCATCGTTCGACCGGAAGCAACCTTGGAGCCAGCCTTGGGAAGTACACGCTATGGAAAACATCACTGACAAGGATCCCCAGGATCAACCGAAGACGACCGAGCATGCATCCGATGAGAGGCTAGCGGAATCGGTCGCGACGGCGCCTGGATCGATCGAAGCGCGTCTCCAAGAGCAAGCCGCGACGATCACGCGACTGACGGCCGACCTTCACAACCACAAAGTCGCCCTTCAGGATACCGAGGTCGCCTTAGTAACGCGCATCGCCGATGTCGACGACGACAGGCGCGATGCCGCGCTGCGGCTTCAGCGCACCCTGCAAGCGCAACGCGACGAGCTGGACAAACAATTCAAGCGTCAGAGAATCTTGATTGCACTTCTGCTCCTGTTGTTTCTGCTGATGATCGGCGCTTTAGCGGCCTTTGGGTATTTCCAGCTCGAAGGTATGCGCCAACCACTGGTCACCGACACGCCCGCAAGCAGGGACGAGCGCGTGATGGTGCCCACGATCGCACAAACCGATTCGCTCACCCGCGAGAAGCTCTCGCTGCTCTCGAGCACGGTGGAGGAGATATCAGTCTCGCTCGAACGGCTTGGCGGCAATGCCCCAGCCATGCGACCAAGCGCGATCGATATGCCGGCACGGCGTGACGACGATACACAACAGGCTCAGAAGGTTGGCGAACAAGCCGCCGAGCGCCCAAAACTCAAGCCATCCGTCGAAGCCGACACGCAAACCGCGACCGCAGCGCCAGCAACCACCGACCCAGACCCGGCGGACACCCAGCCAACGTCGCCTGGCGAAGCATCCGAGAGCGTGGCGACGACGCACGGGGGCGTTAAGATCGAGGACACACCCTTCACGGTGCAGTTGCTGGGGTTTTTTTCACTCGACGCATTGACCAGGTTCGTCGACCAGAACGATCTGCCCGCCGAACTCTATTATCAGCAGACAACGTACCAGGGGCGCCCCTGGTACGTTTTGATTCACAGCTTGCATGAAACCAAAAGCGCGGCAGAGACGACGGTCGCCAACATCCCCGCAGAGCTGGCCAAACTCGACATCTGGATTCGTCGACTGGATGGGAATCAGGACATCCGGCGTTTGAACAACACGACCCGCTGATCCCGCTCCAGATCGAGATTACCAGGGAATCGGCTCTCCATTGCGGAAAAATCCGCCGCTCGGTCCATCCGGTGGCAATGTCGCGGCCCAGACGATTCCCCGCGCACCTTCGCTCACCTCAAGCGGCGCGCCGGGGCCGCCCATATCGGTTCTGACCCAGCCCGGGCACACCGAATTGACCTTAACGCTGGAGCCTTTCAACTCATCGGCGAAGATGCGCGTGAGGGCATTCAAAGCGGTCTTCGACAGCCGATAGCCGGTGCACCCGCCATTCATCTCGCTGAGCTGACCCATTCCCGAAGAGACATTGACGACCCGCCCTTCGCCTTTCATCATGGGAATCATCAACTGGCAGAGACGCAGCACCGCCAAGGTGTTGGTCTCCAATCCCTGTCGCACCGAGTCGATATGCACATTGAAAATGCTGTCACCGTCTGATCCCTGTGCTGAACGCGGAAAGATTCCCGCGTTATTCACCAGAACGTCGAGACGGCCATGGTCGCGCTGCACATCGGCGGCAAGTGCCTGAATGGAGTCCTCATCGAGCACGTCGAGCGCATGGAAGCTGACATCCAATCCCTGCTCCCGAAGTGAATCCGCGGCGCTCTGTCCCTCCTGGATGCGCCGTGCGGTCAAGATGACTGAATAGCCTTTTTCGGCAAGCTGTCGACAGGTTTCCAGACCGAGGCCACGATAGGCGCCTGTTACAACGGCGACACGTTGATGCGGCATTGCGTAGAACCTCCTTATGAATGCTGTAGGTGAAGTCTCAAACTTAAGCTTGAGGTCTTGTGTATCATCGCATTCCGGATTCTGTTTTGATAACAATGCGATCCATCAACATCAAACGAAGGACGGGCGGTGTGCGCTCTATCCGCCTTGAAGGCGAATTACCATGGCGAAAAATTTTCGAGACACTCCACCACGTTTCGATAAGGATTTAGACACGATCCTCGATCGTCTTTATGGTCAGTCCGACAGCGTCGACCTCTCCCAGCGTCTCGACAGCATCCCGCAAACATTCGTGCAACACGCACGCGGGTCTCAGGAACTCAAGCAGGCGTTAGCCAAATTACGCGATGCACGCGAGAGATCCCAAGGCATCATGCGTATGAAGCATGAAATTGATGATCTCAAGCATCAGATCGCAGAACTCAAGCGCCTGACACAGAACATCGAAACTTTGAGGCGCCAGCTCGAAAATGATGAAGAGCCACCGTGAGGTAGATAGACTCCGGGAACCCCGGACCGGAATTTGAAGCGATGGCGACCGACTCGAACTCGAACGAAATCACCGAGCTTGGACGATCTGGCCTTATTTGTTTTAAAAGAAAAAGCGGCTAGCCGATTTCTCGTCTAACCGCTTTTTTTATTGGTCGGGGCGAGAGGATTTGAACCTCCGACCACCTGGACCCCATCCAGGTGCGCTACCAGGCTGCGCTACGCCCCGTAAAGACCGTTAAGCATAAAGTTTGGGCTGGAGCCTGTCAACGCCGAAGAATTTGAAGTATTTCCTCAAGCTCCAGGCGCATTTGACGCAGCACCTGATGCGTCTGGTTAAGGTCGTGCTTGGCACCTTCGCCACTGAGCTGCTGGCGCGCCCCGCCGATGGTAAATCCCTGATCATAGAGCAGGTTGCGGATCTGGCGGATCAGAAGGACATCGTGGCGCTGATAATAGCGACGGTTGCCACGGCGCTTGACGGGACTGAGCTGGGGAAGCTCCTGCTCCCAATAGCGCAGCACGTGCGGTTTCACACCGCACAGTTCACTGACTTCACCGATAGTGAAATAGCGCTTGCCAGGGATCGGCGGAAGACCGCCATCGCCGCTATCCTCAGCGCTATCGATCGGTTCCGGCATAAGCCTCCACACGCGACTTGAGCTTTTGCCCAGGGCGGAAGGTCACAACACGGCGGGCGGTGATGGGAATCTCTTCGCCAGTTTTGGGATTGCGACCAGGGCGCTCTTTCTTCTCGCGCAGATCGAAGTTGCCGAATCCAGACAGCTTGACCTGCTCGTCACGCTCTAATGCACAGCGGATTTCCTCAAAGAACATCTCGACGATGTCTTTCGCCTCGCGCTTGTTCAAGCCAAGTTGATCGAACAGATGCTCAGCCATTTCGGCTTTCGTCAGCGCCATAGCGTCAGTCCCTCAATCGTGCACCAAGGTCGGCGGCAAGACGCGCTAGGACGCGCGCCACCGTATTCTCAACCGTTACGTCTTCAAGTGTCTGAGAAGAAGACTGTAAAATCAATCCTAAAGCCAAACTTTTTCGCCCAGAATCGATGTTTTGGCCGGTATAGACATCAAACAATACGATCTCGCGCAGCAACTCGGAAGCCGCCGATCGGACACACGCAGAAATCGCTTCAAAACTCACTGACGCATCGACGACGATGGCGATGTCGCGTCTAATGCTCGGAAAGCGCGAGACTTTCTCAAATTTTGGCAGGATGCCAACACCAAGCGCCGCAACATCCAGCTCGAACAAAAACACGTCGCTATCGAGATCGAGCCTGTCGGCAATCGCCGGATGCAGCATCCCTATTATTCCGACCGACTGCCCGTCGCGTTCGATGCGCGCGGTTTGACCCGGATGCAGGGCCGGGTGGCTGTCTGGGACGAAGCCGAAGTGCTCGGTGGCGCCGGTGAGCGCAAGCACTGCCTCGACGTCGGCCTTGAGATCGTAGAAATCGACAGCGCCGGATCTCTGTCCCCACTGCTCCGGCAACCGCGCTCCGGTGACCAGCCCGCCCATCCCGAGCGTCTGTTGCAACCCATTCGAATCCAGCCGAAAACGCAAACCAGATTCGAAAATCCGAATACGCTCCATCTGACGAGACTGGTTATACGCGGCCGTTTGCAGCAGACCCGTCCAAAGGCTGGTACGCATGGTCGAGAGTTCGGAGCTCAGTGGATTGGCCAGTTTCAGCGTAGACGCCTCCGGCTCGATCAGCGTCTGTAGCTGGGGACTGACAAAACTATAGGTAATGACCTCGTTGAAGCCGCGATCGACTAGAGCGAGGCTCGCGCGCTCGAGATCGAAAGCAATCTCTGAGGGTGAATGGGTCGCTGCCGCCGCGCTGGCGTGGCTGATCGGAATTGCGTCGTAGCCGTGGATACGCCCGATATCAGCGATGAGATCGACCTCGAGCAGCAGGTCGAAACGCGCACCCGGCACCCTCACCCGCCAGCCATCTTCCAGAGGCTCCAGTTCCATGCCCAGACGCTCAAGAATGCCCGTAATGGTCTCAGCGGGCAGTTCGAGACCCAGGATCTGAGCCACCCGTCGCTCGCGCAGATGCAGCGGCTCGCGCCGGGGCAGATGCGCCTCAGAGCAGACCTCGGCAACCGGACCCGGCTCGCCACCGACGATATCGAGCAGCAACCGTGTCGCCCGCTCGATGGCGCGGACCTGGAGCTGTGGATCGACACCGCGCTCGAAGCGGTGCGAGGAATCGGTATGCAGTCCATAGCCACGCGCCTTGCCGCTGACGGCGATGGGAGAGAAGAAGGCGCTTTCGAGCAGGATGTCGGTCGTCTCTATAGCGACGCCGGTCTCGGAGCCGCCCATGATGCCAGCCAGCGCAATCGCCTTGACCGCATCGGCGATCACAAGGGTGTCGGCGCGCAGGGTCGCCACCTCGCCGTTGAGCAGTGCGAGCGTCTCGCCCGCCTCGGCCATCCGCACCCGAATCCCGCCCTCGAGCTTGTCGAGATCGAAACCGTGCATGGGCTGGCCCAGCTCAAGCAGGACGTAGTTGGTGACATCCACGACCGGGCTGATCGGGCGCAGACCGCTACGGCGCAGGCGCTCGCGCAGCCACATCGGCGTCGCGGCGTTTGGATCGATGTTGCGGATGACCCGACAGACATAGCGCGGACAGGCATCCGGGGCACGCAGCTCGACCTCAACACGATCATCGCATGCTGGAGCGACCGGCTCGATGCCCGGCGCCGTCAGCGCGACGCGATTGATGACCGCCACCTCGCGCGCCAGTCCGGCGATGCCGAGACAGTCCCCCCGGTCCGGGGTGAGATCGACTTCGATGCAGTGATCATCAAGCCCGAGCCAGGCGCGGAAATCCTCGCCCAGTGGCGCATCATCCGGCAGCGGCAGGATGCCCTCGGAGGACTCGGCCAGGCCCAGTTCGCTGGCCGAGCAGATCATGCCGAAGGATTCCACACCGCGCAGCTTAGCCTTCTTGATTTTGAAGTCGCCGGGCAAGGTCGCGCCGATCATGGCGACCGCAACCCGCATGCCTTCGGCGACATTGGTCGCGCCACAGATGATCTGGAGCGCATCACCCTGCCCCACATCGACGCGACAGATCCGCAGCTTCGCGGCATCCGGATGGGGTGCAATCGTCTCGACCAGGCCGATGGCGACGCCATTGAATGCCGGAGCCGCTGGTTCGATGGCATCCACTTCCAGCCCGGCCATGCTGAGCTGATCGGCCAATTGCTGGGTGTCGACCGGCGGATTCACCCACTCGCGCAACCAAGCCTCACTGAATCGCATGTCCGCTGTCCTATGTCTTGGCCTCGTCGCGCCGAGGCGGGTAGTCGTGGGAGCTGTTGAGTTCAATCGCGCGCGCCGCGCGGTACCAGATTAGGCGAACTGGCGCAGATATCGCAGATCGTTATCGAAATTCAGACGGATATCGTCGATGCCGTAGCGCAGCATGGCGAGCCGCTCGACGCCCATGCCGAAGGCGTAACCGAGGTACTTCTCCGGGTCGATGCCGACATGGCGAAAGACCTCCGGGTAGACCATGCCGCAGCCCAGCACTTCCAGCCATCCGGTCTGCTTGCAGACCCGGCAGCCTCCGCCGTCACACATCACGCACGCAATATCGACCTCCGCCGAGGGTTCGGTGAAGGGGAAGTACGAGGGTCTGAAGCGCAGCTTCAGATCGCGTTCGAAGAAATTGGTCAGGAAATCGTAGAGCACGCCCTTGAGATCGGCAAAACTGACCTGCTCATCAACCAGCAGACCCTCGACCTGATGGAACATCGGCGTGTGCGTCAGGTCCGAATCGCAGCGATAGACACGCCCCGGGGCGATGATCTTGAGCGGTGGGGCCTGCTCCTCCATCACCCGGATCTGCACCGGGGAGGTATGCGTGCGCAGCAGGCGGTCGCTATCGAAATAGAAGGTGTCGTGCATCGCCCGGGCGGGATGGTGCTCGGGGATGTTGAGGGCCTCGAAGTTGTGATAAGCGTCCTCGACCTCCGGCCCTTCGACGACGGCGAACCCGGCATTGGCGAAGAGACGCTCGATGCGTCTGAGCGCGCGGGTGATAGGATGCAGACCACCTGGGCGCTCTCCGCGACCCGGCAGGGTCACGTCGATCCGCTCACCGGCGAGCCGTGCCGCGAGCGCCGTGTCCTCAAAGCGTGTTTTGCGCGCGTCGATGGCCTGCTGCACGGCGGCCTTGGCCTGATTGATCGCGTTTCCGGCGACTGGGCGATCAGCGGGCGGGAGCGTCCCAAGCTGTTTGAGCAGAACCGTCAGCTCGCCGCTTTTGCCCAGATAGCGCACCCGTATCTGATCAAGCCCCGTCAGATCGGCGGCACTGACGATGGCGTCTATAGCCGCCTCTTGCAGTGAGGCGACACCAAGCTCGGTGTGTTCGACCATGCGATGGATCTTCCGGCTGGGGCTCGATTGCGAGCATGGATTGCAAACAAGAAGAGGGAAAGACCATGGCCTTTCCCTCTCGCACGAAGGCAGATTAAGACAGCGCTGGATCAGGCCAGCGCTGCTTTCGCCTGCTCGGCCACCGCAGCGAAGGCGACGCTGTCGTGATAGGCGATATCAGCCAGCATTTTGCGATCGACCTCGACGCCCGCCTTTCTCAAGCCATTGATGAGACGGCTATAAGACAGGCCGTTCTCGCGGGCTGCGGCATTGATGCGCGCAATCCAGAGTGCGCGGAACTGGCGCTTCTTCTGGCGACGGTCGCGGTAGGCATACTGACCGGCCTTGATGACGGCCTGCTTGGCGACCCGAAAGACCTTACTCCTGGCGCCATAATAGCCTTTGGCTTCATCCAGGACTTTTTTGTGACGCGCGTGGGCAGTGACGCCGCGTTTAACTCTTGCCATCTCAACTCTCCGATATCAGGATCAAGGGCCACTAGCAGTAAGGGATCATCCGCAGTGCCGAGCGCACATCCGAGGGATGGATGTACTGCGGCGAACGCAATTGACGCTTACGCTTGGTGCTCTTCTTGGTCAGGATGTGGCGACGATGGGATGCGTAGCACTTGATGGCGCCGGAGGCGGTGCGCTTGAAGCGCTTGGCGGCTCCGCGATTGGTTTTTATCTTGGGCATGATCTCGATGACTCCGCTATTTGCCGATGTATTTTGATGCGACGAACGACGGCATCTAGAATGCCGACAGCGGGCGACATGTCGCCCGCTGTCGGCGATCCGGCGTCTCGGCGGAACCGCCCCGAAGCCGTCCTGCGATCGTCGCTATTTTTTCTTGGGACCCAGCACCATGACCATTTGCCGTCCTTCCATGAGCGGCTGTTGCTCGACGGTGCTGATTGAACCGAGGTCGCTTTCGACACGTCTCAATAGCTCTAGTCCGAGCTCGCGGTGCGCATGTTCGCGACCGCGAAAACGCATAGTAACCTTGGCCTTATCCCCTTCCTGTAGGAAACGGGTCAGGTTGCGCAGTTTGACCTGATAGTCTCCATCATCCGTCCCTGGGCGAAACTTGACCTCCTTAAGCTGAATTTGCTTCTGCTTTTTCTTGGCTTCGTTTTTCTTCTTTTTCTGATCGAAGAGAAACCGACCGTAATCCATCAGCCGACAAACCGGCGGATCCGACGTAGGGACGATTTCGACGAGGTCTAAAGCAGCCTCCCCGGCCAGCTCTATCGCTTCGCGCGTGCTGACGACCCCGATCTGATTTCCGTCCGCGCCGATGAGACGGACTTCTGGCACATTGATCTCTTGATTGGCGCGGTTTCTCTTTGGTGCGGCGATAGTTAGGTTCCTCCAAAAATACAAATAAACAACGACCGAGCGGGTGCACGCGCGAAGCGAATCCTCTAACCATACATCAGTGGATTCGGTTCGTGACTTCCTCACTCAGGCGCTCGATAAAGGCGTCGAGCTGGAAAGCGCCGAGATCCTGGCCCTGACGGTCACGCACAGAGATCGAGCGGGTTTCGACCTCTCGGTCGCCAACCACGAGCAAGTAAGGCACCCTCTGCAAGGTGTGCTCGCGGATTTTAAAGCCGATCTTCTCGTTTCTCAAGTCGACTTCGGCACGAAAGCCCTTGTCTCGCAACGCTTTAGCGACCTCGGTGGCAAACTCTGCCTGACGATCGGTGATATTGAGCACCACTGCCTGAACCGGCGCCAGCCACACCGGCAGCAAACCCGCGTAGTGCTCAATCAGAATACCAATGAAACGCTCAATCGACCCCAGGATCGCACGATGGATCATCACCGGGGTCTGCTTGCTGTTGTCCTCGGCGATGTAGTGCGCGCCGAGCCGCCCAGGCATCGAGAAATCCACCTGAATGGTGCCACACTGCCAGGCGCGCCCGATACTGTCGTGCAGGGTGAACTCGATCTTGGGACCGTAGAAGGCGCCCTCGCCCGGCTTGACCTGATAGTCCAACCCCTTGTCGGTGAGGGATTGCGCAAGCGCCGCCTCACCCTTGTCCCAGAGATCGTCGGAGCCGACCCGCTGCTCGGGGCGCAGCGACAAGGCCAGTTCGATCTCCGTGAAGCCGAAGTCGCGATAGGTCTCAAACACCATGTCGATCAGGGTCGCGACCTCGGGCTGAAGCTGTGACTCGGTACAGAAGACGTGGGCATCGTCTTGGGTGAAGCGGCGTGCGCGCATCAGCCCGTGCAGGGTACCCGATGGCTCGTTGCGGTGGACCACGCCGAACTCGGCGATGCGCAGCGGCAGATCACGGTGGCTTTTAAGCCCCTGATTATAGAGCTGAATGTGTCCGGGGCAGTTCATCGGCTTGATGGCGTAGTCACGGTCGTCGAGATGGGTCGTGAACATGTCGTCGGCGAACTTATCCCAGTGACCGGAGCGCTCCCACAGCGAGCGGTCGAGCAGTTGCGGCGTCTCGACCTCCTCGTAGCCGTATTCGAGCAGCTTCTCGCGCATATAGTCTTCGGCGAGACGGTAGATGATTCGCCCCTTGGCATGCCAGAAGGCCATGCCCGGCGCCTCATCCTGGAAGTGAAAGAGATCGAGCTGCTTGCCGAGTCGGCGGTGATCGCGCTTCTCCGCTTCTTCGAGTCGATGCAGATACGCCTTCAGCTCCTTCTTGTCGCGCCAGGCGGTGCCATAGATGCGCTGAAGCATGGCGTTTTTGGAATCGCCGCGCCAGTAGGCACCGGCCACTTTGGTGAGCTTGAAACCGGCGCCGAGCTTACCGGTGCTCGGCAGATGCGGGCCACGGCAGACATCGAACCACTCGCCCTGGCGATAGATCGAGACCTCTTCGCCCTCTGGGATGATGGCATCGATGATCTCAACCTTGTAATGCTCGCCGAGCGCGCCGAAGACCCGCTTGGCCTCTTCGCGATCCATGACCTCACGCACGATGGGTAGATCGCGCTTGACGATCTCGTGCATGCGCGCCTCGATCCGCTCCAGATCGGCTGGAGTGAATGGCTCCTCGCGTGCGAAGTCGTAATAGAAGCCGTTCTCGATGGCCGGGCCGATAGTCACCTGGGTGCCTGGATAGAGTTCTTGCACGGCCTGGGCCATGACATGCGCGGCGTCATGGCGCAGTAGCTCCAGCGCGACATCTTCGTCTTTGCTGGTGACGATCGCCAGCGTGGCATCGGTCTCGATGACGTGGGAGGTATCGACGAGTTGGTCATCAACGCGCCCGGCGAGCGCCGCCTTGGCAAGCCCTGGGCCGATGGAGGCCGCGACATCGTGAACGGAGACGGGTTGGTCGAACTGACGCTGGGAGCCATCGGGGAGTGTGATCAGAGGCATGTCGAGGTCCTACTCTCAGTGGTGATCGATACGAGGGATCACGTGATGTATTTCAGCGCGGCCGCGACAGTTGGAAGCAGCGGCGAGAAAATGCGGCAACGGAAAAACTGCCAGCCCTCAGCATTCGACTTTCAGCCGCTAGTTTGCTGAAAGCTGATCGCTAAAGAAGGCTGGCAGCTTGGTATTGGTAGGCGCGATTGGACTCGAACCAACGACCCCCACCATGTCAAGGTGGTGCTCTAACCAGCTGAGCTACGCGCCTGTCGTTGCGAACCCGGTATATTACAGAAGATCCCTCGGCGTGTAAAACTTTTTCCAGCCAGCGCGCGCGGCGGCGGCTTGCTCGGCCTGTGTTGCGCTCTATTGCGCCAAATCAAAGCACCCTGCCCTGCTATTGCGCCACAGCCGCTCATAGCGAGCGATACACTAACCATACTTGATGCGATTGCCCTGTTCCTCTCAGGGCGCACGTCATTTATCAATAACTTCATCTCAAGAAAGGTTTTGTCCGCATGGGGAACGATTGGTCATGAAACGCGGTTTGTCAGATTGTGGGTCCGCACAAGACATGCGCCTACAAAAAGACGCAAGGCTACCGTGTCGCTTTCCGTGACCTCCTGTAGTAGTCCTGGAGGCAAACCAGGGTCTGCGGTTCAACCTATTCCCCGGATCGTCAACCTCCAAGGCTTGCGGGCGGTGGCCGTCTTGTTGGTGATGTTCCTGCACCTGCGCGATATTGAGCGGATCTACAGGCCAGACCCCGTCCTGCCGGTCTGGGCGGACATCGGACATTCTGGTGTGGATCTCTTCTTCGTGATTAGCGGCTTCATCATGTTCCTGATCACCCACGCTTACCCGGCAACGTCGGCAACTGCGGGGCGCTTTCTCCAGCATCGCTGGGCGCGGATCTACCCGACCTATTGGGCCTGGTTCCTAATCAGCTTGGCGGTTTATGTGACTGCACCGGCGTGGCTGCGATTCGAGCCCGGCAAACTCACGCATCTGCTTGAGGGGTTTTTTTTGATCCCGACCTGGACGTCACCGCTGGTGCCGGTGTCCTGGACGCTGAAATACGAGATCTATTTCTATCTCGTCTTCACTGCGGTGATCTTCCTGCCGCAGCGTTTGCGAATGCCAGCGCTGATACTCTGGGCCTTATACATGTTGATCGGCCAGCAGGTCTGTTACGCAGCACCCACCGTACTTTGTCACAAGACCCTGTTTCTTACCATGCACCCGCTCGTCTTCGAGTTTTTGTTCGGTACCGTGGTTGCTTGGCTCTATCTGCGGGTGCCGCTGCGCCGGCCCTTGCTCATGCTGTTGCTGGGCTTGGGTCTGCAGGTGGGAGGACTGCTGTGGCTGGTGCTGGGCGAGGTGTTTCTGGATGCGAACGCATGGTACCGCGTCTTCTTGTTTGGCCTGCCCGCAGCGGTGATGCTCTACGGCGTGGTGGAGATGGAGCGTGCTCGCGGGGCGATGACGCCGCGCTGGCTAATTGCGATCGGCAACGCCTCTTACTCCATTTACCTCTCACACTTCCTGGTCTTGCTCGTACTCTTCAAGGCGCTGGCCGCACAGCGCCTGGTGCCGACCGCCATCGTCACCAGCGCCGTCTTTATGGCCGCCCTGGGTGCCGGTCTGCTCGCCCACCGCTGGATCGAGCAACCGCTGCTGGCGCTCACACGCCGCCGCTAGCGGCACGGTTGGGGTGAGCG
>JARIBS010000140.1 GCA_029257385.1 Thiorhodococcus sp.
AGCACGATGGCTGTCTTCGGCGTGGTTCTATGCATGATGCAATGCTCCTGAATACGGTAGTGTGCCCGATCCGCCGTGACGGATCGGGCACAGGTTACTGTTTGCGCGTGACATAAGGGGGAAAGTCCGCGCCGCGCTCACCGATCGCTTGTTCATACCCTAACTCGCCTTGATGTTCGGCCTGCTTGGCCAGCGCCATGGCGTCTTCGTATTGACCCGATTTTGCAAGGCCTTGCGCTTGTGCGATGAGCGCGGCCGTATCGCGCCATTCGCCACCGACCTCATCGGCCTTTTTGCGCGCCTGTTCGGCGGCGGCGATCGCCTGTTCGACCTGCTTGGCGCTGGAGTCGTTTTCGCTGTCGCTGCTGGTGGCTTGCGTATGGGCGAAGCTGTCGCGTATGCGCGCCTTGGTGGCGATCTCGAGCGCCTTGGTGTATTGGCGCGAGGGGATCAGCTTCTCGGCTGATTCGATCATGGCGGCCGTTTCCGCCGAGGCGGCATCCACCGCTTGGGCCTTGGCGTGAGCGGCCTTGGCCTCTTCGATGGCGCGCTCGGCATCGGCTCTGTGGGTCGCCCAGGCGTTGCTCACCGGAAGACCGACCAGCAGCGCGACGATCAAGGCGCCGGACGAGATTGCACGGGTCGTCCGTATTCTAGGGGTGTTCATTCTATTTGCGCGCCCCCGGACCATTGAGCTCTAGACCGTTATTCATATAGGTCAGAAAGAATTCGAGATTGCGATATTCCTCACTCTGAGGCTCGAATGCCTTGGCGCGAACCTGCTCGTTGCACCCCGAGAAGCGTCGATGAAGCGTGCCCATTTCACCCCACTTGGAGCGATAGACAGGCCAGTGGGTGGTGTGTCCAAGCGCGGGGCTGAGGATCTCGGTGCGCAGCGTAGAGCCGGAATTGCCGAAGTGACAGTTGGCGCAGGCGAAGTTCAACTGGCCGCGTCGGGCAAAATAAAATTGTTTGCCTTGCTCGTAGGCTTCGAGGGCGCGCGGATCGTCGCTGGGGATCTCGACTGCGGTGATCTGTCCACGCGATTCGTAGGTGAGATAGGCGAGCAAGTCGGCAATCGGGCCTTTTTTGTAACCGAGCGGCTGTTCGCCGTTTGCCTCACGACAGGTGTTGATCGCCAGCGCCAGCGTCATGACCATGCCGCGCTCACGATCCCAGTGAGGATATTGTTCGGCGATCGCCGGTCCGCCCGCAAAGCAGTCGGCATAGGTCTTGCCATTGGCGAAGGGCGTCTCCCACATCGTCTCGCCGCTGCTGATGGCGTTCTCATAGGGTGGGAACTCCTCAATCGCCTCCCAGTTCTCGCGACCTATTGGATCGATGGCGTAGGCGCCGTTCTTGAATTCGTCTTCCGCAACGCTGGAGAAGCGCGACTTGAAATACGCTTGGAAGGTTGCCTGGTCCTCTTGGGGCGAGGCGGTGGCGATGCCGACCGAGAACACGCAGGCCAGACTGGCCGCGAGCAGGGTAATCGTATGCTGAGTCATCGAGTGTTGTCTCCGGTGGTGAGCGCTCAGAGTGACCAGATAAACGCGACGACGTCGGCGAATTCCTGATCGGTCAGGATCTCGTGTTTGCCGAAGGGTGGCATGACGGCTTGCGGATTCTTCGCCGTGGCGTCCCAAATCTGTTGTGCCAGCACTTGCTCGCTCGGAAACCGAGTCTGCATGGCGATCAGCACAGGCCCGATCGCGCCCGGGCTGTCCGATCCGGCCATCATATGGCAAGCAACACAATTGCCCTTGTCGCGATCGTTTGCTACGAGCCTACCAGCATCGATATCGCCATTGAAATTGATATCGGTCGGCATCTCGGCTAATGCTGTGCTTGCCACTAGGGTCGAAAGACTCAGTAAGAGCACCAGCATCCGCCGTCGGGGCGCGTTCAATGAGAGCATGGGGGGAGGTCTCCTTTGGCTATCAGTTTTCATGCCGCTTATCTGGCTCGCTGAGCGAGCGACGGCTGTTTATTGTATTGCAGTGCAGGGCCGGTGCTTGCAGCCGATCTGTCACTGGGATTGCAATATGATACTCGTTGGTTGCGAATCCAATAACCTGGCCGGACATAATGCCCGCTCGCTAAATGGCGATTAGCGAGGTTTGCACAGCACGCGCGCGTGCTTCTAATACACTAGAAAAGGGGGAGTGTCAGCAATGTCGATTTCAAGACGTGATTTCATCCGGCTCATGGGCCTGGCTGGAGCGGCCGGAATGTTTCCGACATCCGTTTTCGCGGCCAAACGGGTACCGTCGGATCTCTACGAGATCCCCACATTCGGCAATCTGCGGTTGCTGCATATTACGGATACGCACGCCCAGCTCAATCCGGTCCATTTTCGCGAACCGAATGTCAATATCGGCGTCGGCTCAGCCCTGGGCAAACCACCCCATCTGGTCGGTCAGGCGCTGCTGAAGCATTTCGACATTGTCCCCGGCAGCATTGAGGCGCACGCCTTCACCTATCTGGACTATGTCAAAGGCGCCGAGCAATTCGGCTCGGTCGGCGGCTTTGCGCATATCAAGACGCTGGTCGATCGTCTACGCGCGCAGGCGGGCGAGGGCAACAGCCTGTTGCTCGACGGCGGCGATACCTGGCAAGGCTCGGGGACGGCCTACTGGACACGCGGCATGGACATGGTTGGTGCCTGTAATCTGCTGGGCGTCGATGTCATGACGGGGCACTGGGAGTTCACCTATCGCGACACCGAGGTGATCCGCAATATCGAGGCGTTCAAGGGCGAGTTCGTCGCGCAGAACGTCAAGGTTCGCGAGGAGGCTTTGTTCGACTATCGCTTCGAGGACTTCGCCGGTTTCGACGAGGATCAGGGGCTGGCCTTCAAGCCCTATAGCATCAAAGAGGTCGGCGGCGTCAAGGTGGCCATCATCGGTCAAGCCTTCCCCTACACACCGATTGCCAATCCGCAGCGCTTCATCCCAGACTGGACCTTCGGCATCCAGGATGCACGGATGCAGGAGATCGTCGATCAGGTCCGCGAGGAGGAGAAGCCCGCGTTGGTCGTGGTGCTCTCGCACAATGGCATGGACGTCGATCTAAAGATGGCCTCGCGCGTCACCGGGATCGACGTCATCCTCGGCGGTCACACCCACGATGGCATCCCGGCACCGAGCGTGATCGAGAACCCCGCTGGCAAGACCTTGGTCACCAACGCCGGCTCCAACGGCAAATTCGTCGGTGTCATGGATCTCGACGTCAAGGACGGCACGCTGCGCGACTTCCGCTATCGGCTGCTGCCGGTCTTTTCCAATCTACTCAAACCGGACCAAGCAATGACCGACTATATTGCCGGTGTGCGCGCACCTTACAAAGACCGACTGGAGGAAAAACTCGCCACCACCGACGAACTGCTCTACCGGCGCGGCAACTTCAACGGCACCTTTGATCAGGTGATCTGCGATGCGCTGTGCAAGGTGCACGATGCACAGATCAGTCTCTCGCCCGGTTTCCGTTGGGGCACCACCATACTGCCGGGTCAGGCGATCACCATGGACAACGTCATGGATCAGACCTGCATCACCTATCCCGAGACCTACCGGCGCGAGATGAGCGGGGCGGACATCAAGCTGATCCTGGAGGATGTCTGCGACAACCTCTTCAATCCCGATCCCTACGTCCAGCAGGGCGGCGATATGGTGAGGCTGGGTGGTCTGGACTATGTCTGCGACCCACTGGCTGCCATGGGCGAGCGCATTCAGGATATGACCCTGGATGATGGAACCCGGATCGAGGCGGACAAACAGTATGTGGTCGCAGGATGGGCCACGGTCGGCAGCCAGTCGCCTGGCGAGCCTATCTGGGAGACGGTTGCGACCTATCTGCGCGACGTCAAGACGGTCAAGATCGCGCGACTCAACACGCCCAAGCTCAAGAGCGTCGAGGGCAATCCGGGGATTGCCGGCTATCGTGGTGCGGTGTCAAGCGCTTGACCTAGCGGCGCACGCTTCCGGGGAGCCTCAAGCGGGGCGGAGTATTCACTCCGTCCCGAGCGTTTTTCTAACGCTGACCAGATTGGAGGCGGATGAAAAGCGCGATACTTACGGCTCAGGCTCCGCGCCAATGGGTTTATGCTCGCCAGTGTTGAGATCCTGCGTGTCCAATGGAGGCTGTTCAAATGCAACGATGGTCCTGCTGTAGGTTGGTCAGGGCAGTATTGCTCGGATCTGTGTGCTGCGCGGTCAGCGTCTCGGCCGTGGCGCAGGGGCCGCTCGGCCAGGAAGGCGAGCCGCACAATCTGATTACCACCGCCAAAGAAGAGCTTTCCCCGGCAGCTGCAAAAGTTGATGTCAAACCCCTTGCGCAAGATGAAGAGATCCGCAAGCGTCTCCAGACCGTGTTTAACGTCACCGACTGGTTTACCGATCCGCAGGTCAGGGTCGAGGAAGGCGTTGTCTTTCTCAGCGGTCAGGTGGAATCCGATGAGCTTAAAAAGTGGGCTGGCGATCTAGCGCGCAATACCCAGGACGTCGTCGCCGTCGCCAATCGGCTTGAGGTGCCGGAGCCGTCGGCCTGGGATTTCAGCCAGACTTCCAGAAGTATCTCTGCGATATGGCGCGATTTCATCCGCGCCATGCCCTTCGTGCTTTTCGGGCTGTTCACTCTGGCGCTGTCGGTGGGTATCGCTCTGTTGGTGGTGCGAGGAGTCCGAGTATTTTTGCGTCGAAGGATTCAGACGAGGCTTTTGCAAAATGTGATCGCGCGTGCGGCAGGCGCGCTCGTTGTTCTCTGTGGCGCGTATCTTATTCTCAGGGTCGCTGGTCTCACTCAACTGGCATTGACACTGGTTGGGGGCACCGGTCTGATCGGCCTCATCCTGGGTGTGGCATTTCGCGACATCACCGAGAACTTCCTATCGAGCATTTTCCTCAGCGTACAGCAGCCGTTCGAAAGGGGCGATCTGGTCGAGATCTTGGGCGTGACCGGGTATGTGCAGCAGTTAAACATGCGCACGACCATCTTAATGACCCTTGATGGCACCCTCACGCAGATTCCAAACTCCACCATATACAAGAACATCCTTAGCAACTTTACGACCAACGCCAATCGGCGCGAGGACTTTGTTGTCGGTATCGGCTACGACGATGCAATCAACGAGGCCCAGGAGATCGCACGCAAGGTGCTATCGGAACATCCGGCCGTGCTGAAAAATCCACAGCCCTCGGTACTGGTCGACAGCCTCGGCAACGCAACGGTCAACCTGCGTGTCTACTTTTGGTTAAATGGGCGCGAGCACAGTTGGCTGAAGGTGCGCTCTTCGGTCATCCGGCTGGTAAAGCGGGCCTTTCAGAACCAGGGCATCTCGATGCCCGATGAAGCCCGAGAGGTGGTTTTCCCTCAAGGCATTCCCGTCAATCTGCATCCGCGTGAACTGACAAACGCGCAGGAGACCACGCCGGGACAGCGCCTCCCAGCCGAATCGCGAAGCCAAGAGTCCGAAGTGGCATCGACAAAAGCAGAGGCCGGTTTGTACAGCGAATCAGGCGTCATTGAGGAGCAGGCAAGAGAGGCAAGGTCATTGAATGAAGGGGAGGATCTCTTATCGGAGGCTTCAGGGGCTACTGCCGCCGAGAAGCGCGCGAAAGAAACCGGACCGTAAGTGTTGCCGATTGGCTCTTTATGCGTTTCAGATAGTTCGCCAAAAACACCGCGTCCAAAATGCTCGAAGCAAACCAGCAAACCAGGGACGTACCACGATTCTTCGCATGCCCAAAATCCAAGTAGGTCGAACCGAGCGATTGCGAGGCTCAGCCCCTGACCGTCACATAGATCCCCCTGCTGGCATCCTGACCCCGAATGCTCTGATGACGGAGTACTACGCCCAACACGCCTCGGCCTGCCTGATCGTCACCGAGGCGGCCTCGCCGTCGCCCAACGGGTCGGCTATCCCCGCATTCCGGGGCTGTTCACGGCGGAGCATGTCCGTGGCTGGAGGCCCATCACCGATGCCGTGCATGCCAAGGGCGGGAAGATCGTCGTCCAGCTCATACACACCGAACGCGTGGCGCATGCCGCGAACTTGCCGGCGGATGCGCAAGCCCGCACAGGGTGGAACGCTGATAGGCGGTTCCACCATTTTGGGATCCAGAATACTGGGGTGCATCTGACGTTTGGCGTTCATTGGGCGTTGGCATGGCGGATCGCGCTCTCGGGCATCCGCCCCACGTGATCTGCTAGACTTGCCCGAAATGGACACATGATTCCTTGACCCGTGAATGTTGCGGGAGGTCGCTGATGTGAGCTTGATTTTCGAGTGGGATCGAAATAAGGACATCAACAACGCCAGCAAACATGGTCTGGCTTTCGCCGACGTGACTGTCGTTTTCGACGACCCGCTCGCCAGAATCTTCCCTGATATCTGGCACTCGCAAGGGGAGCGACGCGAGATCATTATCGGCCATTTGACCGACCGCACCTTGTGTTTGGTCGTCTTCACCGAGGTCGGTGACAGTCGCATCCGAATCATCAGCGCCCGACTCGCGACGCCGAAAGAGCAAAGAGATTATGAGCGAAACGCAAGATGAGCTATTGCCTGAGTATCACTTCGACTACTCAGAGGCGAAACCTAATCGCTTTGCCGGACGCGCGACTATCGCGGTGACGCTGCGAGCTGATGTGGCGGCTTACTTCGAGATGCGTGCCGCAGCAAAAGGATTACCGCTGGACGAAATGATCAACGATATGCTGAAAAAAGACATCGAGTTGATCGAGTCTGTCCGCCTGGCCCCGTGATAACCGTCCGCGAGACGAGGTGTCGTCCGGCGTAATCGATCGACCTCTCGGACTCCGGAGTCGGCTCCGCGTGGAAGGGCGATCTTTGGAAAACCAGGGACGGACCCTGAGGTATCTCCACAAATTCGGCCCGCTCTGGTTACTCGGCGAGCAGTGCATCGTGGTCACTGGCAACCCATTGATCGGGCGATCCGATGACATCGACGAGCTCGGCGATCGTCGCTCGACAGCCCTCGAGCGTCAGCAGCAGCCGGGCCAGAAACAGCCGCGAGTAGGTAGGCGCCACGCTTGCGGCTGCCCGGTCGCATTCGCTCATGCACGCCGCAGCGCTCTGCGGCGGTGCCGATCAGCCACAGCAGGAGCGCCGCCAAGGAGGCGATCAGCACCAGCACCCTGTAGCGACCCGTGCCGCGCGAAGCGCTGCACTCGAGCCCCTCGCCGAAGTGTTGGCTTTTCATATCCCTGAAGCCCAGCTCAATTTGCATTCTCTGGCGATAGACCTTGACCAGGCGCTTCGCCGGCCAGTCGGCCAGTCGCGTCGAGGCCACCAGCAGCCACGGCTCACGGGCATTGCGGGCGGCTTTCAGGCTCTTGTTCGAGCGCGCGCGCTTGCCCGAGGCCGTCTTGCCCCGGCGTCCCTGCTTGGGCTTGCGCACCAGCACGAAGGCCGCGC
>JARIBS010000143.1 GCA_029257385.1 Thiorhodococcus sp.
TGGGAAGTGTCCAATCGGTGAACTGATCGAGGGAGTGACAGGCCCGGCAGGTAAAATAGACCGCCTCGCGGCCTTGGCCCTCGGGAAGGTCGCCGTACATCGGCTGATTGCCAGGGAGCGGCGCCTCAGGCAGGGCCACCGGCTGATCGCTGAGGCTGTGCAGATAGGCGATCAGGTCGGCGCGCTCCTGGGCGCGCTTGATACCATCGAAGATCATCCGTCCCTCGGGCGCCATGACCTTGGGGTCGAACAGATAACGGCTCAGTTTTTCATCGGTCCAATCCCCATCGATAGCACTCAGACTTTCACTGTAAGGGTAGTCGGGGAGCGTTGCGACGGCACGACCGACGACCCCCCATAGGTTGGGTCCGACCGTAAAGGCGGCACCGGACTCGGCCACATGACATGCCCGGCACTGAAGAAAGATGTTCTTGCCCCGCGCGGGATTGGCCTCGGCAAGCCGCGCTGCGATGGGGTCAAGCTCGGTCTCGGCAAATCCCTGCGTCATTGCGGTCATTAAAACCATGGCTGCAATGACGGGGGCGCTCAACGGCTGAAGGTTTGGCCAGCGCATCTGTTTTGTTGTCCTCGAAGTCACTGCCGGTTTGCAGGACACCGGCGATCTTGGCCGAAGCCCGGCGACAACTATCGGCCAGGCTTCGCCCGCGCTGCCCGATCAGCCGACTTGCACGGCGATGCGATGCATGGAGTTATTGAGATAGCCCTTTGGGTTCCAAGCGATCGCAAAGGGCTGCATGCGCCCCTGATCGTCGGTGGCGCGCGTCCAGACCTCGTAATAGCCGGGTTCAGGGAAATCCACCTTGGCGCTGAAGTTCTGCCAGGCATAGGGATTCACCGGCTCGGCGAGATCAGCTTTGATCCAGGTCGTGCCAAAATCGATCGAGAGATCGACGGCCGACACCTTATTGTCGCCCGCCCAAGCGTGTCCACGAATCTCCAGCTCGGGCTGATCGGCGGCGACCTGGGCGCCGGTTGCCGGGGACGTGATCAGCGACTTCACCGGCATGGATTCGATCACGACGAACTCCTCGCTCGGCACCTTTGCACCTGGTGCCACCGGATGCTGCGGTACCCGGTAAGACGTGCCCGTCATTTTGGGACCGTCGTGCACCTGGTCGCGGATCTGTATCCGCTTGAGCCACTTATGCGAGCAAGATCCCGGCCAGCCGGGGATGAGCAAGCGCAGCGGTGCCCCGTTCATCGGGTGAATGTCGGCACCGTTTTGCTGGAAGGCGATGAGGTTATAGGGGCTCATGGCCTTCTCGATCGGCACGCCGCGTGAGATCGGCAGCTTCTCGGGGTCTCCCGAGAGATGCCCATCCGTGCCGTAGTGGGCGGTATAGATGCCGCTGTCTTTGATGCCTGCGGCCTTGAGTAAGTCGGCGAGCCGCACACCGGTCCATTCGCAGCAGCCGACCGCACCGATGGTCCACTGATTACCGCGTGCCTTAGGCTCGAAGAAGGCGCGCCCATTGCCGCCGCATTCCAGCTGCAATGCCAGCGTCACCGTGTCGAACCGATCCTTCAGCTCCGCAATGCTCAAGGTCATCGGCTGTTCGACCTCGCCGTCGATGCTCAGGGTCCATCCATCGGCCTGCATGTTATCGGGCACAGTGCCGTTATTGCGAACGAATAAGCGCTCTGTGGGCGTGATCGGGTCATCAAGCAGGTGCGCTGGGCACTCGGCGCTCACTGGACGATCGTTGAGGATCAACAGACCGTCCTTGCCTTTGATACTGAAGGACTCTTCGGCCAGCGCGACCGGGATGAAGCCAGCGGGCATGTAGCGATGGAAGGGGATGCTGGCGCCGACCATGGCCGCCATCGTGGCCAATCCGGCTCCACGCAAAAATCCGCGCCGATCGGGATTGGCTACACGGCCAAATAAAAGCCGATCCGCTTTCTCGGAATCCTCGGCATAGAGTTCGAAGAGATTGCGCTCTTTCTTGCTCATGGGTGCTGTCCTCCAGTGTGATTGTTATATCCATCTGTGATGATGGCTCGACTGCACGTGCCTGTGAAACTGCGGCCTGAACGTTGATTTCGTCCGGTTGTCACGTCCGATGACTATAGCAAAGAGCGACCAAGTGTCACTCAATTCGCTGTTTTGCAAAAGCTGCCTCGACCCTGTGCGCAATGCTCAGACGCAGCCTTGGGAGAGCATGGCATCGGCGACCTTGACGAAACCGGCGATATTGGCGCCCTGAACATAGTTGACGAAACCGTCGGTTTTTCCGAAGCGCACGCAATTTTCATGGATCGACTTCATGATCTGGAGCAGACGCATGTCGACCTCCTCGCGAGGCCAGCGCACCACGCCGGCGTTCTGGGTCATCTCTAGTCCCGAGACAGCCACGCCGCCGGCATTGGCCGCTTTGCCCGGACCATAGAGGATGCGTGCGGCGAGAAAGATCTCCACACCCTCGGTGGCGGTGGGCATGTTGGCGCCCTCGGAGACGCACACACAGCCATTGGCGACCAGAGTGCGGGCATCTTCCGCGCTGAGTTCGTTCTGGGTCGCGCAGGGGAAGGCCAGCTCGCACGGCACACTCCAAGGCTTCTGCTTGGCTAGATAGCGCGCCTGCGGGAAGTGCTCCGCATACTCGCGCAGGCGACCGCGACGAACATTTTTGAGTTCCATCACCCAGGCGAGCTTCTCGCGATCGATGCCGTCCTCGTCGACGATGGTCCCGGATGAGTCTGACAGCGTGATCGGCCGCGCGCCGAGATCGAGCAGCTTCTCGACCGCGTACTGAGCCACATTGCCCGAGCCTGAGACGACAGCGCGCTTGCCGCGTACGCTGTCGCCCTGCGCGGCGAGCATTTCCTCGGCGAAGTAGACGGCGCCGTAGCCGGTTGCCTCCGGGCGGATCAGCGAGCCGCCGTAAGATAGCCCCTTACCGGTGAGGACGCCGTTGAAACGGTTGGCGATGCGTTTGTACTGGCCAAATAGATAGCCGATCTCGCGCGCGCCTACGCCGATGTCACCGGCCGGCACATCGGTGTCTGGGCCGATGTGGCGATACAGCTCGGTCATAAAAGACTGACAGAAAGCCAACACCTCAGTGTCGCTCTTGCCCTTGGGGTCGAAGTCCGCTCCGCCTTTGCCGCCACCCATCGCCAGCGTGGTCAGGCTGTTTTTGAAGACTTGCTCGAAGGCCAGGAACTTGAGCGTTCCGAGTGTGACGGTCGGGTGAAAGCGCAGACCGCCTTTATAGGGACCGATGGCGCTGTTCATCTCGACGCGAAAGCCGCGGTTGATCTGGATCTGGCCCTGATCGTCGACCCAGGGCACGCGGAACAAAATGACCCGCTCAGGCTCGACCATCCGCTCGAGGATGCGCGCGTCGCGATAGATCGGGTTGGCCTCCACCATGGGGTAGACGCAGGTCACGACTTCGCGCACCGCCTGATGGAACTCCAGTTCGTTGGGGTTTTTGGCCGTCACATCGGCCATGAACCGCTCGACAGCCTGTGAAGCCCGCTCAGTGCGCGCGCTAAGTGGCGCATCGTTATCGTTTGATGACATCGTCTATTCCTCGGGCTTGGCCCGTTTACTCGTGATTGAATGCGGTGGACGCCCTAGTCCACCATGGACCGTCGCGGTGCGCGCCCCGGATCAGGGGGCGGTGGCGGGTCTCGTGCACGGCGGAGCGGGCCAGTCTGGCGGCGAACAATAAGGCCCGTCGGACGCTCGGCGCAACCGTGCAGGCATCAAAAGGTATCTAGGACACGCCAGTGAAGTGCATGATGAAGACCGGGCAATGACGGTCTGACGCGCAGGGTGGCGACTATCAGGCCACAGCGCGCATCGCGTGTGCAACCGCATCGTCGCGCCGGACGCCCCATCGCGGCTCGGGCGACACATTCCCGCCTATCAGAGGCTTGCCATGATCCAGAACCACTTCAGCACCGGAATCGCGGGGCTTGATCGCGTCTTTCGTGGATTGCTCCCCGGCGATAATCTGGTCTGGCACATCGACGAAATCGACGATTTCCTGCCATTCGCGCCAGGCTACTGCAGCGCAGCCGATAAGGCGGGCAAGCGGCTGATCTATTTGCGTTTTGCCGAGCACGCGCCGCTGGTGTCCGCGTCCGACGGCGTCGAGGTGCGCGAGATCGAGACTGCGGCGGGGTTCGAGCGCTTCATCACCGAGGTGCGCGCGACGCTTCGCGAGGCCGGGCGCGGTGCCTTTTTCCTGTTCGATTGTATCTCCTTTCTGTCCGAAATCTGGGCCAGCGATCGCATGCTCGGCAACTTCTTCATGCTGAGCTGCCCGTATGTGTACGACATGGAGTCCATGGCCTACTTTCCGCTCATGCGCGGACTCCATTCCAGCCATGCCATGGAGCCGATCACGCGCACCACCCAGATTCTGACCGAAGTTTATCGCCATCACGGCATCATCCATGTCCAGCCGAGCAAGGTCGAGCACCGCTATTCGTCCACCATGTACATGCTCCACGCTTGGGAGGGTGCGCATTTCACGCCCATTTCCGATAGCGCCACGATCGCCGAGATCCTGACCGAGCGGCCCTGGCCCGGACTCGACGCGGTGCGCTTTCGGCTCGGCAAATGGAATCGGGTCTTCCTTGAGTCCGAGCGCATTCGCGAGCGCCAACTGCAGGGCAAGCCCGTGGCGAAAAAGGCCGCTGCGGCCTTTCGCACGCTCCTGACCATGCTCTTTAGCCGCGACGAGCAGGTGGTCGAACTCGCTGGGCGCTATCTGGATCTGGGCGATCTGTTGGCGATCTGGCGACGTATGATCGGCACTGGGCTGATCGGGGGAAAGTCGGTGGGTATGCTGCTGGCGCGCGCCATCTTGCGCCGGACTGACGCCCGCTGGGGCGCGCTGCTGGAGCCGCATGACTCTTTCTTCATCGGCTCGGACATCTATTATAGTTACCTGGTCGAAAATGGCTGCTGGCTCAATCGTCATCGCCAGCACTACCGGGCGGACGACGCCGACGATCTCCACGAGGCGCGTCGGCGCATCATTATCGGGCGCTTTCCGGACGACCTGATTGCTGAATTCGCCGAGTTGCTCGACTACTTCAGTCAGTCCCCGATCATCGTGCGCTCGAGCAGTCTGCTTGAGGACAGCTATGGCAACGCTTTTGCCGGCAAGTACGAGAGCGTCTTCTGCGCCAATCAAGGCCCGCATCAGAAACGTCTCGATGATTTTATCGCCGCAGTCAAGACCATCTATGCCAGCACCCTGAGCGAGAAGGCGATGCGCTACCGCGCACAGCGCGGACTGCTCGATCGCGACGAGCAGATGTCGCTGCTGGTGCAACGAGTGTCTGGGAGCCGACATGACACTTACTTCTTCCCTTTTATTGCGGGAGTAGGGCTGTCGCGCAATCCCTATGTCTGGAATCCGCTGATCGACCCCAAGGCGGGCATGGTGCGGCTGGTGTTCGGGCTAGGCACCCGTGCAGTGGATCGCTCGGACGACGACTATACGCGGGTGGTCGCGCTCAATGTTCCCCGTCGCCGCCCGGAAAGCGATGCCGCCGAGGTGCGCCAGTACAGTCAGCGCCACGTCGATCTCATCGATCTGGATGCCAGTCAGGTGCTGGCGGTAGAGTTCTCCACGCTGGCCGGGCAGCCGGGGGATCTGCCGCTGGATATCGTCGCCTCGCCAGACCAGGGAATCGGCGCGGACGTTAGGCCGGGACCGTTGCTGCTGACCTTCGACCGGCTCCTGTCACAGACGCAATTCGTCTCCGATATGCGCGAAATGCTGCGCATCCTGGAAGCCGCCTACGCCCATCCGGTTGACATGGAGTTTACGGCCAACTTCAAGGCCGACGGCAGCTATCGTGTCAACCTGGTTCAGTGTCGCCCGCTGCAGATCGCCACGGATGTGGCATCCACCACCGAGCCGGCGATGATCACCGAGGACAATCTATTGATCGCCAGCACCGGGGCGGTGATCGGCACCAGCCGTCAGCATCCGATCGAGCGGGTGGTCTATGTGACACCGAGCATCTACAGTCAGCTCACCAACCAAGACCGCTACGCCGTGGCGCGTCTCGTCGGGCGCATTCTGCACGCCGGGGGGCCAAGATCGGAGCGCCGCATCCTGCTGGCCGGACCGGGCCGCTGGGGCACTACCACGCCCTCGCTGGGGGTGCCGGTCGGTTTCGCCGAGATCGACACCGTCGCGGTGCTCTGCGAGATCGTGACGATGCACGAGGGTCTGATCCCGGACGTCTCGCTTGGCACGCATTTTTTCAACGATCTGGTGGAAATGGATATCCTCTATCTCGCGCTCTTCCCGGAGCGCACGGGGCATGTCTTCAACCAGTTGCTGCTGGAGCAGGCACCGAACCGGCTGACCGAGATCCTGCCTGAGGCCGCCCGCTGGAGCGCGGCGGTGCGGGTGATCGATGCGCCGCTCGGGTCGTCCGGCATGACGCTGTGGGCCGATGCGCTGGAACAGCGGGTGATGTGTTACCTCGACGCTGCCGGACCCGTCCCAGGCACTGAGCTGACCCTGCTCGGCGCCGATAGGCTGCTTAGAATCGGCTCCACGGATGCTGATTGACACTCAGTACCGCCGTGGTTCACGGGGGAGCGCTGGCGTTCCAGCGGTGCAAGGTCTCAAGGATCGGCGCGATGGCGGGCGGTTGACTGTCGCTCGGTCGAAAGCGCGCCAGCATGCCGCGATGCGAGGCGTTGACCAGAATCGGCGGTGGCGCTTCGGTGAGTCTCAGCGAGGTCGCGCTGACGACGCCGTCGCCCAAGTCCTCGCCGAGCGTCGACCACCAGCGCGCGAGCCGTTGCTCAAGCGCCTCGGAGTGCAGCTCTCGCGCGATTTCGCGCAGACTCTCGATCATGCTTGCGGGTGGTTCCACCAGAACCCCGCCGATGAGCTGTATCGGGATCTCTGGTGGCCAGGGGCGAGCGTTGAGCCGGCGGAGGAAGTCGCTCTCTGGGCGCAGATCGATTTTGGCCGCGCCGGTGCCATCGCGCAGCGCGGCGAAGAGCGAGAAACGCCGCTGCGTCTCCAGCGGCAAATGGTCGCGCAGCTCCAGCCAAATACGCAGTCTGGACCATTCCGAGCCGTGATTGGGTGTGCCGGCGAGGATGACGCCGCGCACGTTGGGGCTGGTCGCTTCCGGTGCTCGGTCCGGCGGATGCAGCCAGCCGGTGACGAACTCCCGCACCACCAGTCCGCCCATGCTGTGTCCGATCAGAACCACCGGGCGCGACGCGGGCAGGGCGCTCCAGGCGTTGGCGAGATAGGCTGCGCTGCGGTCGATGCCCTGATCGTTCGGGTAACGAAACACCCGAGCTTCAAACGATTGCGCGTCGAGCGCCGGGATGAGGTCGTCCCAGATATCGCCCGGCTCGTCCAGGCCATGCACGAGGAGCACGATCGGACCGCCCCGCGTCTCAGCCCCGGGCGGATGCTTTAGCCCGTACCAACCGTCATGGCGTACCTCCATGGCATCGGGAAACCAGACATGGAGCTGATCCTGAACGAGGACGCGTAGCGCACGCTCGTCGCGCGGGTGCCGCTCAGCCCACCAGATCCAGCCGGACACAGCGATTGCACCAACGAGCAAGGTGAGCAGCAGTGAACGACGCCAGCGCGTTGTTGCGCCGCCGTTCATATCGCCAGGGTTGATACGCGCTGCACACACTAGATGAACAGGCGCCGCAGCTCCCCATCGGTGCTGCTGCGCTCCCAGATTTGATTGAAGGCATTCCTGAGCTGGCGCGCTTCGAGTGGGTTGTGGAAGTCTGCGATGGCGTCCATGGTGTCGGCCAGCCGGCGGTGCACATAGCCGCGCTCGTCCACGACCAGGAAGGCGTCCAGGCGATCGCGGTCTTCTTCGCCGACACAGCGGATGGCGATCCGCGAAGTAAGGTGGCGCGCCAGATCGACGAGTCGGTGAGCGGATTCGGCCGATTCGCGAGGATCGAAGATCAGTACTCGCACCGAGAGATCCGGCCGACGCAGCGCCAAGCTGCGGATGGCATCCAGAAAGGGTTGGTGGTCATAGAGACTGGCGTTGAGCGTGCGCTCGAACAACAGTAGCTCGCGTCCTGCCTGTTGCGCCATCTCGGCGCTGATGTCGCGAATCGCTCGGCCTCTTTCGAGTCGAATGTCTCCCTTGGAGACGCCGAGCAGCGGGCTTTCCTGGTCGCTAGAGTCGGGCATGGATGAATCTCGTGTGATGGCTTCCCGAAGTGCTTGATGGCGGACATCCCCATGGCCAGGTGGGCGCCTGTCAGGCGGCGTGCAATGCCCTTTGTTGCAAATGCGCGACGCAAATACTCCTGAATTCCTGCTTAGAGCATGCTGTTATTTAGCCGATCTGTCTTGGAAAATGTTGTATCAAGCGAACTAAAGTGGTAAATATGTTGCGAAAGTATAAAAAAGTTGCGCTTTTGATCTTTTTGTAGGCTAAAATGTCTGTGTCAAATGAACGGTTCTGGTAACGTCGTCAGTGCTTCGAGCATTTCGCTAGTGAGATATGCGAGGCGGAAACACGGTGTTAGCGGGTAAGGCCACGACGTGTTGTATTAAACTGACGTCTACTTCAAGCTGAGTCAAAAGTCTCCAATTCGATTATCTTCACCCACCTGAACAGGAAACGAAAGATGCGCAAATATACGTATATTAAACGTCTCGCCTCAATGATCGCACCGCTCGCGGTCGCTACGATGCTCGCCGCTCCCATGGCGGCCAACGCCAGTGACTACATGATGGAGCACTTCTGGTCGGCCAAACCAGAGGGCACCGCATGGGTAACAGACTATGGCGAATGCTGGCAGAGTCTGCATGGTCCGGGCAATCTCGAGCCCTGCGTTGTAGCCCCGATAGTCCCAGCCGAGTTTACGGTGCGTCTGAACTTCGAGTTCGATAAGTACCGCGTTGAGGACATCGTCAACGACAATGAACTCCGTCGCCTGGATGACTACATCGCCAACGTCAATCAGACCGAGGCACGCGAGCGGATCTCTTTAACCGGCCATACCGACGCCAAGGGTTCTGAAGCCTACAACTACCAGCTCGGCATGCGTCGCGCTCAGACCGTCAGCGACTACATGATCAGCCGCGGCGTTCCCGCCTCAGACATCGTCTCCGTTGAGAGTCGCGGTGAGCTCGACATGCTCCCAGGCGTGGATATCTACTCCGTCGAACAGCGCCGCGTGAAGATCAACGCGCAATAAGCCCTTCCGATTATGTAGTTCGGGATGGTGTCACAGCCATCCCGGTCTAAACCCACCATTCTTCCTGATGAAGATCGATGCGTTCAATCGGTCATTCGCCAGGTCGTGCAGTGTCCAATGAGCCTCATCCCCCCGACTGGGGTTCATGGAATGGCCGATTGCGTACCCACGTAATCGGCCTTTTTAATGGCGCAAAAGCACACGCTGGCTTGGCGGTTCGCTCGCCCTAAACGTCGCGCGCTAAACGCGCCGCATGGCCGATGTAACCCGCCGGAGTCATAGCCTTGAGTTCGGCCTTTGCATCGCTGGGGATCTCAAGCGTCGCGATGAAGCTGACAAGCGTCTCTGAGTCGATCTGTCGTCCACGCGTTAGCTCCTTGAGCTTCTCATAGGGGTTTTCCACGCCGTAACGACGCATGACCGTCTGAATCGGCTCGGCCAGGACTTCCCAGTTGGCATCCAGGTCGGCAGCCAGGCGCACCGGATCGGCTTCGAGCTTGCCGATGCCTTTGTGCAGGGATTGAAGCGCGATCACCGCATGGGCGATCCCGACGCCGAGATTGCGCAGCACGGTCGAGTCGGTCAGATCGCGCTGCCAGCGCGAGATCGGCAGTTTGCCGGCAAGATGTTCGAGAATGGCATTGGCCAGACCGAGATTGCCCTCGGCATTTTCGAAGTCGATGGGATTGACCTTGTGCGGCATGGTCGAGGAGCCGACCTCACCGGCGACGGCGCACTGCTTGAAGTACCCCACCGAGATATACGCCCAGACATCGCGACAGAAGTCGATGAGGATATTGTCAAAACGCACGATGGCATCGAACAGCTCAGCCATGTAGTCGTGCGGCTCGATCTGGGTGGTGTAGGGATTCCAGGTCAGGCCGAGCGATGTGACGAATGTCTCCGCGACTCCAGGCCAGTCCACCTCCGGATAGGCCGCGAGATGCGCGTTGTAGTTGCCAACCGCACCGTTGAGCTTGCCCAGCAGCGCGACCTCGGCGATGCGCTGGCGCTGGGCGCGCAAGCGGTGGACGACATTGGCCATCTCTTTGCCGAGCGTGGTCGGCGAGGCGGGCTGTCCATGCGTTCGCGACAGCATTGGCAGATCGGCGTAGCGGTGCGCTAGTGTGCGGATGGCATCGATGGTCTGATCCATCAGGGGCAGCAGAACCCGGTCGCGACCGGCCTGGATCATCAGTCCGTGCGAGAGGTTGTTGATGTCTTCCGATGTGCAGGCGAAATGCAAAAACTCGCTGACATTGGACAGCTCGGCATTATCCGCGATGCGCTCCTTGAGGAAATACTCAACCGCTTTGACGTCGTGGTTGGTCGTGCGCTCGATGTCCTTGATGCGTTGGGCGTCGGCAGTCTCGAAATCATTGAGGATCGTCTCCAGCAGTCGGTTGGCCCCAGCAGAGAAGGCCGGAACCTCGTCGATTTGGGGATGGTCCGCTAGTGCCTGGAGCCAGCGGACCTCGACCTCGACGCGCCGGTGGATCAGCCCGTACTCGCTGAAGATGGCGCGTAGATCGGCGGTTTTGGTCCCATAGCGGCCGTCTACCGGGGAGACGGCGGTCAGGGTGGATAACTCCATCGGCATACGTTGGCTCCGGCGTGGAAAAGTGAGTGCTGATCTGATCGGGTGCAGGGGATTTGGACCGGATGGTCCAGGGCTGTCTGCGTAGACCGCTAAAATCAAGTCAGGATGGTTTAATCGCTCTGTCGGTGCGCCGGTCCGGCCTGCGCCGGACCGCCACTCCACTAGGCCACTAGGCCGCCAGCTTTCTCAGCACATAGTGCAGAATGCCGCCGTTGCGGTAGTAGTCGATTTCGTTGGGCGTGTCGATACGCACCTTGGCATTGAAACGCTTGGTCGATCCATCGGCCGCCGTGGCCGCCACTTCGACCTGCTTTGCCTCACCATCGTTGAGACCGGTGATCGCGAAGGTCTCAGCCCCCGTGAGTTCGAGCGACTGGACCGTGTCGCCATCAATGAATTCCAGCGGCAGGATGCCCATGCCGACCAGATTGGAGCGGTGGATGCGCTCATAGCTCTCGGCGATCACGGCACGCACGCCGAGCAGACGCGGTCCCTTGGCCGCCCAGTCGCGCGAGGAACCCGAGCCGTACTCCTTGCCAGCGATGACGATGGCGGCCGTGCCTTCGTCCTGATAACGCATCGCCGCGTCGAAGATCGACATCTGCTCGCCGCTCGGCTGGTGCAGGGTCACGCTGCCTTCGGTGCCCGGCGCCATGAGATTACGCAGCCGAATGTTGGCGAAGGTGCCGCGCATCATGACCTCGTGGTTGCCGCGACGCGAACCCAGACTGTTGAAGTCTTTTGGCTCCACGCCGTGCTCGATCAGATATTTACCGGCTGGCGAGTCGGGCTTGATCGCGCCCGCTGGCGAGATATGGTCGGTGGTGATGGAGTCGCCAAGCAGGGCGAGACAGCGCGCTCCGGTGATATCCGTGACCGGCGCGACATCCAGGCTCATGCCGGTGAAATAGGGCGGATTGCGGATGTAGGTCGAGTCCGCCGGCCAGTCGTAAGTCTGGCTCTGTGGTGCCGCGAGCGACTGCCAGCGTGCATCGCCGGCGAAGACATCGGCATAGGCGCTGGTAAATTCCTCGGTCGTGACATTCTCGGCGATGGCCTGATTGACCTCGTCCTGAGCCGGCCAGATGTCTTTGAGATAAACCGGGTTTCCAGCCGTGTCGGTGGCGAGTGGGTCCGTGTAGGGATCGATATCGATACGCCCCGCGATTGCATAGGCCACAACCAGCGGTGGGCTGGCCAGATAATTCATGCGCACCTCGGCATGCACGCGACCCTCAAAATTACGGTTGCCCGAGAGGATCGAGACCGCGCAGAGGTCATGATCGGCGATGGCCTTGGAGACCGGCTCGGGCAGCGGCCCGGTGTTGCCGATACAGACGGTGCAGCCGTAGCCGACGTTATGGAAGCCGAACGCCTTCAGCGGTTCGGTCAGACCGGCGCGGTCGAGATAGCGCGTGACCGCCATCGAACCTGGACCGAGCGAGGTCTTGACCCAGGGCGCGGACTTCAATCCCAGCGCTGCGGCCTTCTTAGCGACCAACCCGGCGGCCAGCATGACGCTCGGGTTCGAAGTGTTGGTACAAGAGGTGATAGCCGCGACCACGATGGAGCCGTCTGAAATCTCGACTTCCTGGCCGTGGATCACCGCCTTGGCCGGACCCTTGTCGGCGATGTTGCGCTCTTTCTTGAGCGCGGCCAGAGCGGCTGGGAAGTGGCTCGCCATCTCGGTCAGCGGCACGCGATCCTGTGGACGCTTGGGACCGGCCAGCGAGGGCACAACCTCGCCGAGATCCAGCTCCAGACGCTCGGAGTAGTCCGCCTCGGGCGCATCGGCAGTGTGCCAGACGCCTTGGGCCTTGCAGTAAGCCTCGACCAGCGCGACCTGAGCCTCGTCACGCCCGGTGAGACGCAGATAATCCAGAGTGACCTGATCGATCGGGAACAGCCCACAGGTCGCGCCGTACTCCGGTCCCATGTTGGCGATGGTCGTACGCTCGCCCATCGGCAGGGTGGCGATCGCCGGGCCGTAGAACTCGACGAACTTGCCTACCACGCCATGGCTGCGCAGAAGCTCGACAATGGTCAGCACCAGATCGGTCGCGGTCACGCCCTCCCTGAGGGTGCCGGTCAGTTTGAGGCCGACGACCTTGGGCACCAGCATCGACACCGGCTGACCCAGCATCGACGCCTCGGCCTCAATTCCACCCACGCCCCAGCCGAGTACACCAATACCGTTGACCATCGTGGTATGTGAGTCGGTCCCGACACAGGTATCGAAATAGGCTTGTGTCACGCCATTGAGCGGTTTGGGAAAGATCACGCGCGAGAGATACTCGATATTGACCTGATGCACGATGCCGGTGTCCGGCGGGACCACCTTGAAACCGTCCAGCGCGTTCTGACCCCATTTCAGGAACTGGTAACGCTCTTGGTTGCGGCTGAACTCCAGTTCGGCATTCAGCGCGAAAGCCTCGTTGGAGCCGAAATGATCGACCTGGACCGAGTGATCGATAACCAGTTCAGCCGGTTGCAGCGGGTTGATCTTGCGCGGATCACCACCGAGCGCCACCATCGCATCGCGCATCGCGGCCAGATCGACGACCGCCGGGACACCGGTGAAGTCCTGCATCAGCACCCGCGCCGGGCGGTACTGGATCTCCTTATCCGGCTCGGCCTTGGGGTCCCAGTGGCTGAAATACTCGATATCCTCGCGCGTAACCGTTGTCCCATCCTCGTTGCGCAGCAGGTTCTCGAGCAGGATCTTCAGCGAATAGGGCAGACGCGCGCTGTCGGGTACGGCGTCGAGCTGGAAGATTTCATAGTCTTGACCTGCAACGTGCAGCGTGGTTTTGGCTTTGAAGCTATTGGGCATGTGATGCTCCGGGGCATGTCTGCGTGATTCTGAACAGCCTGAAATTCTAGCGTTTGGGTGGGAAATGCGCCATATGCTGCTGCATCGCAATGGATCTATATGGTCGCGCTGGTGAGTGCGTCAGGAGCCGTGGTTACCCTGACGCGTTTGGACAGACAGCGTATTTAGACCGCATGCGTGTCGATATAATGTCTGGCAGCCTCAATGATCTGGCGGTTCTTGAACAAAATTTGCAAGCGTGTCCCACCGACTTGACGCCACAGCATGGCCGCGCGCACGGCCGCTAGCAGCAGCGCGCGTACACGATTCTGGTTGTCTGGATTGCTCAGATGCAGGGACTCGCCGCGAATCATGATGCGCGGTGAGAGCTGGCTGAGGACGCTGCTGTAGACCTCAGCGAAATGGGCGATGAGATTGGGGTGCAACAAGGCGAAATGCTCGCGCTTGAGCACTGCCTGCTCGATACCCTGACTGATACGCGCGAGCATGTCCGGACGTCGCGACAGGCTGCGTTCGAGCTTGATGACCTGCACGACATAGCGGGTCATCTCCAGCGTCCGCTCGGGCTGTCCCGTGATCTGAGCGACGATCTGCCGCGCGCCGTTGACCACCGCCCCAGGTTCTCCGAAAACCGCATCAACCGTCTTTGGATCGACCTCGAAGAGAGCGTGGATGCAGGGCGTCATGGCATCGGTATCGGTTGCACCGTTGCGTGCGATACGCATCACGCAATTGACCGCCTGATAGATTCCGGCGAGGGCGATGACCCGATCCAGATTCTCATGTGACATAGGGCATTTTCTCCGGGAAGCTGGCAATCGCTGCTGCGCTCGACGACCCCGCCGTTCAGGGCTGGGATGCTCGCGCAAGACTAATAGTGGATGCTGTTAGGCAGCATGCCATTTGAACCGGAAGGATGGCGCAACGCAAACGCTTGCCAGAGGTGCCGGGTGCGCGATGGCTCACACGAGCACGCTCAAGAACCGCAGAAGCCCTTGACCCGCGCATCCTTGAGGCGCGCCTCCTCACCAGAGGGCAAGGGCGCCCGAGGGTCGCTCAGCCAGGTGGCGATATCCGCTCGCACACGCCGACCTTGTAGGTCGCGCGGCAGCATATGCCAGCCTTCGCGGTAGAGCACAAACCTGATTGCATCGTGCTCGTCGGGGAGCGCCTTGAGTAGCCGGCAGAAAGCGTTTTTGGGGATAATCTCGTCGTGTTCGCCGTAGAGCAGCAGGACTGGCCGAATCGAGTCGATGCCTGCATCGCGGGCCGCATCCATCACATCCGTGACGCCCCAGAGGGCGTCCACGCGGGTGGCCTTGATCACCAACGGATCCGCCGACATCGCGTTGAGCAGCGCCTCGCTGTCGGTTGGGCTCAGACGCACGCCCTCGCCAGTGAGCTTCAGCCACGGCACCGTGCGTACCGCACCCTCAAGCGCGAGGCGCTGATACCAGGGCATCGTGTCGCGCGACCAGACGGCTGGCGCGATCAGGATCAGACCATCGACGTCCAGCGGCGCTTGAGCATCGGCGATCATGGCAACCGCACCGCCCATGCTCTCGCCCGCGAGCACCAGCCTGGCGTTTGGGTGACGCTGGCGCAGCAGCGCGATCAGCGCGTGCAGATCGCGCGCGAGCCGGTTGCCGCCGTGCCAGCGCCCAGCCTGATCGGAGGCGCCGAACCCGCGCTGATCGACCGCGTAGGTCGTCACGCCATGTGCGATAAGCTCCTCGGCGAGTGGCGCGAACGCGCGACTGTAGTCATTGAACCCGTGAAGCCCAAGCAGCACGGTAGACGGCGGCTCGGAGCTGGCCCAGCGTTTGAGTGGGAGTCGGTAGCCATCCGGCATCAGGGCGGTTTCAACGTCCAGTTGGGGTTGGCTCTCGGCTTGCGGCTGAACGATCACGCGCGGCGCGGCACAGCCGCCGAGTACGAGGACGACGATCGCGGCAAGCCGCATGGCGGGCCATGCGCGAATAGACTGGCGGGCGTCTTCCCGACCAGAAAGGCCTCTAGCACCCGGCTGAGCTGCGCTGCGTCGCCGGGGCAGAAGGTGTCTGCCACGGCGGGTTGTTGGACTAGGGTCATCGGCGCTACCTCCTGTGCGTAATGATCGCAACGATTGGCTGCCTCGGCCAGTAGGGCTGAAGCATGGACAGGAGTTCCAGGGTCTCGCAGGACGGGCAGGATTTCTCGGAATCTCGTCTTGAATCATTTTAGCTCTGGAACACGGTCACTTGCTGTCATCGTATGGGACGGCAACGCTCAATCCAACACGACGGCAGTGAGCAGCCCCCAGGGACGCGACGGCCACTGTCGCCAACCGTTGTGCATCGCATACCAATCAGGTCGCAGCGATCCGATGACCAGGCCGGAAGCCATGCGCCCGAGCCGACCAGACCACCGACAGACCCAGCAGCGCCAATGCCGCCAGCGCCCACGGGAGCGAGGTCGGCCCGATGCGCACCAGCAGCACACCACCCACCATGCTACCGCCCGCCACCGCCAGATTGAAGACCGTCACAAACATGGATTGCGCGACATCGGCGCTATCGTTTGCTGTATCCGCCAACGCAGTTTGCAGCAACGTCGGCGCGCCGCCAAAGGTCAGTCCCCATGTCGCTATGCCCAGCAGAACGACAACGGTGGAGCCACCGGAAAAACCCAATACCAACGCTGCCGCAGCAAACAGACCCAGGCTCAGCAAGGTGAGTGTGCGCAGCCAGCGATCGACCAGCAGGCCGGTGATCCAGATCCCCACGATAGAGGCCAGGCCGAACAACAGCAGCACGGCATCCACCCGCTGCTCCAATCCGGCCGATGTCAGGAAGGGCGCAATGTAGGTGTAGAGAATATTGTGCGCCAGCATCCAGGCGAGCAGCGCCAACAGCACCGGGCGGATGCCCGGCATCAGGAAGATGCGTCGGATTGGTTGTTTTTGCCGGGCCGACTGCCCCACGAAGTCCGGCACCGCCAGACGGACCCAGATAAACAGCAACAACGACAGCGCCGATATGATCCAGAATACGCCGCGCCAGTCAAACAGCGTGCCCAGCCACGTTCCTAGCGGTACCCCGATAGACAACGCAATGGGTTGGCCCACACCGGCGATCGCCAGCGCACGCCCCTGCAAATGGTGCGGCACCATGCGCCGTGCATACCCGGCCAGCAGTCCCCACATCACGCCAGTTGCCATGCCAGCAATGAAGCGCGCGACCAAGGTCAGCCCGTAGTGGGAGGACATGGCAGTGATGGTGTTGAACACCAGCAGGCCGCCGATCGCCAGCAGAAACAGCGGGCGGCGGTTCCAACTGCGCGTGGCGGCGATAACCGGGATGGCGGTCAGTAACGCCCCCAGCGCATAGAGCGTCACTAACTGGCCCGCCAGGGCTTCGGAGACATCCAGACCCTGACTGATCTGCGGCAGCAGACCGGCCGGCATGGTCTCGGTCATGATGGCGAGGAAGCCCGCCATCGTAAAGGCTAGCAGTCTCCAGATGGGTAGCCCGTCGGCATTTTCCGCAGGCGCGACTGCGGTCTTTTCATGATCGGGAATGCTCATACGCTAATTTTTGCATCCCTGACAATCATCATGACGCTTGCGGAACATCTGCGGATGAAAACGATACCACGCCTCACATGGCCTGTAGCGGCGTCTTGCTCTTGAGTGCTGACTGGGGGGGGCAGTTGATCGTTGTAGAGGACCGCGTAGCGCGTGAGCGTTATGAAAGGGCGCGCGTATCCTCTAAGCTTCTTTCCGCTCGTTCCCGCTGGAGAATTGTTCGAGCAGCTTGGCGCAGCCGGTCGCATCCTCGATCCATTCGATGCCAGACTCCTGTGGAATGGCGCCGCTCTGCGCACGGATCTTGCCGATTGACGCCGCGATCAATGCGTTGGCTGCCGCCTCGTCCATGGCTTGCTGCTCGCGGGCGGTCTCGACGGCTAGACAGACGCCGGCTTGCGCCCCCATCACCAGCCCGCTGGCGGCACCCATTCCAGCGCCGAACCCGATGGCCAGCACGCCCCCGACAGCGGCGCCGATTAAGAGGAAGATGAGTGCCATAATGGTCGTTCTCATGGATGCTGCTCCTAAGCTCAGATGCGCTTGCGTTCAAATTAATCACTATATGCTACTCCAATCCATGCGATCGCTCGTGCTGTTTGGCCTCTTGTGCTGGGTCGCGCCACATGCCGTAGCCGACGAACAGGCGGATTTTCGCGCGGCTGAAAATGCACTTGCACGCGGCGACAGTGCGCGGTTCAGCCACTTATCGGAGCGTCTGCGAGATAGCCCGCTCTATCCTTATCTACGCTTTGCCGAACTCACTGAGGATCTGGATGCGGCATCGGATGCCAGCATTGAGGAATTTCTCGATGATGACCCCGATTCACAATTGTCGACGCGCCTGAGACGTGTCTATCTCAAGCGCCTGGCCCAGACAGAGCGCTGGCCGGATTACTTGCGTGTTTATCGTGCAGACGACTCCATCGAGCGCCAGTGTCTGTTTTTACGGGCCTTGATCGAAACCGGGCAGCAGGCATCGGCGATGGAGCAAGTCGAAGCCGTCTGGCTCTCGGGTCGCTCGCGACCAAGCGCCTGCGATCCGGTCTTCGATCAATGGCG
>JARIBS010000039.1 GCA_029257385.1 Thiorhodococcus sp.
CGAAGTGCGCCTGATCGAGGGCGATATCCGCGACCAGCGTCTGATGGGAGAGCTGGTCGGCAACGCGGACGTCGTCTTTCACCAGGCCGCACTGCGGATCACACAATGCGCCGAGACCCCGCGGCTCGCGCTCGAAGTCATGGTGAACGCGACCTTCGATCTACTCGAGCTGTGCGTCAAGCACGAGGTCGAAAAAGTTGTCGCGGCCTCCTCCGCCTCTATCTACGGTATGGCCGAGCAGTTCCCAACGCCCGAGTCGCATCATCCTTACAACAATCGCACCCTCTACGGCGCCGCCAAGACCTTCAACGAGGGACTTCTGCGCAGCTTCCATCAGATGTACGGGCTGGACTACGCGGCGCTTCGCTTCTTCAACGTCTATGGACCACGGATGGATATCCATGGGGTCTACACCGAGGTGCTGATCCGCTGGATGGAACGCATCGCCGCAGGCGAGCCTCCAGTGATCTTCGGCGACGGCCATCAGACGATGGATTTTATCTACATCGAGGATGTAGCGCGCGCCAATGTCCTGGCGGCCAAGGCTGAGGCGACCGACGCGGTGTTCAACGTCGCCAGCGGCACCGAGACCAGTCTGAGAGCGCTTGCCGAGCTTCTGTCACGGGTCATGGGCACCGATTTGCAGCCGCAATTCGAGCCGCCGCGCAAGGTCAACGCCGTGCAGCGGCGCCTGGCGGACATCGAGAAGTCACGGCGGATGCTCGGTTTCACCGCCTCCGTGACGCTCGAGGATGGACTCGCGCAACTGGTCGAGTGGTGGAAGGCACAATGATCCCCATCACCAAGCCAACGATCGGCGAGGAAGAAATCGCCGCAGCGGCCGCAGCGCTGCGCTCCGGCTGGGTCAGCCAAGGGCCGCGGGTAGCCGAGTTCGAAAACGCCTTTGCGGCCTTTGTCGGTGCGGAGCATGCGTGCGCCGTCTCGAGCTGCACCACCGCGCTGCATCTGGCGCTCCTCGCCGTGGGCGTCAAACCCGGCGATGAGGTCGTCACCGTCAGTCATTCCTTCATCGCGACCGCCAACAGCATCCGCTATTGCGGCGCCCTACCCGTCTTCGTCGACATCGACCCGGAGACCTTCAACATGGACCCGGCGCTGATCGAGCCGGCAATCACCGAGCGCACTAAGGCGATCCTCTGCGTGCACCAGATCGGCATGCCCTGCGACATGGCGAGCATCATGACGATCGCCGAGCGCCACGGCCTGCCGGTGATTGAGGACGCCGCCTGCGCAATCGGCAGCGAGATTCGCATTGATGACCGATGGGAGCGCATCGGCAAGCCCCATGGCGATATCGCCTGCTTCTCGTTCCATCCGCGCAAGGTCATCACTACGGGCGAAGGCGGGATGCTGACGACAAACAACGCCGAGTGGGACAGCCGATTCCGGCTGCTGCGCCAACACTGCATGAGCGTGCCGGATACCAAACGCCACGCCTCCGCCGAGGTAATCTTCGAGGGCTACCCTGAGGTCGGTTTCAACTATCGCATGACGGATCTGCAAGCGGCTGTTGGCGCTGTGCAGCTCGGGCGGCTTCCCGGTTTCGTCGAGGAGCGCCGCGCGCTCGCCCGGACCTATGGCGCCCTGCTCTCCGAGATCCCCGGACTTGGTCTGCCCCATGAACCAGCCTGGGCGCGCAGCAACTGGCAAAGCTACTGTGTGCGCCTACCGCCAAATTGCGACCAGCGCCACGTCATGCAGCAAATGCTGGATGCGGGCATCGCCACGCGGCGCGCAATCATGTGCGCGCATCGGGAGGCGGCCTATCCAGCTGCCAACTGGTCCTGTGCGGCCAGGGCCGGCGGACGCTGCGACTGCGAGGCCGGAACTTGCGCCTGCCTGCGCCAGAGCGAAGTGGCGCAGGAGACGGCGATCGTCCTGCCGCTGTTTCCGGGGTTAACGGGCGAGGATCAAGAACGGGTTGGCGAAGCGTTGGCGCGGGCGCTGACAGACTGAGCAAGGCGCGAGCGAGATGCAGACTCGATAACGATGGCAGTCGATCCTCACACCCAAGCTCCGGCGAGCAGCTCCGGGAAGACCCCGAACGCAACGCGTGACGGTGTAACGTCCGAGCCGCACTCCTACGGCCAGATCCTGAAGTCATCGGTATTGATCGGTGGATCCTCACTGGTGTCGGTCGCGGTCGGCATCGTGCGGACCAAGGCAATGGCCTTGCTTCTGGGACCAGGCGGCTTCGGTCTGCTGGGGCTTTACGGCTCGATCGTGGACCTTGCTCTGAGTATCGCAAGCTTCGGGGTCAGCAACAGCGGTGTGCGTCAGATCGCGGAGTCTGTCGGTACGAACGACGAGGCGCGAATTGCCCGAACCGTCGTGGTGCTGCGCCGCACAACGCTCGTCCTCGGAGTGTTCGGCCTCCTGCTGGTCGTGGTCTTTTCGGGCCAGATCGCCGTCCTGGCCTTCGATAACGACGCCTATGCCGTTCCCGTTGCACTGCTGGGTCTGGCCGTCCTGTTTCGCGTTCTCTCTGCGGGTCAGGGTGCCTTGATTCAGGGCATGCGGCGCATCCGCGACCTCGCCGCGATGGGCGCGCTCGGGGCGCTGCTCGGGGCGCTCGCGAGCATCGGTTTGGTGTTACTCCTCGGAGAGCAGGGAATCAGCCCATCCATCGTCGCCAGCGCTGCGGTTGGGTTCGCGATTTCCTGGTGGTATAGCCGCAAAGTCGAGATCCGGCTGCCGAGAATGACACACGCCGAAGTCACCCAAGAGGCAGCGGCGCTGCTGAAGCTCGGTTTCGCGTTCATGGCGAGTGGGATGCTGATGATGGGCGCCGCGCTCGCCGTGCGCACCATCGTGCTGCGGATGGACGGACTGGACGCGGCGGGCTTCTACTCTGCGGCCTGGACGCTGGGGGGACTCTACGTAGGCATCATCCTCCAGGCTATGGGCGCGGATTTTTACCCCAGACTCGTCGGCGCGGCCCAAGACGATCGATTGTGCAATCGCCTCGTCAACGAGCAGACACAGATCAGCCTGCTGCTTGCGGGGCCGGGCGTCATCGCCACCATCACGCTCGCGCCGCTCATTCTCTGGGTCCTCTATAGCGCCGCGTTCGCCGAGGCCGTTGACGTGCTGCGCTGGATCTGTCTTGGGATCGCGTTGCGGGTAATCACCTGGCCGATGGGATTCATCATCGTCGCCAAGAACCGCCAAGCCTTGTTTATGGGCGTTGATCTGGCGTGGGCCGTCGTGAACGTCGGGCTGACCTGGATTTGCGTCAGCGCCTTCGGTCTCAGCGGCGCGGGCATCGCGTTTCTCGGCTCCTATGTCTTCCATGCGGTGTTGATCTATCCGCTGGTCCATTGGCTCACCGGATTTCGTTGGTCGCCGGTGAATCTGCGGACGGGCGCGGTATTCATCGTCTCCATGGCCGTCGTGTATGGCAGCTTCTGGATCCTGCCTGCGGTGCTCGCCTACGGTCTTGGCATGACGATGACCCTTGCCAGCGGTATTTATTCATTGAAGACGATCGCCAATCTGACCGATTGGGACCGGGTTCCACGTCAGGTTCAGCGGGTGCTGACGATTTTCCGCCTCGCCCCGGCGCGGAGCAGGTAACCGCGTGGCGGGTCTAAGGCCAAACAAGGGTTCTCGATGAAGGTTGTACTGTTTCTACATGAACTCGTCATCGCTGGCACCAGCGTGAACGCCATCGAACTGGCGACCAAGCTGCGCGATCTGCGCGGCTTCGAGGTCATCGTGTTCGCGCCTCACGGACCGATGCTAGAACTGGTGCGGGAGGCTGGACTGCGTTACGTGCCGGCTCCGCACGCGAGCATGCACCCATCTATCCCGCGGATGCGGGCATTGCGAGAGCTGGTACGCGCCGAATCGCCCGATCTCATCTACGTTTGGGAGACCTGGGCGCTACTCGATGCCTTCTACGGTGTGCACCTGCCGATGCGCGTGCCGCTCCTCGCGACTGACATGCAGATGTTCCTCGCGCGGGTGCTCCCGCGACGTGTTTCCATGACCTTCGGCACGCTCGGACTCGTGGATGCGGCGAAAACCTCCGGTATCCGCGACGTGCGGCTGTTGGTTCCGCCAGTGGACCTGCTGGCCAATTCGCCCTCCACCCATGACCCGGCACGCAGCCGCGCCGAATTCAGTGTCGTGGGCGATGACATCCTCCTGGTCATCGTCTCGCGACTGGCGCACGCAATGAAGGGCGAGAGCCTGCGGCTTGCGGTCGAGGCCGTGGACGCCATGGGCGAGCGATGGCCAGTGCGACTCCTGATCGTCGGGGATGGACCGGCGCGTCCTGGCCTTGAGGTGCTGGCTCACGAGGTCAACACCAGGCTCGGTCGCACGGCCGTCTCCCTGACCGGCGCGCTGCTCGATCCCAGACCCGCATACGCGGCGGCCGATATCGTCATCGGCATGGGCAGCTCCGCATTGCGCGGCATGGCCCATGGCAAGCCGGTCGTAGTGGTCGGAGAGGCCGGTTTCGCCGCGACCTTGCGTCCGGAGTCGGCCGGATACTTCGACCGCGAAGGGCTCTACGGCAAGGGCGGCGGCGAGGCTGACCGAGGGCGTCTGCGCGCGGAAGTCGAGGCGTTGCTCGGCTCACCCGCCACACGCACGGCGCTTGGCGAATTCGCGCTCGACTACGTTCGCCGACAGTACGCCCTGGATCTGCTCGCCAACCAGCTCGGCGACTTCTGCGAGAGCGTATCGAAGAGGCCCCCCTCGCTGCGCGGACTTTTGGGCGACGCCCTGCGCACGACGGCGATTTATCTTCGAGAACGCCGGTTCCTATGGCGCGCACCAGCCCTGCCACCATCGCCGACGATCCAGCCTGATTCGAGTGCCACCGAAACTCAAGCGATAACCAGGATCCTATGACTACCGAGCCTACCTATATCGTCATCACGCCAGTACGCGACGAAGCCCCTCACATCCAGGAAACGCTGGATTCGCTGGCCAACCAGACACGGCTGCCGATCGAATGGATCATCGTCAATGACGGCTCGCGCGACGGAACGGACGCGATCGTCGATCGCTTTGCCCTAGAGCATCCTTGGGTCAGGGTCGTCCATCGCGCTGATCGCGGCTTTCGGGCCAATGGCGGCGGCGTCATGGACGCATTTCATGCGGGGCTGGAGTGCGTTCGGACTGCGCGGTGGGATTTCCTCGTCAAGCTGGACGGGGATCTCTCGTTCGCCCCCGATTATTTCGCCTCCTGTCTTGAGCGGTTCGCCACCGATCCCGAACTGGGCATCGGCGGCGGCACGGTCTATGCCAATTCGCACGGGACGCCGCGCATCGATTCCGTCGGCGACCCACAATTCCATGTTCGCGGCGCGACCAAGATCTACCGCCGCGCATGTTGGGAGCAGATCGCACCACTCGCGAAGGCGCCGGGTTGGGATACACTCGACGAAGTCAAGGCGAACTATTTCGGTTGGCGCACGAGCACTTTTCCTGACCTGAAAATCCTCCAGAACAAGCCCACGGGTGGCGCCGACGGGCCCTGGTCGAACGCGCTCAAGAACGGCAAGGCCAACTACCTGACCGGTTATAGCCCGCTGTTCATGCTGGCTAAATGCGCGAAACGGCTCTTGCGCAAACCGTATCTGATCGAGGCAAGCGGGCTGGCATCGGGCTTCCTCTCGGGCTACCTGAAACGCATGCCGCGGGCCGCAGATGCCAAGACCATCCGCTACCTGCGCCAGCAGCAACTCCGTCGGCTGCTGATGCGGCCCAGTATCTACGGCTGAACCGGGACCATTCTCATGTGCGGCATCTGTGGCAAGCTCAACTTCGATCGCGAGGCACCCGTGTCCAGCGAGCTGCTGCGCCGGATGACGCGAATCATGGAACACCGCGGACCCGATGACGCCGGTCACTATATCGCTGGCCCGGTGGCGCTCGGACACCGTCGCTTGAGCATCATTGATCTGACCACCGGCACTCAGCCGATGTCCAATGAAGACGAGACGATCTGGATCGTCTTCAACGGCGAGATCTACAACTTCGTGGCGCTTCGACAAGAGCTGATAAAACGCGGTCACCGATTCAAATCCTCAAGCGATACCGAGGTCATCGTCCATCTCTACGAGGAGTTCGGTGACGACTGTATCGGACAGCTTCAGGGCATGTTCGCGTTCGCGCTCTGGGACGCGCGACGCCAGCGTCTGCTGCTGGCGCGCGACCGGGTCGGGATCAAGCCGCTGTATTATTGCGTCACGGATACCAGCCTGGTCTTTGCCTCCGAGATCAAGTCCATCCTTGAGGATCACACGATCGAGCGGCGTCTCGACCTGGGGGCGATCGACCGTTTTTTCGGCTACTACTATGTACCCGGCGAATCGACGCCACTGCGCGGGGTGCGAAAGCTCAAGCCTGGTCACTACCTAACCGTCGAGGACGGTCGGGTCGCAGAGATGGCCTATTGGGACCTGAAATTCGGATCCGAACATGCGCATCTTGGCCTCGATGAGGCCGCCGATGCTCTGCGAAGTCTGCTGAGCGATACCGTCAAGAGCCATATGATCAGTGACGTGCCGGTGGGGATTTTGCTCAGCGGCGGAGTCGACTCGACCGGTATGCTCCACTTCGCCGCCGAGCATGCAAGCGGGCCACTACACAGCTTTACGCTGGGCTTTTCCGGCAGCGATGTCCCGGATGAGCGGCCCTACGCGCGACTTGCAGCCGAGCGCTTCGGCAGCGTGCATCACGAAACTACGCTCTCGGCAGAGGTGTTTGGCGACTTCCTGCCATCCTATGTCTGGCACATGGAGGAGCTGATCTGCGAGCCTCCAGCGATCGCGCTCCATTGCGTGGCGCGTCTGGCGCGCGAGACCGGAGTCAAGGTGCTGCTGTCGGGAGAAGGCGGCGACGAGGCGTTCGCCGGGTATCCCGAGTACCGCAACCTGCGGGCGCTCGAAACGCTGAAAACCATCGCGGGACCGCTAAAGGGTCTGCTCAGCGTCGGCTTCGGCGCGCTCGAGTACGCTGGCTGGCGACGCGGCGCCCACTACCGCGCGCTCGTTGGGCGCCGCTTCCCGGACTACTATCTCAGCCGCACCGCGACTCCGGAAACGCCGTTCAATCGTGCGAGACAGGCACTTTACGGTCCAGAGCTGCTTGAGCAGGCTGCCCGCTCGCCCTTCGATGCGCCAACCCGCGCCCTGCTGGAATCGGTGGCCGATCAGGATCTGCTCAACCGCATGCTCTACGTCGATACCAAGTCCTGGCTCCCCGATGACCTGCTGGTCAAGGCCGACAAGATGACGATGGCCGCATCGGTGGAGCTGCGTGTGCCCTTGCTGGACCACCGGGTGCTGGAGTTCGCGGCATCCCTGCGCACGCGTCACAAGGCATTCGGCTGGTCGATGAAGCGCATCCTAAAGCGCGCGCTTGGGCCGACCATCCCAGCGGAAATCCTGCGCCGCAAGAAGGCGGGTTTTCCGGTGCCCTATGACCGCTGGATGCGACACGAACTGCGTGACTATATCCATGACAGCCTGTTTGCGGCCGACTCCTTCGCAAGCCGCTACCTGCGCACTGCAGAAGTACGCCGCCTGCTTGAGGACCAGCGTCGCGGCGCGGGCACCTCCAAGGAGGTGTTCAGCCTGCTCGTGCTCGAACTCTGGTACCAACGATTCCTAATGCCGCCGACGGGCGTCGATCGGCAAGGGTGCCCACCACCCTCGCCGTCATCACTGGACTGTAACGGTCGCGCGGGAGCGAGCGCGTGAACGCGCTCGGGTTGGCCTTTCTGGTGGTGGCGTCGATCCTGCTGATGAGCCTGCCCAGAAGACTCGCCGCGCTGCCGCTACTCCTGAGCGCCGCGTACATGACCTACGGACAAATCGTGAATATCGGACCGGCGCACTTCACGATCCTGAGAATGCTCGTCGTCGTCGGTTTCCTGCGTGTCCTGTTTCGTGGCGAGCACCTGACCGATGGCTTCCATACCCTGGACAAGCTGGTTCTGCTGTGGGCCATGGTCCTGCTCGCCATGAGTCCGTTCCACGAATACAACGCGTTCGTTTATCGCGCTGGCATCATCTGGACCGAGCTGGGGTGCTACTTCCTGTTCCGCATCTTTCTGCAAAACCTCGACGATGTCCGCCAGATCTTCCTGTTCCTGTGCGCGGCCTTGATACCGCTCGCCCTGATGATGCTGGCCGAGAAGTTTAGCGGTCACAACCCCTTTGGCAGCCTGGGCGGCGTGGTGAGCAATTCACTGGTTCGGGACGGTCATATCCGAGCGGCCGGACCCTTCTCGCACCCGATTCTCGCGGGCACCGTCGGCGCGGTCGTGATCGCGATGGGCGTCGCGGTATGGAAGACCTCCCGGCGGCACGGCCTTGCCGGGGTCATGGCCGGCGTCTGCATCGTCTTCGCCGCGACATCGAGCGGTCCCATTCTCACTGTCCTGTTCACCTTCATCGCGCTTATTGCCTGGCGATTCCGTGAGCACATGCGGGCAATCCGCTGGGCGATTTTCGGCGGATTGATCGCCCTCGATCTGGTGATGAAGGATCCAGTCTATTTCCTGATGGCCCGAATCGACATCAGCGGCGGCAGTCAGGGCTACCACCGGGCACAACTGATCCGCTCCTCGATCGAGCACCTGCCAGAATGGTGGGCGACGGGAACCGACTACACCCGCCATTGGATGGCCACCGGCATCTACGCTAATGATCGCAACAGCGACATCACCAATCACATTCTGGGGATGGGCGTCTTGGGCGGCCTACCCTTGCTGATCGTCTTCCTCGTGATCCTGGTGTACGCGTTCCGCGATGTCGGGCGTGCGCTCCAGCAGCATTGCGCCAGCAGCACTGATGATCAGTTCTTCATCTGGGCGCTGGGTGCCGTCTTGTTCGGTTTCCTGATGACGTTCCTGGGCATCTCGCTGTTCGATCAATCAGTGGTTTATTTCTGGTTGTGCCTGGCGGCCATCCAATCGATCGTCCGCCAGCCAAGCGCAAACACTGCGACTCAGCGGCGAGCTGCGGCACGCGGACAGGTGTCGCCGCGATGAGCCAGATCACACAGCGAGCGCAGGACGGGCAGATGCAACCCGTCTCCGTACTCATCGTCAGTTGGAACACCCGCGACTTGCTCGCGGATTGTCTGGACTCGATCCGGCGGTCGCGTCCAGCCTGTGTCGGCGAGATTATCGTCGTCGACAACGCCTCGGCGGATGGATCGCCCGAGATGGTCGAGCAACACTTTGCGGAAGTTAAGCTGATTCGGGCCGGATCGAACCTCGGATTCGCAAAAGGCAACAACCTGGCGATGCGTCATGCGAGCGGGAGCATGTTCGCCCTGGTCAACTCTGATGCGCTCGTCCACCCCGGATGTCTGGAGACACTCAGCGACTATCTCGACCGACACCCGAATGTCGGGCTGGTCGGACCGCGAGTGGCTGGTGCTGACGGGCGACTGCAACGCACTTGCCGCCATCTGCCGGGCCTCTGGAACACCCTGTGCCGAGCACTGGCATTGGACCGCGCCTTTGGTGGACGCGGGATCTTCAGCGGCTATGAGGTGCCGCCCGCGCGTCACGCGGTGCTGCACGAAGCCGAGGTCCTGAGTGGCTGCTTCTGCCTGGCTCGTCGCAGCGCGGTAGACCAGATCGGAGGGCTGGACGAACAGTTCTTCTTCTACGGCGAGGACATTGACTGGTGCCGCAGGCTCAAAGATGCAGGATGGAAACTGATCTTCGTTCCGCACGCCCTCGCCACCCATGTCGGGGGCGGCAGCACCTCACAGGCCCCGCTGCGCTACAGTGTCGAGATCCTGAAAGCCACGCTGAAGTATTGGCGAAAACACCATGGTCGCGGCGGGCAGGTGGCCTGTCATGCACTCTTGATTCTGCATCATGGCCTACGTCTGATTCCACGTTCTGCCAGGCGCGCGCTGGGACTCGGGCGTTGCGCCGAGAGCCGACACAGGCTCGCCGAGGACATCGTCTGCCTTCGCTGGCTGTGTTTCGGCACCGAGATCGACGACGAGCATTGTCGAGCCGCTACGTCCAAACCAATCCGATGACAGGCACGGCCATGGCAGTGACACCCATCTCCATCGAAGACAGCGCACTCGCAAGAGATATGCATGGCCTGCTGTCGGTGCTGGAAGAGCTGTTTCCCGTGCACATCCAGGCCGAGGAGGCACCATTCATCAAGGCGCTGGGTTATATCGCGCGACTCGACCCGAGCACCGTGCCGACCACCGCGCCGGTCGCTCGACCAACCCTGTATATTCCCGCGCACACCGACACCGCGAACGCGGGCGTTCTCAACCGCACCGAGATCCGCTTCGCCGACGATCCCGAGGTTCCATGGCCCTACCGCGGGCGCACCCTCGGGGTGACTGCGCGACTGCATGCCGACGTGCATGCGAGGCTTCACCAACCTGGTGACAGGATCCTCGCAACCGATTCGGACGGCTGGCCGGTCTGGACGCTCGGCAATCGCGATGGCGCGCTCGTGTATCGGACATCACTGGCCCCGCCCTACGCGCCAGATGGGCAAGATGCCGGTCTGGCGGCGGGTGGCGAGCGCTTCATCCAGGCGCTGCCATTGTTCCATTTTCTGCGCGAGTGCTCGGCCGAGCATGGCTTTTCGAATCCGCCGCTGCGCGCCGCCTTCATCATTGATGACCCCAACTTGCACTGGCCGAGCTACGGCTATGTGAACTACCGCGAGATCGCCGCCAGCGCGCGCGATGATCGCTACCATGTCGCCTTCGCGACCATCCCATTGGACGCCTGGTGGGTCGACGCAAGGGCCGCGGCACTGTTCAGAGCCCATGGGGACGGACTCTCGCTGGCAATCCACGGAAACAATCACGGCCATTACGAGCTTGCCCGAACCTACTCGCCAAACGACTCAGGGGCGCTGCTCAAGCAGGCCCTGTCGCGCATCCGTCGGCTGGAGTTCAAGGCTGGAGTCGCTGTCTCGCGCGTCATGGTGCCGCCGCATGGCGCCTGCTCATCGCGCATGCTCGCGGAGCTGCCACGTCATGGCTTTGAGTCCGCCTGCATTTCCGCTGGATCGCTGCGCGCCCACAACGCCGGACAGACCTGGACGAACAGGCTCGGGTTCGCACCTAGCGAAATCATCGAGGGTTGCCCGGTGCTGCCGCGCTGGGCGTTCGCCGACGCGAGTGACGCTATCCTGCTGGCGGCCGCCTACCTGGGGCAGCCGCTGATCCTGCGCGGTCATCACCAGGATCTCCGCGACGGACTCGACCTGTTTCGTCATTTCGCCGACAGGATCAACGCGCTGGGCGAGGTGCGCTGGGACAACCTGCGCGTGTTGAGCCGACTGAACTATGGTTACCGTATCGAAGGTGCCAGGATGCGGGTTCGACCGCTGGGAACGCACATCACCCTCGACCTTCCCGACGGGGTGCGGGAGATAGGAATCGAGTCGCGCGGACACGCCTGGCAGCCGATCGGAGCCGCAACGACTCGCGAACAGGAAGCCGAGGACGCGTTGGTCTTTGCGGTTTCGGATGGGCGACGTCATGAGTTCGTGCAACGCTCTGCGGCTGCCTCAAGCGCGCTCGCCCGCGGCACGCACGGCGGACTCGTCCTGCGCCGGATTCTCACCGAGGCCCGTGATCGCATGCGACTCGGCTGAGTCGATGCCAACCGGGCTACATCACCGACCATCCGATGAACCTCAAGCCGGAACACGCGAGCCAGATGACACACCAACCAAAGATCTTGATGCTCGTTGAGAACAACGGTTTTCCCCGTGATTTCCGGGTCCGCCGCGAGGCCCATGCACTGCGCGATCACGGCTGCCGGGTCAGTGTCGTCTGTCCACGCGAGGGACAGGAGCGCTGGCGAGAGTGCCGCGACGGCATCGAGATCTTCCGCTTTCCCGCGCCCCCCGGCGGCTCGGGGGTTCTCGGCTACGCCCTGGAATTCAGCTACGCCACTTTTGCGATGTTGTGCGTGTCGCTCTGGGTGGCGCTGCGCCATGGCGTCGATGTTGTGCATGCAGCCAACCCGCCAGACACCTTGTTCGTTATCGGTGCCATCTTCAGGATGCTGGGCAAGCGTTTCGTCTTCGATCATCACGATCTCGCGCCCGAGGTCTATCTGTCGCGTTTCGGGCAGCGTCGCGGAAACGCGGTTTACAGAATTCTGAAGCTTTTGGAGCGCGGCTCATACGCGGTCGCCAACGTGGTCATCGCAACCAACGCATCCTATCGTCAGCGCGCGATCGACGAGGGTCACAAATCGCCCGACAAGGTCTATGTGGTGCGCAACGGCCCACCCCTGTCCTACCAGCCCCTGCCGCCCCCGGAGGGACTTGCCGAACGCGCCGACTACCTCATCGGCTACGTTGGGACTATTGGCCCGCAGGACGGTCTGGACTGCTGGTTGCGCGCGATCCAGCATTTGGTGGCGACTTTCGGTCGCCGCGACTTCCTGGCCGTCATCATCGGCGACGGAGACGCCATGCCCGAGCTTCGCCGGCTGGTCGAGGAGCTGCGAATCGCGCCTTACGTCCTGTTCACCGGCCGCCTTACCGAGTTGGATGCGCGCCGCCACCTGTCCGCCGCCGCGCTCTGCGTGCAGCCGGATCCAGCAAGCCCACTGAACGAACGCTCGACCATGAACAAGCTCATGGAATACATGGCGCTCGGCAAGGCGACGGTGGTCTTCGACCTCCAGGAGACGCGGATCTCGGGCGAGGACGCGGCGGTCTACGTCGCCGACGACGACGAGCGCGAGTTCGCGCGACAGGTCGACCGATTACTCGACGATCCGCAGGAGCGCGCCAGGATGGGTCGCATCGGGCAACAGCGGATTGCGAGCGCCTTGGCGTGGGAGTTTTCGGTTCCGCATCTCGTGCAGGCCTATCGCGACGGACTCGCGCTTGGCGCACGGATCACGGATGGACCGATTCTCACTACCGATCAGGATGATCCCGCATGAGCGCCCACCACCACCCACGGCCTCGAGCCACGAGATCGACGATGACACCGATACGTCCGCGTGTGCTCTTCCTCAGCCACTCCGCGTCGCGCAACGGCGCAACCATCCTGCTGCTGGGTTTTCTGCGCTGGTTGAGGGATCAGGTGGACTGGGACATCGAAGTCGTCGTCAATGGACGGGGTCCACTGCTCGATGATTTTCGCGCCATCGCCCGAACGCACGTCTGGCGCGATCCGCAACCACGGCTCGACAACCTACTTCCACCCACACTCGACCCGCTCAAACGTCTCATTCAGGATATTCACGCGCGCCTGTCGCTGCCCTCCGGTCATATCGACTTGATCTACGCGAATACGGCCGCAGTAGCGCCGCTCGTGCAACGGCTGGCCACGGGGTCGCGTCCGCTACTGTGGCACGTCCACGAACTGACCTATGCGATCGACGTCACGCTCACACGCAGCGATTGGATGGAGCGCTTTCGTTCCGCCACGCGTTTCATCGCGGTGTCGAACGCGGTCCGTCAGGCATTGATCGCGGACCGGGCGATTAATCCCGAGCGCATTGATGTTATCAATGGATTCACCGAGACAGGGAGCATGAGCCGGGAAAAAGCCGATGCCACGCGGCAACGACTGCGCCGCGAACTCGGCATTCCTTCCGACGCCTTCGTGGTCGGTGGCTGCGGCAGCCTGGGCTGGCGCAAGGGCAGTGATGTCTTTCTGCAGATCGCGCGCGAGAGCGTTTTGGCATCCAACGGCGGTGCCTTATTCTTCCTCTGGGTGGGCGGTGAACGAGGCGAGCCTGCGGCGCTGGAGTTCTTGCACGACATGCGCCGTCTCGGGATCGATCCGTGCTGTCGCCTGGTGCCGACCACGCCCGAGGTGCAGGACTACTACCATGTCATGGACACCTTTGCACTGACCTCTCGCGAGGATCCCTTTCCCCTGGTTGTGCTGGAAGCCGCCGAGCACGCAATTCCAACCATCTGCTTCGCCGATGCCGGTGGTGCGGGTGAGTTCGTCGAGGACGACGGTGGATTCCGGGTCAGCTATCTGGATGTGCATGGCTTTGCCCAGCGAATTCTTCAACTCAACGGGGATCGGGCAACCGCTACGCGCCTGGGCAAGCGTGCGCAACGCAAGGTGCGCGAGAACTTACATGTTCAGTGCCAGGGGCCGAAGTTGCTGCAATCGATCCAGCGGTGCCTCATCAATGGCGGATCGGCGGTGCTGGACACCACATCCTTGCCGGACAGCCAGCCGCAAGGCAAGGGTCTAGGCGCTGACTGAGCGTGGAGGCTTGAATATGAACGCACATGCATTCGCGTTGGTCGCGGCCGTCAACTGCCGCAAGACGCTAGAGAACAACCTTCTCGCCTCGCCAGGGCTAAAGGGGTCAGTCGAACTCTTGATCAAGGAAGGGTTCGCCTCGGCATCCGCCGCTTACAACAGCGCGATCGACGACGCGGTCGCAGACATCCTGATTTTCGTTCATCAAGATATCTATCTCCCGGCGGGCTGGCTGGAACGGGTCGATCAGTCGATTCGAACGCTGGATGCAGCCGGGGTTCGGTGGGGCGTCCTCGGCTGTTTCGGCTCGCGCAAGGACGCCTTCGGCGGTCTGGGCCGAGTCTACACCAATGGTCTAGGGCTGCATGGAAACCCCATCGCGGCACCCGAACCGGTCGAGACATTGGACGAGATCGTCCTGATTCTGCGCAGATCCAGCGGGCTTCGCTTCGACCCCGATCTTCCGCATTTTCATCTGTACGGTGTCGATATCTGTCTCTCGGCCCGTCACGCGGGCCTGACAAACCATGCGATTCCCGCGTTCTGCGTCCACAACACCAATCAACTACTGGAACTGCCGTCGCAGTTCTATGACTGCTATCGACACATCAAGCGCAAGTGGGTGCACGATCTTCCCATCGCTGCATCTTGCATGACTCTGACCCGCTTCGATGGTGAGTTGCGGCGCAAGCGGATCGACGAGTTCTTGGCAAGGGTATTACGCCGACGCCAGCGCCCCCTAAAGCGTGCCGAGGATCCACGGACATTGCTATCGGAGCAGTTCTGGCACCGATTCGATGCCGACCCGATCGCTGCGCCCTCCAACCCAACCGGTGGATCTGACGTTGACATTGCACTTCACCCAGATCGCTGAAGACCAGTCGGACGGGATGTTCGCCCCGTCCGAAGCAGTTCGAACGTTACCGCCTTGCCACCGAAAACACGCAGGACGAGACGAATACCGCGTCCCGCCTGGTTCACTCAAACAACCAGAAGAGGCTTGCCCAATGAGTATCATCGAAGGCGCGCGATCTCACTACCGTCTCTTCGGCCCTCATGGCCTTTACGCCATCACTCGGGCGCGGCTCTCCTCCGGGCCAATGGAGATAGAGATCGAGTGCGACGGAGTCTTGCATCCTCTGTATCTGCGTTTACGAACGACCGATGTCTCGCTATTCGAGGAGATCATAGTCAATGCCGAGTACGCGATCGAAACCAGCTGCGAACCCACGATCATCGTCGATGCGGGTGCGAACATCGGGTTGACCTCGGTCTATTTCGCCAACCGCTATCCACGCGCAAGAATCATCGCGATCGAACCCGAATCGGGTAACTATGCGATGCTGATCAAGAACACCGCTCGATACGCGAATGTCATCCCCGTGAAAGCGGCTTTGTGGAAATCCAACGCGTCCGTCTCGCTTGAGGATCCTGGCACTGGAAACTGGGGATTTCAGACTGCCGAATATGCCTCGATTCCGACTTCCGATTCAGCCGTTCGCGGGCTGACCGTCGATACGCTCATGCGGGAGTATGATCTGGACTACATCCACATATTGAAGATCGATATCGAAGGTGCCGAGAAGGAGGTATTCGAGTCCTGCGCCGCCTGGATCGATTGCGTGGGAATACTCATCGTGGAACTCCACGATCGCTACAAGAGTGGATGCAGCCGAAGCGTCTACATGGTGGTCAAGGACTTCCCGGAGGAGTGGATGCATGGCGAAACGACGTTCTTTTCCCGCTCCGGGCACTGCGTGCCTCATTCGGCGGACGGTCAGGGTATTTCGGACGCTCGAACCCGGCCCATAACATCCATCCTGGCCCGCCCCAAAATCCTGGCGGCTCACTGAGGTTTATCCGAGCGGCGTGGATCACATGAATCGAGCAAACAATTCTATTCGTGTTTTGTACAGCTTCCCACATCGTATCGGAGCTGCGCGCATCTGCACGACGGCCTGGCACCAGGTGGAAGGTCTCGCCAATGCCGGCGCGCGCATTGAGGTGTTTGCCGGCTCCGTGACCCGGCCCCTGCCAAGTGGCGTCGCCACAACCTCGACACTCACGATCGGTGGCATGCGGATTCCCTATCGGCTGCTCGGGAGCAAGCGCGCCTTCCGGATTCACGACCATATCGTCGCGCACCGCCTTCGCGACATCGCCGACCGGATCGATATCGTTCATCTGTGGCCGCTCGGCGCCCTTCGGACACTGAAAATGGCCCGGGACCTGGGCATTCCAGCGGTGTTGGAACGACCGAACGCAAACACGCGGTTCGCCTATGAGGCCGTGCGTCGGGAGTGCGAACGACTTGGAGTGCGATTACCCAAGGGTCATGAGCACGCATACGACGAAAGCGTTCTGCGCCGCGAGGAACAGGAATACCGGCTCGCCTCCGCCCTACTCTGCCCCTCGGACTTCGTCGCACGGACATTTTCCGAAAACGGCTATCCTGCCGATCGGCTGGAGCGTCATCAATACGGTTTCGACGCCCACGTCTATCATCCCGGCAACGCGCCGCGAACTCCCAGGGCCAGTTTGAACGTCTTGTTCGTCGGAGGCTGTGCTCCACGCAAGGGCTTGCACTATGCCCTCGAAGCCTGGATCGCATCTCCAGCCAGTCGCGAGGGTAGGTTCAGGATCGCCGGCGCCTTCGTGCCCGGCTACGCAGAGCGCCTTGCCACAATGCTCGCGCATCCGAGCGTCGAGGTATTGGGGCACCGTGACGACGCGCCGGAGTTGATGCGGGACAGTGATATCCTGACCCTGCCGAGTATTGAGGAAGGCAGCGCCCTCGTTACATCAGAGGCCCGTGGCAGCGGCTGTGTGCTGCTGGTCTCGGACGCTGCGGGGGCAATCTGCCATCACATGCAAGATGCGCTCGTGCACACTGTGGGAGACGTAGACGCCCTGCGCGAGCACTTCACCCTGCTGCACGACGACCGCCAGATGCTACAACGCCTTCGTGACGAGAGCCTCGCTGGTATTCACAAGATCACTTGGGATGCTGCCGGAAGACGTTTGATGGATGTCTATCGGCATGTCCTCTCGGCCCGAGCAAACTGAGCCGATGGAGATTCGAGATCCGGGTGTCAGTCCTGATTATTTACCCAGGGCTCTCCAGGTATCGGCAATGGAGTCGCGACGCTTGCTGAGTAGAGCGGTCCCATGTCCTTTCCACTCGTGGACGCATCCGAGCCTAACGAACTCGTCGTCAACTGATAACCTTGCCAGGAGTCAGGGTTCGATCCACCTATAAACGTGGGCTGCTCGAACAGGTTATTCGTGAATCTGCAGTTGGAGCAGCCATTACCATTGGCTGTCTTGAAGCTGCTTCCGGAGATCATGATATTGTTTCGTGCAATCGTATTCGACGAGGCGGCTTTTCCGGTCTTGCTATCGAAGCTAACACGGACATTCAAGACGGTATTGTGCTCGAAAATGGCGCTCCTGGCCGACCCGAACTGAATCTTGTCGGGATAGGAAACACCGTTTCCATTGAAAACGTTATCGGTGACGGTCACTCCGTTCGATCCGTCTGGCGCCATGATGAACGTATCGCCATTGGCGAAATAATTACCTTTTATCGCGATACCGCTTCCCGCGCCATAGAGCTGGATCGCATCACAGTGAACGGGGCCGCAAAGCGAGTCGAGGATTCCAGAAAAGGTATTACCCGGCCCAATTGCGACATTGCTGACACCACCGACCAACTGTACCCCATCGGATGCGCCGCCGTCTCCGAAGAAGTTATTGGTAATCGTGATACCCGAACCGTAAACTAGAGAGAGTCGTCCTTCATATCCGCCGCCGACATCGAAGCCAGCGAAACGGTTGCCATCGATTAAGGTGTCGAGATTTCCACACCCAGAATTAGTCAATGTCAAGCTACGGCCAGAAAAATCATTATCCACCCATTGGATATGGCTGCTGCAATTGTTTTGCAGCACATCTCCGGAAATAGTCAGAGATTCGAAACGCACATAGTTCGTCTTACCAACCTGTGGCGCAATAGAAGCACTCTTCCCGCTCTCCGATTTGATGGTGACGAGTCCATCACGAGCTATATTGAATAGGTTTACCCTTCCATAACTGCCGTTCTTCAGACATATGGTCGAGCCAGCAGGAGCACTTGATACAGCTGAGGCCAAGTTGGTACTAGAGCTGAGCGTCTTATCGCATGCTGCGAGGGAGGCTTGGGAGAAGCCGAGCAAAAGGAGTGAAAAGCAACCGAACTTGAAAATATAGTGGACTGGCATAGCTTTACCTCGATAAAAAAGTGCGTCTTTGATCGCGACACAATCGTCGTGATGTAACAGCCATATGAGAACGTTCGCGTACCTGCTCGACCACCAGTCGAATAAGCGATTAAAGCCTAATCTATCACGCCGCCGCATCTCGTATTGATGGTGATTTTGACCCAAGATTGAGTCGTCTTAATTCAAGCAAGATCACGATGGGTGGGTTCGTGGAGCTTCGCATGACACATAACGTGAACGCGCGCGAATTGAGTTACACAGATCGTTTTGAAACGCCTTGTCGAACAGGCCGCCGTACTCGGATAGTCGATCAAGAGGGTAGGCTAAGTATGCAATGGCCTTCTGTGATTCTCATCGCAAAGACCCAAAGCTTCCGCAAGGTTTTTGTAATCACTGGAGCCATGGTCGCCCAATTTGAGCAATCGCGGAGCTTCAATTGCGTCAGGCCACGCCTCGTGCTCGAATATAAGTCCAGAACGAACCAAGACGCGAGTATCCATTTGCCAATCACCAAGTAGGAAAGACTCGCGCCCCAATGGTTAATCTTAGGACTAAAGTTCGACGGACGTATCCAACTTGCAGTATAAGATAGTCGCGCTTAGCCTATCTTTAGAAAGTGCGAGGTCTTGCGGAAATCACCCGAGCGGGCACACCAGCGACAACCGCATAGTCTGGCACATCCTTAGTGACTACTGCTCCAGCGCCGACCAAGGCGCCCTCGCCGATCGTGACGCCGGAGATGATCGTTGCATTCGAGCCAATGGACGCGCGACGCTTGACGCGAGTCTGCTCCACCGACCAATCCGCCTCGGTCTGCGGATGGCCGTCTTGCGTGGTGGCAAGCGGAAACTTGTCGTTGATGAACATCACGCCATGACCGACGAACACCTCGTCCTCGATCGACACGCCCTCGCAAATGAAGGTATGAGAAGAGATTTTACAACGGACCCCAATGGTCGCGTTCTTCTGGATCTCGACGAAGGTGCCAATCCGTGTTTCATCGCCGATCGTACAGCCGTAGAGGTTGACGAGCGATGGATGGAAGATCGTGACGTCTTTCCCCATGTGTACCGACTCAGCGATGGGCATGCATTAACCTCTCGAACTTAATGTATCTGATTGTATGTCGAAACGACTGACGATAAACCCGGCACACATCATTGTAATTTCGAATTCTTATTGGGAGTTCGCTGCGCTGGCCGGCACCGAGTTGGTGGTGAAAACCACGTCTACCCAATAATTACTCGATTCGAAGCTGTTGACCGGGAATCCGCCAGCACCGTAGCGATACACGCCATTGCCGCCGCTCTCTCCGTCACGCAGAGCGTACAGGGGGCCGCTGGTCACGCCGCTGGTGGCGAAGAACCCGCTATCGATCGCATAACGCCCAGCCGGGGCATGATAAGAGGCGACATAGAGCGTGTTGGCGCTCACCGCGACCGGAGCTGGAAAATCGACCTGCTGCCAGCCCGTGGCCGTCTCACTCGTAAAGGTCGCCGTGGCCAATAAAGTGCCCGTGGCACTCCAGAGGTTGCCGACATGGGTGCCAGTGTTGGCGGCGCTCTTGTAGAAACGCATCCCGCAGATGAAGCCGTTCACGTTCGGACGGAATTTCACACCGATCTCGACGGCGGAAGTCTCCGGGTCCGACGCGAGGATGGGTGCATCCGTTTCGGCCCAGAGTGTCGACCCAGGCGCGCACCCGACCGGTGCAGCGCCGGTCGTGAACGACCAGGTGATGTCGGCGGCCAGCGCATTGCCCTCCAGGTCGGTGATCCCGCCACTGCCGCCAACCAGGGTCACCGTGTAGCTGGTCGAGGCGACCAACGGGGCGCTCGGGATGAGCGTGGCGGTGTTGGTTGCGGCGTTGTAGCTCACCGTGGCGAGAATGGGCACGGCTCCATTGGCCAACCGGAAGTTCGTGGCATTGACCGCCGCAGGGGCCAATGCCTCGCTGAAGGTCGCTGTCACCGCACTGGCGGGGGCCACATCCGTCGCGGCGACCGCCGGGGTGCGGTTCGTCAGTGTCGGCGCGGTGGTGTCTGGCCCGCCCGTGTCGGTCGTGAAGACGACATCCACCCAGTAGTTACTCGACTCGAAGCTATTGGTGGGGAAACCGCCCGAGCCGTAGAGATACACCCCATTTCCGCCACTCTCCCCATCTCGCAGGGCATAGAGTGGACCATTGGTCACGCCACTGGTGGCAAAGAACCCACTATCGCTCGCATAACGTCCGACCGGGGCATGGTAGGAGGCAACATAGACCGTATTGGCACTCACTGCGACCGGCGCGGGGAACTCCACCTGCTGCCAGCCCGTGGCCGTCTCACTCGTAAAGGTCGCCGTGGCCAATAAAGTGCCCGTGGCACTCCAGAGGTTGCCGACATGGGTGCCAGTGTTGCCAGCGCCCTTGTAGAAGCGTACCCCGCAGACGAAGCCGTTCGCGCTTGGACGGAATTTCACGCCGATCTCGACGCCTGACGTCTCTGGATCGGATGCCAAGATGGGCACCGCTGTCGGCGGCCAGATGCTGTCGCCGCTGCAACTGGACGGCGGCGCCGCGTCGACGGTGACTGTCACGCCAGCAGTCGGTGACTCCAGATTCACACTGTCATCGGCCGCGCGGGTTCTGATGGTCACCGGCCCTTGAGCACCGGGAATCCAGCTATAGCTCCAGGTGTCGCGTCCCACGGCGGGATGCCAGGTCGATCCGCCGTCCACCGACACTTCCACACCGCCAACGACACCTCCGCCGGCATCGGACGCGGTCCCGGAGACGGTCACCGGAACGCCCAAGGGGAGCACAGCGCCATCAGATAGCGAAACGATCGTGGAGCTCGGAGCGACCGTGTCGGCGGACGCTGTCGCAGCGATCAGACCCGGCTGCAAGCTGCCAGGCTGAGCACCCATGTCGGCCAACAGGTTGACGGTGGCTTGACGCATTCGTGCATCGGGCGGTGCGGCGCCACGGTCGTGATTGTCATCCAGACCCCAGGACCACTGTACGGTGCCTGCGCCGAACACCAATGCCCCGCTGCCTCGCTTGGACAATGTCAGTGAATGGGTCGCCGTGCCCGGGCCGAAGGTCGAGCCGTAATCCAACAGGACAGGCGCATTCTGGACGGTTGTGCTCGACAACCGGATGGAACCCGGCGGACGGAAGCCATTGTCGATGTCCTCGTCCCACTCGTAGCCCAGGGTCTCGAACGGCAGGGTGGCCGTCTGTCCAGGCCCGAGCGTTGCAATGTTGGTATTGCGCCAGAAACGCATCTTGCCGTCCGCCGCAGGGACTTCGATTGAGCCGTTTGCGCCGTCGTTGACGGTGAACAGGGTTCCGGTCAGTGCATTCTCGGGCAGACCGCCATCGGCGGGCGGACTGAATCTGGGATCGCGCCAAGTCCCAGTCCAGGATGCGGTCGGATCGATCTTAGCGCCCGCATGCGTTTCCTTGTAACACACGAGGGTTCGGTAAGGTGCGCCGGAGCCGTCGATGCTGTTCTCCCAGCGGGTCTTCCAAAACACCTCGTTGCCACTGAAAAAGGCCAAGTGCACGCCGGCATCCCGAGCGGCCTCGACGGCCTGACGCTGACCGTCCGACCAGTATTCGTCGTGACCGACTGACAGGAAGACGCCATGGTCGAGAATCCGCTCGCCACGCCGATCGCTGTCGACTCCGGTGAAGTAGGTGGCATCGTAACCATTGGCTTCCAGCCAGCGCACCATGGGGTACTCGGCATTGAAGACCCAATCCTGTCCGTTGTCGACGGCGCGAGTCACAAAGGGCCGATTGTAGCTGATCTTGTAGGCCCTGCCATCAGCATCCCCACCCGTGCCGGGACCGCTGCCGGTATAGAAGCTGTTGCCGCCGTAGGTGTTGTACGCCTGCCAAGTAGTGTCGGATGTCTGGAAGAGGATGTCTGAGGTGCTGCTGTCGTCGCGCACGATGAAGACGATGTGGCTGGCGCCGCTCGTGTCCTCGCGAATGGCCTTGGCAAAATAGATCCCGGAGACGGCATCCGTCGGGACATCCCAGGATGCCGATAGGGACCAATTGCCGCAGTCGAGCAGTCCGGTCGCATTCGCCAGACACACGGGCTGGCTCTGTGGCAAGGGCGCCGAGGGCTGCACGGTCGCAACTTTACGCGCGCCGTTGCCCGCGTAATAGCCCATGCGATAGATATCGAGACGATAGTCGGCTGCGTCCGTGTCGATCTTAAAGGACACCGTCTCGCCGCGATCGACGCTGATATCCGTCGCGAAACCCTGGATACTCAGATCGCCCGCGCCGTTGACTTCCCATTCACTGGGCGGAGCGCCGGGTAGGCAGTTCTCCGCCACGACCGGGTTCGCTGGCGAGGTACAGACATTGGAGACCGTGCCGGTGGTGAACGACCAGGTCACGTTGGCGGCGAGCGGATTACCCGCCAGGTCCGTGATCCCGCCACTGCCCCCAACCAGGGTGACTGTATAGCCGGTCGAGGCGTCCAGCGGGGCGCTCGGGGTGAGCGTGGCAGTGTTGCTCGCGGCGTTGTAACTCA
>JARIBS010000062.1 GCA_029257385.1 Thiorhodococcus sp.
CTCAGCGCGCGCCCGGAGCTGGCCGAGCGGTTCGCGCCGATCATCAAGCAGCGGCTCGATGTCGCAGAGGCGGCCCGTTCGGCCAGCCGCCAAGAGACGCGCCGCCTCAGCGTTTGGGATGTCCGCCAGCGCATCGAAGACCTCGTCAACCGTCCATCGCGTAAGTAAGGGGGCGGGGACGCGTCAGCGTTGAAGCGAGCACGGTACCTGCCCGGCATCATCGTGCCGGGCCGTGCCGTGCAACTCAGCGCTCAATCAGTCAGAATTGCCCGATCCTGGTGAGCAGACGCTCGTCACTCTAGACCTCAGCGCAATCGAGCCCCACGACATGACACACCCTTACTGGCAAACCACACCGCTGGATCAGATGACCGCCGAGCAGTGGGATGCCCTCTGCGACGGCTGCGGCAAGTGTTGTCTGGAAAAATTCCAGGACGATGACACCGGCCGTATCATCTATTCGCGCATTGCCTGCGAGCTGCTGAACCTCAACACCTGTCGCTGTCGTGAATACCCCAACCGCGCCCGTCTCATGCCCGATTGCGTGACGCTGACGCCCGAGTCGGTCCAGCGATCATCCGGCTGGCTGCCCGAGACCTGCGCCTATCGCCTGCTGAATGCACACGAGCCGCTGCCGCACTGGCATCCACTGATCACCGGCGACCCGCAATCGGTCGTCGATGCCGGTCACAGTGTTCGCGGTCGCGTCATCGGACCCGAGACCGGCGAAAACCCGCTCATGCATCTGATCGACTGGATTCGCTAGTCGGGCGAATTGCGAAAATCATCTGACCAAACTAAAGAGCGCGTGTCAGCAAACCCATGCCGTTGGACTCCCAAGGTACGCGGATACGCACCCGCCAACCGGCACCAGGGGCGACGGACAGGGGCTCGCCCTGTAGATTCACCATCGTCTCCAGATCGAATTCACGGTTGCCGACGGGCGTCATCAGCTCCAGTGCATCGCCGAGCGCAAAGCGGTTTTTGACCTCAATGTCGGCCCAGCCGGACTTGCAGCCGGTCACATCGCCGACAAAGATCCGCCGTTGGTTGCGCGAAGCGCCATCGGCGTAGTTCTGGGTTTCGGCGGGCGTATGGCGTCGATAGAAACCCTCGGTGTAGCCGCGATTGGCCAGCCCTTCCAGCTCCACCCGCAGCTGCGGGCGATAGGCTCGGCCCGCGAGGGCATCATCGATCGCGGCCCGATAGACCTGAGCCGTGCGCGCGGCGTAGTAGTGGGATTTGGTGCGGCCCTCGATCTTGAGACAGTCGATGCCCATTTCGACCAGCCGCCCGACATGCTCGACGGCCTGGAGATCGCGCGAGTTCATGATGTAGGTGCCGTTCTCGTCCTCGAACACCGGCATGTACTCACCCGGCCGTTTGGCCTCCTCCAGCAGATAGACCTCATCGGCTGCCATGCCGTCCTGGTGCTGACCGGACTCGGCTGGGCGTGCCGAGCCGAGCCGATAGTCCCAGCGACACGCGTTGGTGCAAGATCCCTGGTTGGCATCGCGATGATTGAAATACCCAGAGAGCAGACAGCGCCCAGAGTAGGCGATGCAGAGCGCGCCGTGGACGAAAACCTCAAGCTCGATATCCGCACAGGCATCGCGGATGGCGGCGATCTCATCGAGCGACAGCTCGCGCGAGAGGATCACGCGCACGATGCCCTGCCCCTGCCAGAAGCGCACCGCTGCGGCGTTGACCGTGTTGGCCTGGACCGAGAGATGGATCGGCACTTCCGGCCAGCGTTCGCGCACCAGCAGGATCAACCCCGGATCGGCCATGATGAGCGCGTCTGGACCGAGCGCGACGATGGGGGTCATATCCTCAATGAAGGTCCGCAGCTTCGCCCCGTGCGGCATCAGATTGGCTGCAAGATAGAAGCGCTTACCCTGGGCGTGCGCTTCGGCCATGCCCAGCGCTAAATGTTCCAGATCGAAGTCATTGTTGCGCACCCGCAGACTGTAGCGCGGCAGCCCGGCATAGACGGCGTCCGCCCCGTAGGCGAAGGCATAGCGCAGGTTCTTCAGCGTCCCAGCTGGCGACAGAAGCTCGGGGCCGCGTTTGGCTGCAGTGCTCAACGCAGTTTTACCTGGAAACGTTTGCTTTCGTCCGCGCCGAGCATGTGCGGGCGCACCACCTCGACCGCCACCGAGTGCTTCGGCTCGGCGTCGAGTAGCGCGATGCGGATGTCGGCATAATTGGCGATCTGCTGATCGCCGATGCGCACGATATGATCGCCCACCTCAAGCCCAGCCGCCTTGGCCCCGCTCCCATCGACGAAACCGGCGATGCGCATACCGGAGTCTTTGGCATCGGTGTCGAGCGATACGCCCAGCATGCCGGCGGGAGGCAAATCGATTCGCGTCGGATAGAGAAAGAAATCGGCCGCCGCCGGGTCCGGCTCGCGATTTCGGCCATTGAGGACGATCGCCATTGCAACCGGTTGACGCCGTGTTAGCCGGCTCGGGATGCCCTGTCCGTACTCGACGTGCCCGCTACCGGAGAGCACCACCAGCGTGCGCTCGGGGTGCTCGCCGAGATAGTTGGCCGCGCGCTCGGCCATCCCCTCGTCCCAGAGCAGTTGCACGTCCAGGAAGCGCTCGAAATCGCGCCGCATCGTGGGCGGATGTTGCTCGAACACCGCCTTGAGACGCGCCCGATAGGCGGAGTCGTCCCGGTCGATGCTGGCCGGAATTCTGGCCTGCTCCGCCTCACTCAGACCCGCGATTCCCTGATCGCCCGCCTTGCGCGTCAACTCTGATTCCAGGTTGAGCGCGATCACCGGGATGCCCTGCTCACGCGCAAAACGCAGAATCGGGCGATAGAGCCGGTAGTCGAAACGCCAGCGGTCGAAATACTCGGTGCGGCGCAGGAACTCTGCCTCGTCGATCCGGCCTTCAACATAGGCGTCGACAAACTCCTGAAAGGGCTGCTGGAAGAACTCCATGCCGATGGCCAGCGCCTTGCCCCGTGCATGCAGTCCCTGGATGATCGCCAACTGGTTGAGATGATCCTCGTAGCGATCATGATGCTCGCCGACGAAGATCACCCGGCGATCGCTGAGCGTGTCGATCAGCCGCTCCATGTCGGTCAATAAGGACGCATCGAGCACCTGCGTTGGATTGTCTTTGAGCGCGGTCGGCGTGACCACAGCCGGCGCTGTCTCTGGTATAGGCTGCGCGCCTAGCGATGCACCGGAAAAAAGCAGCGCAACCGCAATGACCGATGCGGCATAAACCCTGGAATTCGAATGGGTACTGACGGTTGTACGAACGCTCTGCGACATGATTTCCACCTAGTCGGCATGGACCCGAAGATCCGTCGATTGCGGCACGATGCCCGTGCCCCGAGTATGCTTCGATAATGACACCATCTGGAACGACACTGATGCCTCTATCTCAAATATTGACATGCTGGGGCGCGATGCGCCGCTCCCTGACGACACCGCTGATGGCCCTGGCGCTGCTGCTGCCGCTGCTCGCCCAGGCCGCGATGCCCGAGGTCGCGCATCGTCTCCAGGTCACCATCGACCCGGAGTCGGGCGTGCTGACGGCACAAGATCAGATGCGGCTCCCGGACGGGAAAAGCGAGTGGTCTTTCCTTCTCGACGGCGCACTCGCACCACGGGTGACCGAGGGCGAAGCCGAACTGATCGATGCCGGTCCAGTCGGGCATCTGCGCCACTACCGTCTCCGGCTGCGCGCGCCGGGGCCGGTGACGATCGGCTATGGCGGGCGTATCCAGCACGCGCTGGAGCGCATTGAGGAGGGCATGGGCCGCGCGCATCAGCGCTCGCTCGGCGCCATCCGCCCCGACGGCGTCTTTCTCGACGGCAACAGCGGCTGGTATCCGCGCGTGCCCGACACGCTCCAGACCTTCCAGCTCGAGGTGCAACTGCCCGAGGGCTGGACGGCGGTCTCACAGGGTGCCGGACCTGGAGCGCCCGACAGCGGACGCTCGACCTGGACCGAGACCCACCCGCAAGACGATATCTATCTGATCGCCGGACCCTACCGAATCTATCGCGCCGACGCCAACGGATTCGAGGCCCAAGTCTATCTGCGCGAGCCGGACGCGGAGCTGGCGAAACGCTATCTGGACGCCACCCGCGAGTATGTCGCGCACTACGCCGAGCGCATCGGTCCCTACCCCTTCGCCAAGTTCGCGCTGGTCGAGAATTTCTGGGAGACGGGCTACGGCATGCCCTCCTTCACCTTGCTTGGCTCTGCCGTCATTCGTCTGCCCTTCATCCTGCATACCTCGTACCCACACGAAATCCTGCACAACTGGTGGGGCAACAGCGTCTTCATCGATCATGCATCGGGCAACTGGAGCGAGGGGCTGACCAACTACCAGGCCGATTACTGGCAAAAGGAGCTGGCCGGACAGGGGCGCGACGCGCGCCGTGACATGCTCAAGGGCTATGCCGATCATGTCCGCGAGGGCAAGGACTTCCCGCTGGTCGACTTCCGTGGTCGGCACGACCTGGCCTCTCAAGGCATCGGCTACAACAAGGGCGCGATGTTCTTCCACATGCTGCGCGGGCGTCTGGGCGAGACGCACTTTAACGACGGACTGCGACGCTTCTATACCGACAACCAGTTTCGCGCGGCCAGCTATGGCGATCTGCGCACGGCCTTCGAGCGCGTGAGTGGGCAGGATCTGAGCGCCTTCTTCGAGGTCTGGACCACCCAGCCGGGCGCGCCCCGTCTCGCGTTGGGCGAGCTGGATACCCAGCAAGACGGCGCGATCCATCGTCTCAGCGGACAGATCCTCCAGACCCAGCCGGGCGCACCTTTTCCGTTGCGCATTCCGTTGGTCGTCGAGCAGGAGACGGGCGATTCTCGAACCCTGACCGTCGAGAGCGATGCGCGCGAGACGGCGTTCACGCTGGAGCTGCCGTCGCGCCCCGTGCGCATCGCCGTCGATCCGCAATTCGATCTCTTTCGTGAACTCATGCCGGGCGAGACCCCGGTCAGTCTCAGCGCGCTGTTCGGCTCCGACAAGGGACTCATCCTGCTGCCATCGGCCGCGCCCGAACAGCTCGGCCAAGGCTATGCGCGCCTCGCCCGCGCCTGGCAGGCCGGTCATCCAGACTGGCGAATCGCGCAAGATGAGGCCATCGCGAGCCTGCCAAACGACCGGCCCGTATGGCTGCTCGGCTGGGAGAACCGCCATCTCGCCACGTTCGGCAAGGACGCCACCGAGTTCTCGCTCGACATCCCCGCGCGCCAGCTCCGGCTGGGAGACATCCAGGTGGATACGGGCACCGAGAGTCCGGTGCTCACACGCACAGACAGCGGGCAGCCGCGCGCTTGGCTGGCGACTGCGGACGCTGCGGCGCTCGCCCCGCTCGCGCGCAAACTGCCCCATTACGGCAAGTACAGCTATCTGGTCTTCACTGGCGCGGAGGCCACCAACAAGGTCAAGGGCCAATGGTCGGCGGGCGACTCCGAGCTCGTCCGGTCGCTCGTCTCCGGAACAGCGGATCGGTAGAGGATCGAGACGTTTCGAACGGGGCGAATGCCCCGTCCGGCTGGAAAACTTATCCTGCCACGCACGCCCAGATACTTGCTTCTCGACGGGGTTATCAGGCGCATTCGCCCGAATTAGCCGGAAATATCGGGTTATCAGGGCGTGGACGACTTGATAAGTCGCTGAGGCGCGCAAATCCGGGCGAAAGCGCCCGAAAACTGGGGTAATATCAGGTTGTCAGGGTCGTATGGCCCAGATACTAATGGTTATGTTTAAAAAAGGAATCTCCACGTGCCTGCGATAAAAAGCAAACTGATCTCTGGCGTTATCGGGAACGAAGTGCGAAACCAAAAGTTTCGAAACGAGATCGGCTTGTCTTATGGGCAGCAGCTGGCCTACATGGTATTCGAAACGAAGGTGGATGGCGCCACCTACTATTGCTGTTGGTCCGGCGGCGATCTTGAAGGTGGAGAGCCCCGATTAACCGAAACGGGTAGAGCCGCACTCGAAGTCCTTGTGGCGCTGCCAGTTGGAGATGATGAGGCGCTGTACTTCCAACAAATCAAGATTGGCGAAACTCCTCTTCGAAAAAAGGTCATACGCATGCTGAAAGAGAAGCCTGCGGGTTCAAAGATTTGCTTCATCGGCGATATGGCAGGAGAGCTCGATGGCAAGCTACCAGATGCCTTTAATCTTCAGGGCGCCAAGGAATTGAAGGCGAAGTGAGAAGAAAACATAACAAGTCGGTCAAGCCGTTCGCCTGCGGCTCACTCGGACGCCCAGCACTCCGCGCCTGCTCGCGCATGGCTTCGCCATTTTTGTGCGATCATTCGCTCCGAGCTGAGCGCCGCTTACCTTGGCGCTAGCGCTTTCAGTACCAATTTCGCCCCAAGAAGCATCGGAATGACGGATGTTAAGCTGCCCGCAATTATTGCGAACACCATGCCAGCGCTTGATCAACTGACAACAGCGCTTGGTGTGCCAAGAGATATTCTTGCTTCTGCGGGTGAGATCGAAACCGCATGGAACAATCTTCCGGGAGTGTTAAAGAAAATCCCTCCCGCACTGCGTACCGAAGGAATGGCTCGAATGTGCGTAGCGGTCGCATCCGGCCTGTTTGATAGCGCAATAAATTACATCTGGAACTCATCAGTAATTGAGCTGCGCGAAAAAGTTAAGCGATTCGGTTTGAATGTTGTTGAGCAAATTACGGGAAAGTCAAACTTCGATGACCAGGCACTGCTGGACCTAAAGGATGCAGAGCTTCTAAGCCTGTGCTTGAAGCTCAACCTCATTACGGAAGACGGCTACTTCTTCCTTGATCACTGTCGAGATATTAGGAACAACTTTTCGGCCGCACACCCGGTTGTTGGAAAGATTGATGATCATGAATTCATTGGCTTCGCCAACCGCTGTGCAAAGTACGCACTCGGTAATGAACATAACCCCGTGGGAGTTGATATCGCGGCCTTTATGGTCGCGATTAAGGGTGGAAAGTTCTCCACCGAGCAAAAAAATCAATGGGTGCAGCGAATTGGGAAGACCCACGAAGCCCAGCAATACTTGCTTTTCGGGTCTTTGCATGGAATATTTAGTGACCCGAGTAGCAATGAAGAAGCGCGAGTAAATTCACTATCAATTGCAGCAGAGTTTGCACCGCACTTCACACCAAAGGCACGATCCGACCTAATCAATCGGCATCACGACTATATCGCCAAAGGTGACGAAAAGCGCCATAAGGCATCGCAGCAGTTTTTTGAAAAACTTGGAATGCTTGCGCTCCTCGGTGAGCATGAAGTTCACTCGTTGTTGTCGAATGCCTCGAAGCGCCTAATGGCAGTTCATCAAGCATTCGATAATTTTTACAACGAGCCACCTTTTGCCGAAAGGCTGTTGCAACTGTCAAAGCAGGCAGCAATCCCGGACACCGTAAAGGAAGAATTCGTTACTACGGTAGTGACTTGTGCGATCGGCAATCCGTATGGCGTTTCAAACGCCGCTGTCCCCGATTATCAGAAAATGATCAAGGGATTTTCGCCAGGTGAAGTCGAAATCATGCTCAGCTTGCCGACAACGAAAACAATCGCAGGAGAGCGCCTTAAGCAGTATGCCGCCTGCAAAACAAGATTCAAGAATCTTGTTGAGCTAATTGACCCATCGACAGTCCCCGCAAAAGCGGGAGCAGCGTACAAGCTATGGAACAAATAGCGCTAACCCAACAGTCCACACGGACGCTGGGCGATAAAGCCGCGCAGCGCCGGTGACTTTTATGTTATGCTTTCAAGGAACAGACGTATGAATTGGTTTTACTCTATCGTCAGAGTCGCCGGAGCGGGATTCCCCGTTTCGTCAATGCTTGTCCAGTTACAGGCCGAGATTGATGCAGAACAAATTGATCTCAGAATAAGCCGTCTAGAAGATCCGATTAGCCAATTACATTCTGATATAAGGGCGCTCTCCGAAATTATATACGGTATGATCAAGCAGAACGATGATCTAAGAATCTATTTGAAAGAAGATGACTGCGAGAAATACAGCCGCGCACTAGCAGCACTTGAGTCACAATCACTCATTGATGGGTCTCACACAATAAACAGAAGGTTTGAGTGCGGTTTTAGAGTAGTCGATCCAACTTATGTCATGTACATGTGTGCGTTGTTTGAAACCTCTGAGTCAATGGAGAAGCTATATGGAATTATCGAGAATTGCTCTGTGGGCCAGCAAATAGACGGGGAACAAATACAAGAAACACTTAATCTGCCGTTAAGTGTCATTGGCTCGGCATTCAATATATACGAATCTAAAGGCTTCGGTATTTGCTCAAGAATTATCGGCCAAACAATCTACCTTGGGAAGGCATAGGAATTACGGTGAATTACGGTGACTGAATTACGGTGACAGTTTACTAAATGCATGAAATATGTCATTTTCTTGGAATGGCACGCTTACCTCGAATCGTTATCCCCGGCCTACCCCACCATGTCACCCAACGTGGAAACCGGCGCAGTCGAGTCTTCTTTGAAGAACTGGACTATGCGCTGTACCTTGATCTTCTGAGCGGTGCGGCGCTCAAGGCCAAGACAGAAATCTGGTGCTACTGTCTGATGCCGAATCATGTCCACCTCATCGCAGTGCCCTCCGATGAAGACGGTTTGCGCGCGACCTTTGCCGATGCGCATCGCCGCTATACTGGCTATATCAATGCACGCTTAAGAGCGACGGGGCATTTGTGGCAGGGGCGCTTTGGATCGGTGGTGATGGACGAAGCACATCTGTTCTATGCGGTACGTTACGTTTCCCTCAATCCCGTGCGAGCCAAGCTTGTGGAGCAGGCACAGGACTGGCGGTGGTCGAGTGTCGCCGCCTATCTTTCGGGCAAGGACGATAAACTGGTAAAGGTTGCACCCATTCTTGAACGGTATGGAGACTTCGCTGCCCTCCTTGGCCAAGGCGCCGAAGACGAAACGGAATTCAAGAGTCTTCGGCAGTCAGAAACAACGGGGCGACCACTGGGCAGCGAAGGATGGATGGAAAAGCTCGAAAAAATGACAGGCACCGTACTGAGACCTCAGAAGCGCGGACCTAAGAAGAAGGATCGCAACGATAATTGAGCCTATTCAGTAAACTGTCACCGTAAATCCTGGACGGGCGATCCGCAAACCCTGACCGTCGAGAGCGACGCACGCGAGACAGCGTTCGCGCTGGAGCTGCAATCGCGCCCCGCGCGAATCGCCGTCGATCCGCAATTCGATCTCTTCCGCGAACTCATGCAGGGCGAGACCCCGGTCAGCCTCAGCGCGCTGTTCGGCTCCGACAAGGGACTCATCCTGCTGCCATCTGCCGCACCCGAACAGCTCGGCCAAGGCTATGCGCGCCTCGCCCGCGCCTGGCAGGCCGGTCATCCAGACTGGCGGATCGCTCGAGACGACGCCATCGCAAGCCTGCCAAACGACCGGCCGGTGTGGCTGCTCGGCTGGGAGAACCGCCACCTCGACACGTTCGGCAAGGACGCGACCGGATTCTCGCTCGACATCCCTGCGCGCCTGGCTGGCGACCACGGACGCCGCGGCGCTCGCCCCGCTCGCGCGCAAACTGCCTGCTCCGGTGTACGGATCTGAAGCTCTCGGGCGGCTCGCCCCGCTCGCGCGCAGACTGCCCCATTACGGCAAGTACAGCTATCTGGTGTTCGCTGGCGCGTCGGCCACCAACAAGGTCAAGGGACAATGGTCGGCGGGCGACTCGGCACTCTCCCGGTCGCTCGTCTCCGAGGCATCGGATCGATAGCACGACATCTGGAGAAAACACATGGGAACCGACCGTATCGAGCAGGCCCGATCCGCATGGACGTACCGAGGCCGACAGCGACCGCCCTTTGCCGTCGCCCCCGAGCCAGGTCAGGAGTCCGTCTGGGATTATCCCCGCCCGCCCGCGCTGGAGCCGGAGCGCCGCACGGTCGAGGTGCGCCACGGCGATCGGGTGTTGGCCCAATCGAGCCAGGCCATGCGGGTGTGCGAGACCGGCAGTCCGCCAACGATCTACATCCCACCGGCGGATGTCGATAGGACGGCCCTGGTGATGTCACCGGCACGCACCTTTTGCGAGTGGAAGGGCGAGGCGCGGTATTTTCGTGCGGAGGAAGATGCGCCGGGCGCTCCAGATATCGCCTGGTGCTACCCGAGTCCCTTCCCCGAATTTCACACCATCCAGGACTGGTTCTGTTTCTATCCGGGCCGGGTCGACTGTTTCCTGGATCGCGAGCCGGTGCGCGCCCAGGCGGGCGGGTTCTACGGCGGCTGGATTACCGGGGAGATCGTCGGTCCCTTCAAAGGCGACCCTGGAACCGGTCACTGGTAAGTCATCCTAGACTCGCACGACCGCCCCACCCCGACGCGGATCGCCCGCGCCGCTGGTCTCGCCCCGCGCGCTGAGCATGACGCTGTGCGTGCCGCCGAAGAACACGCCGGGCTGGCTCCACACCTTGATGTGCGGCCAGTCTGCGGCGAGTCTGCGGGCGATCTCGGTGTCGATCGGCGGCTCCAGATTCAGAAGATCCCCTTCAAAATGGATGCGCGGCGCGGCGACCGCAGCCTCCAGATCTAGTCCGAAATCGACCAGATTGGAGATGACTTGGAGCACGGCCCCACGGATGCGGTTTGAACCCGAAGACCCCGTCACCACCCAGGCGCCGTCGGCGAGCGCCAGCAGGGTCGGCGCCATCATGGAGCTGATGCGCCGATCGCTCGGCCAGCGGTTTAGGCCGTGTGGGTTGAGGTCTTCTTCCCCCAGCATGTTGTTAAGCATGATGCCGGTCCCCGGAAGGACATAGCCGCATCCCTCGCCGTTCGATAGTGTGAGACTGGCCAGATTGCCCTCGCGATCGGCCGCGCTGATCTGGGTGGTGCCGCGCGTGCAGACCGCCCGGTCGTCCATCAATACCCGAAAGCGCTTAAGGATCGACGGACTCAAGGCCGCCGACCAGTCGGCGTGGTCCAGCGGCTCCTCGTGCCGCAGCCGCTGGGTCAGTTCCTGAGCCGTGGCCAGAGCATGGATGTGTTCGGCGCTCCCGCGTCCCAAGCGTGAGAGATCGTGGCCTTCCAGCAGGGCCAGGGTGAAGGCGATGAGACTGCCGCCCTGTGCTGGCGGCGGATTGGTGTAGATCTCCGCGCCCCGGTAGCGGTGCATTACCGGCTCGCGCCACTTCACCGCATAGCTGGCAAGATCCTCGGTGCCGAGATGACCGCCGTGCTCGGCGCAGTCGCGCACCAGCCGTTGCGCCCATTCGCCACGGTAGAACAGATCCGGACCCTCACGCGCCAGTGCCGCGAAGGCATCGGCCAGCTCGGGCATGCGCACCTGGGCGCCGACCGGCGCGAGACGCCCGGTGTGCAGCGGGTCGGCGAAGAGCGCCAGCGCCTCGGGACTGGATTGGAGAATCGGCGCGACGATGGTGTTGATCTGGTGCTGGAAGGGCGTCAGCGGGACACCATCGCGCGCCATGCCCTCGGCCAGGGCCATGATGTCGGCGATCGGCAGACGACAGAAGCGCCGATGGATCGCGAACAGTCCGGCAACCGCCCCAGGCGTGGCGACCGCGCCCAGACCGATATGGAACTCCTGCTTGGCATCGCCGAAATCGGCGAGGATCGGGCGGAAATCCATCTCATCCAACGCGCGTCGAACGCGTGGGGTCTGGGCGAAGAAGTCCAGCGCCTCCGGCGGCTGTCCTGCTCGACGGGCCAGCAGAAAACCGCCCCCGCCGAGCGAGGCGAGCACTGGCTCGGCGACACAAGCCGCACAGAATCCGGCCAGCATCGCGTCGAAGGCATTACCGCCCGCGCGCAACGCCTCCCCGGCGGCTTGTGCGGTCAGCGGGTGACCAGCCGCGACGCTACCGGTCGTCATCTTGAGACGTCTTCATGCGCCCATTCAGAATGATGCGGGCGAGCGCTTGCCAGCGCCCAATGTGCTGTCATCGTGCTCTGATGGCTGAGGTCCGGGGATGTCGGAACCAGCAGGCGGGGCTTGCGGTTCAGGCTGTTTGAGTCCGTATTTCTGGATTCGGTAGCGCAGGGTTTCGCGGGTCGTGCCCAGGGCGCGCGCGGCGGCGGTGACGTTATGACCGCTGCGCTCCAGCGCCGTGCGGATGATGTAGCGATCCATTTCATCGAGCGCCATGCTGCCGTCGAGCGGGATATTCAACCGGTCGCCATCGACGCTGGGTCCGGCGGACTCATCGGGACTCGGCGCCAGCCCATGACCGAGCTGCATCCATTCGATCGGGAACACATCATCGTGCGCCAGCAGTACGGCTCGCTCGACGACATTGCGCAGCTCGCGCACATTGCCGGGCCAGGTGTAGGCACACATGCGTTCGTAGACCGCCTCGGGGATCTCATGCACGCTGCCGCCGGAACGGGCGTTGTACTCGGCAACAAGCGCCGGCACGATCTCGCGCAGATCCTCCAGGCGCTCACGCAACGGTGGCAGATCAAGCCGGAAGACGTTGAGACGATGGTAGAGATCGCTGCGGAATTCTCCGTCGCGCACCCGCTGTTCGAGATTGCGGTTGCTCGCAGCGATCACCCGCACATCCACGCTCAAGGCCTTTTCCGAGCCCAGCCGGCGTAGTCGCCGATCCTCCAGCACCGTCAGCAATTTGGTTTGCAGATCGAGTTCCATTTCGGCGATCTCGTCGAGAAACAGCGTCCCTTCGTGAGCCTGCTCCAGATACCCGCGATGGCGTCCCTTGGCCCCGGTGAAGGCCCCCGCCTCGTGGCCGAACAGCTCTGATTCGAGCAGATCACGCGGCAGTGCGGCGCAGTTGACCTCAATCATGGGCCCCTCGGCGCGCGGTCCAGAGTGATGCAGGATGCGCGCGACCAGGCCCTTGCCAACACCGGTCTCGCCACCGATGACCAGGGCGCTAAAGGGCACCTCGGCGATCCTGCGGATCATATCGCGCGTGTTGCGAGTGATCTGGCTGGAGCCGATATAGGACGCGACCGGATAGCGGCGGCTGCGGTCACTGCTCTCGCTGTGCAAACGCCGCTGTGCGCTCGCGGCACGGCGCGCGCCATAGACGACTAGCTCAAGGCGCGCGAGCGGACAGGGTTTTTCGAGAAAGTCGAGCGCACCCAGACGCAAGGCCCTGACCGAGTCGGCAACCCCGCCGTAACCGGTCAGCAGGATCCACTCGCCGGGGATCTTCTCAGCGCGTACCTGCTCGAGCAGATCCAGCGCATTGCCATCGGGCAGGCTCATGTCGGCGAGGATGACCGGCGGCTCGAAGCGGTCGACGAGGATGCGCTGGCGCGCTTGAGCGATGCTCGTGACGTATTCGACCTCCCAGCCCTTGCCGCTGAAATGCCGGGCCAGCTCGCGGCCGAAGGTCTCGTCGTCCTCGATGATCAGCAGCGAATCGGACATCGACTCGGGTCTCCTTAAGATGATGCAATGGGTCTGGCGGCGGTTGTCGCAGCGCCGTCGGCTCTGAATCGACAAGCAAATCCAGCGCCAGGCGCCCCGGATACCCGCGTGGCGCCTGTGCAGGCGCGCTCGGAGGTCGGATACGCCCGGAGACAACACATCCGAAAGTGGTGTATTTAGACCGAATTGGTTTATTTAAACCAGCGCTTTGTGCGCCGCACCCCTGACCTCGAGTACCGCTCTACGCGAGCAGGCGTTTTAGATCCTCGAGACCGAGCGGCTTGAGCAGATGCTCGTCGAACAAACTCAGCTCCTTGCCGAGCGCGCTCGGGCCATAGCCGGAGACGGCAATCAGTTTGAGCGTCTGGCGCTGCGGCAGCTCGGCCAGCCGCCGGGCGACTTCGATACCGTCGATGTCGGGCAGCCCGATGTCGAGCAGCATCAGCTCCGGGGGGCTGGCGCGCACCTGCTCCAATGCCTCATGCCCGGTGGCGGCGGTTGAAACCTGGTGACCGAGCATGCCGAGCAGCCGACTGATCGCATCCAGCAGCTCGGGATTGTCGTCCACCACCAACACCCGCTTACACGGGGGCGGCGTGGGCGTAAGATCGGCGGCCAGATCCGCTGGCATGTCCGTCTCGGATGCGACATGCAGCGGCAAGGTCAGGGTGACGCGGGTGCCGAGCCCAGGGCCGGCGCTGTGGATATCGACCTGCCCGCCATGCAGACCGATAATATTTTGCACCAGCATCAGGCCCAACCCGAGCCCGCCTTCCGAGCGGGCCAGCGAGCGCGGTCCCTGCGTAAAGGCATCGAAGAGTCCGGGGATGATCTCGGGTTCGATGCCCTGGCCATTGTCCTCAATGACGACCAGCGCGACATCCGCGCACGCAGTCAGTGCCACGCGCAGGTATCCGCCCTCATCGGTGTATTTGACGGCGTTGTGCAGCACATTGGTCAGGACTTGAACCAGCCGCGTCGCATCGCCCTGCACGAGTACGGCTTTGCTCGGCAGCTCTAGCGCAACCTCATGACCGCGCGCGCGAATGCGATGCTCGAGCGCGTCGAACGCCTCACGCACCAGCTCGCCCAAGTCGTGCGTCTCCAGGCGCAGCTCGATGACCCCGCGGGTGATGCGCGCGACATCGAGCAGGTCGTGGACCAGACGCTCCAGGTGGCGGGTCTGGCGGTCGATGACCGTATAGGCCCAGTCGCGCGTGGTGGGATCGTAACCACCCAGCGAGAGCAGATCCAAGGCATTGCGCACCGGTGCCAGGGGGTTGCGCAGCTCATGACCGAGCATGGACAGGAACTCGTTCTTGCGTCGATCGGCTTCCGCCAGCCGTGCGGTCTGGCGGCGCAGACTCGCCTCCAGTTGCTGCTGTTCGGTCACGTCCATCGCTAGAGAGAGGACCGAAACCAGCCTGCCATCGCCGTCGCGCAAGGCCGAGTTATGCCATTCACACCAGATGATCTCGCCGCTCTTGGTGCGGTTGCGATGCAGACAGCGGTTGTGATCGAGCCTGCGGCTGAGCAGGTCGCCGATCATGTTCGCAGCCTGCTCGGCTTGCTCCTCCGAGAACAGCTCGAGATCGTGCAGCGAACGCTGTATGACCTCCTCCTCACGCCAGCCAAACACCCGCTGCGCGGCTGGCGACCAGCGCTTGATCCCGGTATCGGCGCCCCACTCCAGCGAGGCGACCGGGGAGTTGTCCATGTGCAGCTCAAGCCGCTCAAGTGTCTCCAGATGCTGTCGTTCGGAGCGCTTGGCTGCGGTCATGTCGGCCAACACGCCAACGCAGCCATAGACTTTACCAGCATCGTCGCGTAGCGGCGCGGCGGCGGCGACCAAATGTTTGACCTCGCCGTCCTCGAAGAGAATGTCTTCCTCGAAATGGCGCACCAGCTCGCCGGTGCGCGCCGCCACTTGCATCGGCAGTTCCTCGGCACTCAGCTCGCGCCCTTCATGGAAGATACGAAACGACAGACCGCCCGAGGCCGGACCGCTGAGGGACGGATTGCTCGCCCTGGGCAGACGCAGGATCTCGGCGCCGGCCTGGTTCATCTCCATATCGACGCAGTCGATATCGCGCCCGACATAGATGCCGATCGGGGCGGTATCGAACAAGGCACGCATTTCGGCCACGCGCGCGCGATTCTCGGCATTGAGCCGCTCGATGGACTCCTCGTTGCGACGCCGCTCGGTGATATCGCTGACCAACGTGAAGAAGCCAGTCACCTCTCCGTTCGCCCGCTTATCGGGGATGTACTCGACATGACAATAGCGCACACCAACGCCCTGGAAGGGCATCCATGCCTCGAACTGGGTGTCCGTGCCGGCCAGTGCCTGCTCGACGTGCGTGCGCACTAGATCGATAACGTCCGAGCCAGCCAGTTCGTCGGCGCGCTGGCCGCGAATTTGCTCGCGATCCATACCGAACCAGTGCTCATAGGCGGCATTGTTGAAGGTATAACGCAGATCGCGATCGACCCGCGCGATCAGCGCGGGCATCGCATCGGTCAAGCGGCGCAGGGTGCGCAGGCTATCAGCCGATGTGAGCTGCGCGCGCTTGAGATCAGTTATCTCGGTGAAGGTGATGACGACACCCATAACTGGCGCCTTGTCGGTCGTGTAGGGCAGCATCCGGCGCTGATACCATTGGCCATCCGCGCCCTGGACCTCGCACACGCAGACTTGCGCACCGACCAGGATGCGCGCTGCATCCTTGAGTAGATCCGGGTCTCCGATGCAGTGGGTCACGGCGGGCATGGCCCGGCCGATGTCGGATGGACCCAGTTTGAACAAGGCTCTGGCGGCCGGGGTGCAGCGGCGCAGATTCAAGCGCTGATCGAGGAACAGGGTCGCGACGTCGCTGCTCGTCAAGAGGTTTCTCAGATCGTCGTTGATCTCTTGCAACTCGCTGAGTTTTTCAGCCAACTCGCTGTTGAGCGCAACCAACTCGCTGTTGAGCGCGACCAGCTCTTCGTTGAGCGACTGTAGCTCCTCCTTCGAGGTCTCCAGCTCCTCATTGGTGGACTGAAGCTCCTCGTTCATCGACATGGCCTCTTCATTAGAGGCCTGCAGATTCTCGCTGGAGATATCCATCTGCTCGATCGTCGTCTGAAGCTCCTCACGCGTGGAGCGCAGCTCCTCTTCGAGACTGGCCAGCGTGGCCAGATCGGCATGCTCGCCGTCACCGGCCTGCTCGGCGGGGAGCGGCTCGTCCTCGAAGACCACGAGCAGCGATGCCTCGTGCTCGTGGTCTTCGTCGACTGGCGTGACATGGATCCGCACCCGCTGCCAGGCGCTCCCACGACGCATGCGCGCGCCCCTGACGCTTGCCGTGGCGCCCTGCTCGATGGCTTGGCGCAGGGCCGCGCGAACCTTGCCGCGCAGTTCCTCGGCAACCAGGCACAGCAGGTCATCGGTGGGATCGCCGGCGCTTGGTCCCAGGTAATCGCGCACCGCACCATGGAAGCAGAGCACGCGGTTGTGGCGATCGACCAGAACGGCGGCCGGGGTGAAGTGCCGCAGCAAGGCGTTCTGCATCGTGGGACCATACCCTCTCGCCAGTCTCCGCCGGTCATTGGCGCCGGAGCGTTGCTCTAGGGTTTGGTGTCGGACGGTGCGCATCGGGATAGGCAAGGCGCGCGTTCTCACCCCACCGCTGCGCCGGTAAATGCGCCACTTCTCTGACACGGGCGTAAAGAGATCTTGCCGCTGACCGACCGACTCGGACGTGCTGAGGAATAGATAGCCCCCCTCGCGCAGCGCAAAATCAAACACCGACAGGATGCGCTGCTGGTATTTCGCCTCGATGTAGATCAACAGATGGCGACAACTGATGAGATCGATGTTGGAGAACGGCGGATCGCGGATCAGGTTCTGCGAGGCGACGACCACATGCTCGCGCAAGCACTTCTTGACCTGAAAGTACGCCCCCTCGCGATCAAAAAAGCGCGCGATGCGCTCCGGGTCGAGTCCCGTCATCAGGTTAGCCGTATAGATACCCGCGCGCGCGGTCCTCAGGGCGTCTGTGTCCACGTCTGTGGCGAACACGATCAGATTCGGCTCGCGCCCGGCCGCCTCCATCGACTCCAGCAACAGCATGGCGATGCTGTAGGCCTCCTCGCCAGTGGCGCAGCCAGGCACCCAGACGCGCAGCGGCTGCTCGGACGGGCACCGGCGCAGCAGCTCGGGCACGACCTCTTTAGCCAGCAGATTCCAGGCTTCGGGATCGCGAAAGAAGGCCGTGACGCTGATCAGCAGATCCTTGGTCAATGCGCGCAACTCCTCATCGTCGCTGCACAAACGGCGGTGATAGTCTGGTATTTTCGTCTCATGGACAAGGCCCATGCGTCTGCGGATGCGCCGCCCAAGCGTTGCGCGTTTGTACCACTGGAAATCCTGGCCAAGACGCGCCTCAATCAGCTCTAGGATATTGTCGACGACGCGCCGGTCCTGGCCGCTCACCCAGACGTCCGGGCCGTCGTTGCGCAGATGTCGGATATAGCTTGCGAGCACTTCGGCCATCTCCGCGGGCGGGAACACATAGTCGACATGTCCAGTGGCGATGGCGCTGAGCGGCATGCCATCGTAGCCGGCGCTCGCCGGTTGCTGGGCCATCAGCATGCCGCCGTGGGCCTTGATCATCGCCACGCCTGCGGCACCGTCGCTGCCCGTGCCCGAGAGCACGATCCCGATCGCCTGCGTGTGGCGATCCTCGGCGAGCGAGACGAAGAATTCATCGATCGGCATACGCTGACCGCGACGCGCGCTTGGTGCCTGCAGACGCAGCACTCCATCGACGATGCGCAGCGCGGCGTTGGGCGGAATCACATGCAGCCGGTTCGGCTCGATGCGCATCCCGTCTTCGATACGCACGACCGGCATCTGCGTGGATTTGCCGATCAGTTCCGCCATCACGCTATCGTGGGTTGGATCCAAATGCTGCACCAGCACGAAACCGACCCCGAGATCCACCGGCATCGGCTCAAACAGGCTGCGCACCGCCTCCAGCCCGCCGGCCGAGGCGCCAATGCCAACAATGGGGAACGCCGTCTGAGTCGGCGGGGAGGAGCGATCGGGCATAGCAGGCGCCTCAGTCAAGGTGCGCGGCGCGAGCGCTTGCGCTCGCCCAGTGCGCCGCCAGTGAGCACCGCGCGCATAGCCTGCTCGGCATCGGTATCAAGCGGCATGATTCGATCGCGATCGAGGTAGAGCGTAAAACCGCCCAATTGGTAGCTCATCGGCAGATAGACCGCGACCTGCTCGGATTCGGACTCCACACCGGGCAAGCGTGCGCGCTCCTGCATCACGAACCCAACCATCCGTAAACCTTCGATGTCGATGGCCACGGGTCGGCCAATCTCTCCATCGCCATTGGAGGTGAAGAACTTCGATACATCTTTAAGCCCCTGAAAGATGGTTTTCACGAGCGGAATACGATCGAGGATATTTTCGGCGATCTTGAGCAGCCAGCGCACCAGAAACAGGTTGGCGAGCAGCCCGGCGGCCAGGGTGAGTAGCGCCCCCGCGACCAGCCCCATGCCGGGCACATACCAGCCATCAGGGATCAGCACCCGCAGCAGCCCGCCCATGTAAGTCTCTACCGAGCGTCCCAGCCAAACCAGAAATAGGAGGGTGATGAACAAGGGCGCAAGGAGTGCGATGCCCTGCAGGAACCAGGTTCTGAGCCGACTCATCAAGTCTTTCAAAATGTTGCTCCCCAATTTAAGGATAAGACGACTCGGTCGAGTGAGAATTGCGATGACAACCGATGGCCGCGCTGCCCATAAGCACGGCTTGCGCCAGGACTCTCGCGCCCGCTGATTGGCACCCGCGCACACCTTGACAGAGCATTTGCAGGCACCATGAAACGGGGTGATCGCATCGCCGACGGCCGATGTGAAACGCCCTCCGATGCCGTCAAAGGTTTATTTGAACCACCTTAAGGTGCAGTTGCACCAAGGCTTATGCCTCGGCAGTGGCGCCGTGTGTCGCTTGCGAAAACGCCAAAGGCATTGCATTGTAGCCAGGACAAGCATCCATTGCGCCTGTCCAGGACGCTCATGCCCAATTCAATCCAGTGGAGGTACCCCATCACAATGACCGATAGCTATCTCTCCGCCGAGCGGCTTCTCGGCTGCAAGCTGCGAACGCTCGACGCAGCCAATGCCGGACTCAGAGATCTGATTCTGGATACTGAACAATGGCAGGTGCGTTTTCTCGCCGCCGAGGCCGATGCCTGGGCGCCGGATCGCGACGTACTCATCACACCACGGTCGGTGGCTGGGGTCGACGAGACGCGCCGCGAACTGGAGCTGGACCTGGACGCCAAGACCCTCCGTGCAAGCCCACTCGTGGCCCCTGGCGACGGACTCAGTGGACTCGATAATGAAGGCTGGCTACCGCCGGCTTGGGAGCAAACCTGGCGCGCCGAGATCGATCCAGAACAGATGGTGGACGCCCCGCCAGCGCCGGTGGATGACACCGCCGCCGAGATTGCTTTGGAGCTTGGCAGCGAGCCTGACCTCTTCGCAGAGCGCTGGGTCCGCTTCAATACGCTGCGCCGCTTTTTCGCGGAAACCTCCGACGGTGTGCGGATGCGCATCATCGACCTGCTGATCGACGATACCGACTGGGGACTAGCCTATCTGGAGCTGAACCTCCCGTCCGAGGACACTGAACAGGCACTCCCCTGCCTGATGTCGCGACGCTGTATCGATTGGCTCGATCGGGAAACCGAGACTTTACACCTGAAAGTCAGTCGGCAGGCACTCTACGATGCGGCTCAGCGAGCCGACCCGCGCGGCGGCGACGGCGAGCTGCGCATGCTTGAGGATTGCGGCTAGGGAACAGCCGCTAGCGATTGAGCCGATTGCGTTCATCGCTAGTGCCGTTTCCAACCATTCATCGCGCCAGACGACTGAGGTCTGCGCTATACGCTTGATGAGGATACGATGCAAACACCACTCGAAATCAATTTTCACGACGTCCCACGCTCTCAATGGAGCGCCGACCTGATTGAAGAGCGAGCCGCCAAGCTCGAGCGGTTCGCCGACGACATTATCAGTTGTCTGGTAATCGTCTCGCAGCCCGCCCGCAACAGGCAAAAGGGCAACCCCCACCGCGTCAGCATCGAGGTGCGCCTGCCACGCAACCGCCACCTCATGGTGGTCGAGGAGCCCAAAGATCACGACGACAGCGACGCACAGCTACGCTCGGTGATTCAGGCCGCTTTCTCCACCATGGAGCGCCGGCTCAAGAACGTCGGGGAGCCACAGCGGCGCGGCACTGTGAGGCCGATGCCTGAGGAGCCGCAAGCGGATGCCGAGGCACGCGATCCCGACGACGAAACCGGTCAACCGCTTTAACAGAAAGAACGCCGCGCGTGGCTCGCTCGTGTCACTGCTTTCGCGTATTCACCGCTAGTGGCAGCTCGAAGCTGGCGCTATTGTGCGTGAGAGTCAGCGTACCGCCGCTGTCACGCGCCGCGCGCTCTGCGGCCAGCGCCATCAGTTGCAGGTCGGCACGCGCGGTGGCGACCTGCGCCGCCGCTGCGTTACTGCTCAAACGCACGTTGAGCCAGGCACCGGTGCGCTGGCAGTGAAGGACCGGCGCGCTGGCGCGAGTCACGGCATATCCAGGGCCGATGCCGATCAGGCGTAGCGCATGGACCAGCGCGGCCTCAAAGCTGTCAGGTTCCAACATCACAAAGCTCGGCTCGACTATGCTGGCGCTGGCGATCCGTCCACCGAATGCCTGTATGACGCCTGCGGCCATGGCCTGGGCGTCGAGACATCGCAGAGGGCCGTCGCCGAAGCGGGTCGAACGTACCGTATCGGTGAGACTGGCCGATAAGTCCGACACCGAACCCAAGAGATGTCCCAGACGGTCGGCGCTGGAGCGATCGTCGAGCAAATCTATCTGCAACGTCTCCGCAATCAGTTTGATCACGCTCAGGGGCGTGCGCAGCGTGTGGGCTTGTTGGCGCACCTGCTCAGCGAGCAGCGAACGCAGCTCAAGGCTGGCGAGGCGGTCACGCTCCACTTCGAGTGGTGTCGGCGGAGGCGTTAACGATGACTGTGCTGAAGACATAACGGTCATTTGCCCTTGAGTGCATCTGAGGCTGCCTGCAACTAGGTTTGCCCGTAGAGTATTCAATCCCTGCACCTGATGGTATCCGAGCGAAGTTGTGCATGAACCCGTGCAGAATCGTTTTTGCTGCACACTGCTCGAAAATCGTTATGGCAGCCGACTTCTCCAGGGAGTTAGTTTGCGATAAAGCAAGGCGCGGGCCAATGTCCGGCATCCTCATCGGGTTCGCGATCATTGAGCGCCGCAGTCACTGAGATCGGCTCAAAGCACCCGCTAGCGGGCACATACAACCGCTAAAGTGCCGAGCCGCTGGAGTGTGCAGCCTTGGTATTGGATGTGCGGCGGCGCTGCAGATTGAGCGCTGGAAGCCGCGCAGGGCCTTGGTATACGACATAGCGCACGGCGCCTGGCACGAATCGCGCATGCCTAATAATGGAGCCAACCCCTGGAAACAATTCTTCTTCGGGTGTTGGCGCGCCAGTTGTCGCAAGCACATGGACCGATGCGACAGGACCACTCACTTCATCTAGCACGGGAGAAAGACCTGATGAATCTTCGACAGAACGCTCATCGCAGTGCGCTCGCGATCTTCACAGCGGCATTGTTCTCGCTGACGACCTCGGCAATGGCCGCAGACGAAGGTGCCGTGCCGCAGGCGCAGACACAAAACGGCATCACCTACGTCACCGGCGGTATTGGCGAGCCAGAAACCACGGCGATGCGATCGGCCGCGAGCAAATATCCCATTATGATGACCTTTGCCAGAGACAACGGCTCTTTTGTCACCTCGGTCAATGTGTCGATCACCGACCAACAAGGCACGTCAGTCTTGGAATTGGTCTCGGAACCGATTCTGCTCGTCGATCTACCCAAGGGAACCTATAAGGTTCAGGCGAGCGTTGCCGACTCCGTGCAGTCCAGAACCGTGAATGTCAGCGGGCAGACTCAGCGCCTGGGATTTAGTTGGCCATCGGATGTCGTGCAAGAACAGCCCACGCCCGTGAGCCTTGAGCCCACGCCGGCACCGCTCGCTCCGCCGACGCCCGCCCCTGACAGATACGTACCAGTCACGCCTGCTCCCGACCCGGACGGAGTCTGGGGCAAGGATTCCACGAGCCCGTTTCTTGAGTGATGTATAGCCGTTGCATGTGGATTTGTCGGCTTTGGGCACGTCCCTCGTACACCGGAGCAAAACATCCACGTGTGACGGGTATATCACCGAGGTTGGTCGCTGCGCCGCCGCTCAGGTCGGCTGCCGTGGCTTATCGGCGGTGAGGATGGTCACCGGCATCGCGCTACGCCAGCCGTCAAAACGGCCCAACGGTGCAGCATGAGCGATCGAGAGCCGGGTCAACTCCCCACCGATGCGCTCGCGCAGAGTGACCAGCGCGGCCTCGCTCTGCACCGTCACCGCGTTGGCCACCAGCCGCCCTCCGGGCTTGAGTGCGCGCCAGCACTGCTCGGCGACGCCCGCGACGGTGAGACCGCCCCCGATAAAGACAGCGTCGGGCGTCTCCAGCCCGTCCAGCGCCTGCGGCGCGCGCCCGGCGATCAGTGTCAGATCGGGTACGCCGAGAAGGTCGCGATTGCGTTCGATGAGCGCACATCTGGAGGCATCCGCCTCAATCGCGATGGCCCGACAAGTGTCATCGGCACGCATCCATTCAATACCGATAGAGCCGCAGCCGGCACCGACGTCCCAGAGGAGCTGTCCCGGCAGCGGCGCCAGCCGGGCCAGGGTCGCTGCGCGCACATCGCGCTTGGTCAACTGTCCGTCATGCGCGTAGGCATCGTCGGGCAACCCACCACGGCGTGACAGCAACGCTGCGCTGGCCCCGGCGCGGCATTCCACCGCGATCAAGTTGAGTGCGGCGCACCGCGCGTGCGGCCAGTCGCCTGCCTGGGCGTCGCGGCGCTGCTCGGCGGGTCCGCCGAGGTGCTCGAAGACGCTCAACTGACTGTCGCCATAGCCGCGCGCGGTCAAGAGCGCGGCCAGGCGTCCAGGCGTTTGGCCATCCGCCGCAAGCACCAGCAGACGAACACCGGGGGCGAGATGGAGATGGATGCGCTCCAGCGGCCGTCCATGGGCCGGCAGAGCGCGTACATCCTGCAACGCCCAGCCCATTCGCGCGGCGGCCAGCGACAGCGAAGACGGCGCCGGCAGGACGCGCATCTCATCGGGCGGGAGACGCGCGGCGAGACTGCCGCCGATACCGAAGAACATCGGATCTCCGCTCGCCAGGACGCAGACCGGGCTGGCGCGCAGCGCAAGCACTTGGGCATAGGCCGCCTCGAAGGGACTCGGCCACGTATGGCGCGTCTGGCCAGGTTGCTCGGGAATCAGCTCCAGATGACGCTCGCCGCCAAAGAGCGTATGGGCCTCAGTGATGGCGCGCCGCGCCGCCTCTGAGAGTCCCGCGAGACCATCCTCGCCGATGCCTGCGATGGTCAGCCAAGGCGCCAAGTCGCCGTCAGCCCTCAAGGTGGCAATAGCGACGCGGAAATTCTGCTCTGTCCTTGCGAAAGCGCCGCTCGATGGGGTAAGGGAAGACGTCTTCCAGATGCCCGGCGCGGATGTGGTCCTGGCGCTCGCGCCACCACTGAGGGTCGAGCAGTTCGCTGTGCAGTTTTAGGAAGACCTTGCGGATGCGCGGATCGGTCAGCAGAAAGGTCTCGAACTCTTCGGGGAAGATGTCGTTGGGACCGGCGGTGTACCAGGCCTCATCGCTCATCTCCATCTCCGGATAGGGCGCCTCGGGAATCTCGCGGAAATTGCACTCGGTCAGATAGCACAGCTCATCGTAGTCGTAAAAAACGACCCGACCCTGGCGGGTGACACCGAAGTTCTTAAACAGAAAGTCGCCCGGAAAAATATTGGCGGCGGCGAGCTGCTTGATGGCGTCGCCGTACTCGCTGATGGCGTGGCGGACGTCTGCGTCGTCGGCGTTGTGCAGATAGAGGTTCAGCGGCGACATACGCCGCTCGATGTAGAGGTGTTTGATGATGAGCTGATCGCCAACCAGCTCAATGCTTCCCGCGCATTCGTGTTCGAGCATCTCGCGCAGCTCTGGCGAGAAACGCATGAGCGGAAAGGCCACGTGAGAGTATTCCCATGAGTCGGCCATGCGCCCGACCCGGTCGTGCATCTTCACGAGCTGATACCGCTCCTTGACCTGCTCGCGGGTCACCTCCTTGGGCGGGGGAAAGCGATCTTTAATGATCTTGAACACGAACGGGAAAGACGGCATGGCGAAGACGCACATCACCATGCCGCGAATGCCGGGTGCGATGATGAAATCATCCGACGAGTAGCGTAGATGTTTAAGAAAATCGCGGTAGAACTCGGCCTTGCCGAACTTCTGCAAACCAATCGCGGTGTAGAGTTCCGCTTTGCCCTTGCGTGGCATCAGCGGCTGGAGAAAGTTCACCACGGCGGCCGGCGCCTCGGTGTCGATCATGAAGTAGGCGCGTGAGAAGCTGAAGACGTCCGAGATTTCGTCTTCGCCGGTCAGCAGGGTATCGACATAGAGTCCCTGGACCCCGTCGTTGAGAATGGCGACCACGAATGGAAGCTGATCGGCACCGTTGATCGATTTGCCGATGATATAGGCCGCCTTGTTGCGATAGAAGGGCGCGCAGAGCACTGCGAGCTGAAAGTTCTGCTGCATCGCGCGATTGGCCGGAAAGCGCGAGCGGATGGCTAGCAGCAGACAGCGTACATCGCGGCGCAGATCCCGAAATGGTCGGTCGATGCCAGCATCCTTGAGGATGCGTGCGATCACCCGCGAGAATCCATCACGTGTCGGATAGTAGGGCCGGAAAATGGGAACCTCGGCCTCCAGATGCTCGGTGGAGATCAGCGGCCAAACGAAAATATAGCTGTTGTTGTAATAGCGGCTATCGAACAGTCGACAAAACACCGAGTTGTAGAACGTCTCGGCCAATTCAGGCTGTTTGAGCACTGGCAGCAGGCGCGTGTACTCGACCTTGACACGCTGCCATAGCTCGTCGCTTGGGTCTGAATCGCGCAGATGGAACTCGCGACACAGCAGCGTGACCGTCTCGCCGACACGGGTATCATAGAAGCTGATACGCGCACGTGATGCCTCCTGGACCGCAGGCCAGTCGGCCATCTCAAAACGGGTCTTGGCGGCTGCGGTAATCTCGCGGTAGAGATGGTAGTGTCGCTCGAACCCCCCGAGGATCACCTTGGCGATGAGTTTGGCTTCGATCCAGGCCATATTTTAGTGGTCAGTGGTCAGTGGTCAGTGGTCAGTGGTCAGTGAAGAGACCAGATGGATGGGTGTTCGCTTTTTGAAATCCCGTTAATCCTGTCCATTATTCACTGTGTTTTGGGGCGAGCGGGGTGACGGAGACCAGGATGCCGTCGCGGTCGCAGTAGACAGCGTCGCCGGGCGAAAAGCGCACACCGGCGAAGGTGACCGGGATGTCGCGCTGGCCCTCGCCACGGCGCTGGCTCTTGCGCGGGATGGCCGCCAGGGCCTTGATACCGAGCGGCATATTGGCGATTTCCTCGCTATCGCGCACACAGCCGAAGAGCACAACACCCGCCCAGCCCTGCTCCACCGCGCTCGCGGCGATGAGATCGCCGAGCATGGCGCAACGCAGCGAGCCGCCCGCGTCGACAATCAGGACACGACCCTCGCCGGACTCGGCCAGGGTGGATTTGACGTGTGAGTTGTCCTCGAAGCATTTGACCGTAACGGCCTGTCCAGAAAAATGAACATGGCCGCCGAAGTCGCGGAAGATTGGCTCGCAGACGCGCAGCGTATCGCCATGATGGTCGTAGAGATCGGCGGTCTTAAATTCCATGCACGCCTCACCTGTCGTTTGGCCGGGCGGGCGAGCCGCCCGGTATTGGTCAGAACTGATCTTCTTCCGTGGAGCCGGTGAGCGCGGTCACCGAGGATGCGCCACCCTGGATGACCGTAGTGACATCGTCGAAGTATCCGGCGCCGACTTCCTGCTGATGGGAGACGAAGGTGTAGCCCTTATCGCGCGCTTCGAACTCGGGCGCCTGGACCTTCTCGACATAGTGGCGCATACCTTCGCCCCGAGCGTAGTCATAGGCCAGATCGAACATGTTAAACCACATGTTATGAATACCCGCCAGGGTGATGAACTGGTACTTGTAGCCCATGTCGGCCAGGTCGTCCTGGAAGCGGGCAATGGTCTTGTCGTCGAGGTTCTTCTGCCAGTTAAACGACGGAGAGCAGTTGTAGGCCAGCAGCTTGTTGGGGTTCTCCGCCAGGACCGCCTCGGCGAACTCGCGCGCGAAGCCCAGATCCGGCGTGCCGGTCTCGCACCACACCAGATCGGCATAGGGCGCATAGGCCAAGCCGCGGCTGATGGCCTGCTCGAGACCGTTCTTGACGCGGTAGAAGCCTTCGTCAGTGCGGGTGCCGTCGACGAAGGGGCGATCGTTGTCGTCCACATCACTGGTCAAAAGATTGGCCGCTTCGGCATCGGTACGCGCCAGCACCAGGGTCGGCACACCCATGACATCGGAGGCCAGACGCGCGGAAATAAGCTTTTGGACCGCCTCGCGAGTCGGCACCAGCACCTTGCCGCCCATGTGGCCGCACTTCTTCACCGCAGCGAGCTGGTCTTCGAAGTGCACCCCGGCGGCGCCGGCGGTGATCATGTTCTTCATCAGCTCGAAGGCGTTGAGGACACCGCCGAAACCGGCCTCGGCATCGGCGACGATCGGCAGGAAGTAGTCGACGAAGGCGTCATCGCTGGGGTCGATTTCTCTAGCCCACTGGATCTCATCGGCACGCTTGAAGGTGTTGTTGATGCGACGCACCATGGTCGGGACCGAGTCGTAGGCGTAGAGCGACTGGTCGGGATACATGGTCTCGGAGGTGTTGCCGTCGGCGGCGACCTGCCAGCCGGAGAGATAGATGGCCTCGATCCCGGCCTTGGCCTGCTGCATCGCCTGACCGCCGGTGATGGCGCCCATGCAATTGACGTAGCCCTTCTTGGCGTCACCGTGCACCAGCTTCCAGAGCTTTTCGGCGCCTCGCTTGGCGTAGGTATGCTCGGGCTGGACGGAGCCGCGCAGCCTGACAACATCTGCGGCGGAATAACCGCGCTCGACGTCGGTCCAACGTGGGTTTTCGGCCCAGTCTTGCTCGATGGCCTTGATCTGATCTTGGCGGGTCATATGCAATATCTCTCGGATGCGCACTGGGTGCTGAAAATAGTGGGCCGCTTGTTGACCGTTTTCCACTTTGCGCTGACGCATGACGATCACGGAACAGCGGATGTTTGACTCTGATGCTTGATCTTTACCCGGAAAACCTACCGTGACCCTTAGCATTTGAAGAATCAATTATCCTAATTAATTCTATTTGAATTGACAACTTTCAACGATAGACCTTAAACCCAACACTAGGCCGAATGCCCTGCCCCAACCACTACGCCGAAGCATCGAGACACGCATGAACGTTAATCCGCAAGACCTGAGACACACGCTAATGGAGCAGGGACTCTCCCGCTCCGAGCTGGACCCTGACCCGATCAGACAGTTTCAGAGTTGGTACGCGCGGGCCATCGACACCGATCTGCCAGAACCGAACGCGATGAGTCTCTGTACGGTCGACGCCCAAGGCCAGCCCTCCGTGCGCACAGTGCTACTGAAGCTTTATGACGTGCGCGGGTTCGTGTTCTTTACCAACTACGCCAGCCGCAAGGCCGGCGAGATTGATCGCAATCCACGGGTCGCGCTGCTGTTTCCGTGGGTCGCGCTGGCCAGGCAGGTGCAGATCAGGGGCCGCGCCGAGCGTATTTCGACGGTCGAATCGCTGGCCTACTTCGCCACCCGCTCACGCGGCAGTCAGATCGGCGCCTGGTCCTCGCCGCAGAGCGCGGTGATCAAATCGCGCGCCTTTCTCGAGTCGCGGGTCGCCGAGATCGCGCGCAAGTTCACCAGCGGCCAGATACCGTTACCAGAGTGCTGGGGTGGCTATCGGATTGTGCCCGATGTGGTCGAGTTCTGGCAGGGTCGGGAGAACCGGCTGCATGACCGCTTCCACTATGTTCGCGAAGCGGAAAAACAGTGGACAATTGAGCGGCTGGCGCCTTAAAAGCAGCACTATAGCGCCTCAAGCGGCCTGCCAGAGGCTGGTGTGCTCGCTTGGTTCTGATCAGGCTCCACTCTGTCGTCGCGCATGTGAGCGGTCTCTTGCGTTTCTGCCAAATGCTCACGGATGAGCTGCCAGCGCTGGCGGGTGCGACTCTTGGGCTTGGATCGCGCGATTTCAGTCAGTTTTTCGATGAAGGTTCGGCTTCGCAGGGCGGTCTTGCTTGATGCATACATTACTGGCGGTCCCGTGTCGGTGAAAGACGACGAGATCAAATAATAGTAACGATTCGCATTAGTTTCAAACGCCCTGATGAAGTACCGGCCATGCGCTCGGCGAGAGCGGCGCGTTAGGGCCATTTGCGCAATCTAAGGTGCTCGCTCACCTTTGCCGCGATGAAGCACGCCGACACGCGCATCGAGCGCGTGCTCTTTCTGGAATGGTTTGCCCCGTCCGAAAAGGCTCGAAGACTGCCGCCTTGCCGCCAGACGCTCGCGGGACGGGTTAATAGCCCCGTCCCGCTTGACCTCAGAGCCGTGGACGCGGTGTCGAATCAGTCTCCACGGGCATGATCGGATATTCGATTACCGGTATCTCACCCGTCAGGGCGTGGAGGAACGCGGTGATCTTGCCCGCCTCGGCGTCATTGATCTCGGTGCCAAGCTGAGCCGTGCCCATCACCGCCACCGCCTGCTTGAGGTTCCAGACAATGCCGGAGTGGAAGTACGGTGCGGTCAGGGCAATGTTGCGCAGCGGTGAAGCCCGGAAGACGTATTCATCGGACACTGACTGGGTAACCTGGAAGCGGCCCTTGTCCTCAAGAGGCAGGATGTCGGCGCCGGGCCGCTTGATCAGACCGAACGGGAAATAGCTCTGGCCGCCCAAATTGACCCCGCTGTGACAGGCCGTACAGCCACGGTCGACGAAAAGCTCCAAACCCGTCTTTTGCTCCTCGGTCATCGCGGCATCATCGCCCGCCATGAACTTGTCGAAGGGTGCGCCAGGCGTTACCAGCGTCACTTCGAATGCCTCGATCGCCTTGGCCGTGTTGTCGAAGCTGACCGGTTGCGCCTCGCCAGAAAAGGCGTCGGTGAAGCGCTCGACATACTCAGGCATGCTGTTGAGCGTCTTCATGACCTGATCGGGTTCGTTGGCCATCTCGACACCAGCCTGGATCGGACCCTTGGCCTGGGCCTTGAGATCCTCGGCGCGACCATCCCAGAACTGCGCCTTATTGAAGACTGCGTTGAACACCGTGGGCGCGTTACGCGGCCCTTTCTGCCAGCCATGACCGACGGAGGTCGGCAGATTGTCATCGCCGCCCGTCCCGAGATTGTGGCAGGTGTTGCAACTGATTAGACCGCTGGCGGAGAGACGCGGATCGAAAAAAAGCATCTTGCCGAGCGCGATTTTCTCCGCCGTGATGGGGTTGTCTTTGGGTTGTTGCAGCTCATCGGGTAGTGCTTTGAGGCCAGCCGCCGCAGCCTTGTCGCGTAGCGCTTGATCAGCAGCAGAGGCCGCCGAAGCGGCAAGGAGCGCTATGGTTGCAAGCGCGAGAACGGGTGTTCGCATCTGAGTATCCTCTATTTGATTGGTGGTTCACGCACCGCTGCAAACCCTGAAAAATAAGCATTTGCGAATAAACGGCGCACTAACATTAAACCCTAGAGACAGCGGGGCATCCCGGCCAATCCGCAATACCTATCGAGCCGATTGAAGGTATCGATTCTGATTTTAGGACTCCAAACGCTCGACGTCCCGATCGCGCATGCCGAGCAGGTAGAGGATGCCGTCGAGACCGACCGTGGCGATGGAGTGACGTGCCTGCTCGGTGACGATTGGCTTGGCATGAAAGGCGATGCCCAATCCGGCGATAGCGAGCATGGGTAGGTCATTGGCACCGTCGCCGACGGCGATGACTTGCTCCAAGCGAATACCTTCACGCGCGGCGATCTCGCGTAGCAGCTCGGCTTTGCGGGTGCCATCAATGATCTCGCCCGAGACCTGCCCGGTCAGCTTGCCGTCACAAAATTGCAGTTGGTTGGCATAGACATAGTCGACACCGAAACGGCGCTGGAGACGCTCCGCGAAATAGGTGAAACCGCCTGAGAGGATCGCGATCTTGTAGCCAAGCCGTTTAAGGCTCGCAATGAGGCGGTCGGCACCCTCGGTGATCGGCAGCCGCTCGGCAATCTGCTCCAGCACCGACTCATCGAGTCCTTCCAACAGCGCCATGCGCTGGCGGAAGCTCTCCTGAAAATCCAGCTCGCCGCGCATTGCCGCCTCGGTGATGGCCGCGACCGCTGGACCCACGCCAGCGGCGGCGGCCAGTTCGTCGATGACCTCGGTCTGGATCAGGGTCGAATCCATATCGAAACAGACCAGGCGGCGGTTGCGACGGAAGATGTCGTCTTCCTGCACCGAGACGTCGACATCCATCACCCGCCCTAGCGCCAGCAGGGCGCCATGCAGCTCGGTAAGATCGGCCACGGTGCCGCGCACCGACAGCTCGACACAGGCCAGCGGACGCGCCCGGTCTCGGCGGCGCGAGAGACGCCCGGTCAAGCGCGTAATGCGGTCGACATTGAGTCCGCGTCCCGCCACGGTCGCAGACACCTGGGCGATATGCTCGGCGTCGATCTCGCGACCGAGCAGAGTCAGGATATGTCGCGGCTGGCCCTGCTCGCATACCCAGCCCTCGTAATCATCAGGCTCGACGGGTGTAAAGCGGATATCCAGACCCATGCCGTGTGCGCAGAACAGCAGCTCGCGGAACACGCCCTGATCACCTCCCTCACGCGGCAGCTCCACCAGCAGGCCGAGCGCGAGCGCGTTATGGATAGTCGACTGGCCGATGTCGAGAACGGGGACATGGAAACGGGCAAGAACCCTGGTCAAGGCCGCGGTGATGCCTGGGCGATCCTCGCCCGTCACATTGATCAGAACGATTTCTTTCATACAAGAGACTCAAGCGTGTTCGGCGTGGAAAGGTCGCTATTGTAGGCTGCACGAGCGCGGGGCTGCTGCCATGGATACACGCCACGCATCTGTTCGGGTGTACACAGTCGCCAACTGTTATCGCTATACTCGGGCTTAGTGCGCGACAGCCAGGGTCGATCATTCGAGTATGGAATCAGCCCGTATTCTTCCGCGCCCCTGCTCTCGCCGATCGCTACAGTCTTTGAAAAAGCCATGTCATCAAGCGCCACGTTGCCGTTGGTCGTGCTCACGTTGGACACGAGTCTTTCGGTTCGCTCCGTCAATCCTATTTTCCTGGGTTTGCTCGGTTATCAGGATCGGGAGCTGATCGGGCACAGTTTCGAGAAACTGATTGTGTCGCATCCAGCCGATGTGCCGCTTGCGCGTCTGCTCGGCGCCGCTGATGAGCCGGATGGTGTCGAGCTCAAGCTGCGCTTTATCTGCGCGCGTGGCGGATCGTTGGCGGCGAGCGTGAACGTCGTCAAGCTCACCGACGTGGAGCCACAGAAAGCGGGTTGGCTCGACATCACCCTCAACAGCCTCGACCATGACTCCGTCTTGCAGCAGGCGCTGCGCATCGACGATGCCCTGGCGCTGGCGCGGATCGCAAGCTGGGAGCTGGACATTGCGACCGGGCGTATTTTCGCCTCGCACAGTTGGCATGAACTCTGGGGATTCACCGCAGCTGAGGAAACCCGGCTCGCAGCAGCCCTGGAGCGGGTTCATCCACAGGAGCGCAAGCTGGTTGAGTCCGCGCTGAGCAACGCCGCCGAGTCTGGCGCATGCTTTCACATCCGCTTTAGAATTCTGCGCCCCGACGGCACGCTGCGCTGGGTCGAAGAGGCGGGGCGAGCGTCTTCGCCCGGGAGCGCACGCCTGTGCGGAGCGGTACTCGACATCAGCGACCAGCGCGAGGCCGAGCACCGTCTGCTGCAAGCGGCCGCTGTCTATGCCGCGACTTCAGAAGGCGTGCTGATCACGAATGCCTCGGGCATCATCGTGGCGGTCAACACGGCCCTCACACGCATCAGCGGCTACACCGAGTCGGAGTTGCTGGGACACAAACCAAGCCTGCTGAGTTCACATTGGCATACACGCGGCTTCTTTGTCGGCATGTGGCGCCGGCTCCTGCGCCGGGGTTCCTGGCAAGGGGAAGTCTGGAATCGGCACAAGGATGGCGAGGTCTATCGGCAGCGTTTGACGATTCAGCGCGTACTCGACAGTCGCGGTACGTTAGTGAGCTTCGTAGGCGTCTTCGCCGAAGGCGCTAGCACGCGGCAAGTGTCGCACCAGCACACCGAGCACCTGCTCCACTACGACGCGCTAACCAAGCTGCCAAACCGCCTGCTTTTCGAATCACGCCTGGAGCACGCACTCGCGCTCGTCAGCCGCACGACAGATCCAATCGCCCTCCTCCTGCTGGACCTCGATCACTTCGCGCACATCAACACCAGTCTTGGCTATGAGATCGGCGACGATCTCCTGCGCGCAATCGCGCTCAGACTGCGCGAAGCGATTCGCCCGGCAGACACCCTGGCCAGACTGCGCGCCGACCAGTTCGCACTGCTCATTGAGGAGCTTCACCACGTCGACGAAGCCCCCGAGATCGCACGGCGCTTGTGCGAGCGCCTCCGTGTGCCGATCTGGGTACGCGGCCATCTGCTGCATATCAACATGAGCATTGGTATCGCATTGCGAACGCGGCCTGACGACGATCAAAGCTCACTATTTAACGCTGCGGAATCGGCATTGCGTCAGGTCAAACGACAAGGGCGTAACAACGCCTTTCTGATCTCCGCCGACAAGCCGCACGCCGCGCAACAGGCGCAGCAACACCTCATCGGGCTGTTACACACAGCGCTTGAGAACGATGGGTTCAAGCTTCTCTATCGCCCTGGCGTGGCAATGACGACGGGGGTCTGCGACTACGTCGAAGCCTCTATCCACTGCACCTATCCAGAGTTCAGACTGATGCCACCGGAGCGTCTATGCACGCTGGCCAATGAGAGCGATCTGCTGGCGAAGATCGGTCATTGGGTGCTTAGAAACACCTGCGGCCAGTTACAGACATGGCTGAGCACAGGGGTGACGATCCCCAGTCAGGGCGTCAGGATCTGCGAGCGCCTGCTCACCGACGGTGATCTCCTCAGACGGCTTGCGCAACTGCTCGAAGAGCATCCGCTGGTTGCGCCGCATCTGGTCCTGGAGTTCGGCGAGCCTTTGCTGCTTAAGCATCACCAGCAGATCGCGGAAGTATTCCAGGGGATCCACCGACTCGGGGTCGGCATCGCGCTGTACGGGGTCGGCAGCGGCTGGATTGCACCCGCAGTGCTTCAGCGCCTCCCCATCAAGTCGCTCAAGATGCACCCGAGCTTCATCGTAGGTCTGCCGGACGCACCACATGAACTCGCCGTGGTCGAGGTGCTGATCGCCATGGCCCAATCCCTGCATTTGGAGATTCGCGCCGACGGCGTACGTACCAAGAATCAACAGTATCAACTCATGAGCCTCGGCTGCTTCCTGGCCCAAGGAGAGCTGTTCAGCGGTCCACTGAACGCCGCCCAGCTCGAAGCCTGGATCCAGTCCAAGCAACGCAACACGGCACCACCACCGCAGCGCACGAGCTGAGTGCTCGCGCCCTGATTCGGGTTTGCTGTGCCGCACACAGTAGCAGGTCAAGCGAAATGCAGCGCAATCCCACCCGCCGCCATCAACGCACCAAATCCACCGCACCCGAAGACGTGCCAGAGGTCGATCTCAGCGAGGAGGATATCTTGGAGGCCATGCGCGAGATTCCGGGCTATATCGACATCACCACGTCGGATTTTCGCATCATCTACGAACTCGCCCATGCTCACGCTGTCGACCGGCTGTTCACACACGTGCGTGCGCGTGATCTGATGCGCGCCGACATCGAGGCGCTCACACCAGAACTCCAGCTCGTCACAGCGGCGCGCATCTTAGTGCGTCAAGGACTCAAAAGCTTGCCGGTCGTCGATGCACGGCGGCATGTCGTCGGCATGTTTACGCAAACCGATGTGCTGCGCCAGTTTGGCGCAGAGAGCGTGCTCGCGCTGTTGCTCGCGGAAGTCGAGCGCGACGGCGCACCGTTCAATCGCCATACACAACAGCCAGTCGGCACGATGATGACCACTTCGACGGTAACGGTCGCTGACGATGCTGGATTTCACGCCATCATAGCGGGCTTTCATAATCACGCGGGCCGCGGCATGCCGGTCATCGACGCCGAGCAGCGACTCGTCGGGATGCTTCTGCGCAGGGATTTCATGGCCGCCTGCCACGTGGGGCGAGTCCGATGAGACTGAGAGCATATCTACGCAAGATGCGCGGCACCACGCATGGCAGCCCGCCGCGCGTCGGCAATCTGGAAGTGCTCTGGTCGTGGGTCGGGGCATGCCTTGGCATCGGCGCGGTCGGCTGGCTGAATCAGCAGTTCTTCACGGGCACTGACACAACACTCATGATGGGTTCACTCGGAGCGTCTGCCGTACTCCTCTACGGCACCCCGCGCAGCCCACTGGCTCAGCCGCGCAATCTGATCGGTGGTCATCTGATCTCGGCGCTCGTGGGCGTTACGGCCTGGAAGCTGCTCCATCAAGATCCCTGGCTGGCCCAGGCGATCGCGGTGGCCACCTCAATCGCGCTCATGCACCTGACCAAGACACTGCATCCGCCCGGCGGTGCCACGGCTTTGATCGCGACCGTCGGTTCTGACCAAGTCCATGCGATGGGCTATCTTTTCGTGCTCATTCCCGCAACGCTGGCACCGCTCATCCTGCTGATCGTCGCCCTGCTGGTCAACAATATCCCCAATACCCGGCGCTATCCCGAGTTCTGGCTTTGAGCCGCTGGTGGCGGGTTTTCGCGTGACGCCGCCGGGCGGCGTCACGCGAACCTTTACGGGTGCTTCAGGTCTCCGTGCTACATTTTCTTGATCTTTTCTTCGATCCAGGCGCGGTGGCGGCGCTCATCCTCGAGATTTTCCTCTAGCGTACTGCGCACGTCCTTGGGCATATCATCGTGCTCCAGGGCGTTGCTGTAGGCGCTATTGGTGTCGTCTTCGTTCGTCTTCATGGCTTGCAGAATCGCCTTATCGCCCATGAGTCCGCCGATGAGGACCTTTCCCTGAGTCAGAATGCTCTTCAGGCCCGGCTCGTCCGGAACCGATTCGTTCATGCTTTTGAGATGGGCGCCGACGGTTTCAGTGTGCCGCTTATGATCAGCCATGAACTCTTCAAGCTTCTTCTTGCACTCGCTGTCGTCGAGCCGGTTGATGGCGGCCTCATAGGCCTCGATCGCGTTGTACTCGAGTGTGACCAAGTGAGTCAGCCGCGAGGCAAGAGTGGATTCAGTGCCAACGGTGGTTACCATTTCAAAAGTCCTCTAGTTGGGTGGGATGCTTATCCGCGACGCTGTGAGCGCGTCGCTATCCTGCCTATGCATGCGGGTTCAGAATCCCGCGCCCCATCAGTTGCGAGGCAGCGCCAAATACACAGCAAGGGGCATGCCATAAAGCGCCGCAGGGCACGCGGGCAATAAAGCCAGCAGAGCGCCGCGTTCGTGGTGCTTTTCACAGGGTTAGGGTGGTAAAGCACCCGCGCTTTTAGACCTGCGCCGGGTATTTGGGTGGCTTTGCCAACATCACCGATTAAAACAGATGCCCTAGCCCTGGAGTCGGACACATCGAGAGACGGGAGCCAAGACAAGATCGGCATGACCTGTGCTTAGGGTCTACCGGTACACCAGTACGCAGGAGCGGGATTCAAGCGAGGGCGAGCGCGGG
>JARIBS010000082.1 GCA_029257385.1 Thiorhodococcus sp.
TCGACGTGACATTCGGCGACGATGCGAGCCGGATCCGCAAGGGACAAGCCCCTGCCATCATGACCTCGGTGCGCCACCTGTGTATGAATCTCTTCGAACAGGAGGGTTCAGCGTTCAGTCTGCCCAAGAAGCGCCGCAAGGCCGCGTGGAATGACGACTACCGCGCCAAGGTCGTGTTTGGCTGAGAATTTAAACGCGCTCGCCCTGCCTCCCAGACGTAGGCGATGAACATCTTGTCGGCGCAATCCCGCCTTTAGGCGTGGGGTCAAGCCAACGCGAGGGCTTCGGCGGTTTCGATCGAGTCGGCTGTCGTGGTCGGCGCCAACGCCTCGCGCAGCAGCGCGTCGAGCAGGCGGCGGCGGGTGCTGTCGGCGGTGGCGAGGCTGGCTTCGAGCCGATCGCACAGGGCCATGAGTTCGTCGACCTTGGCGACGATACGGTGTTGTTCGGCGAGGGGTGGGATGCAAATCAGAAGCTCATACGCGTCCGGTCGGCTTAACCCCGGTTTGACACCTTTCCCAAGCTTGTCGAGGTCAAGTGCGGAGAGCGTGTAGAGAAGGAATTGCAGATTGAAAAACGCCGGACTTTCAACGAAATACGCAACGTCGGTCGTCCACGACGGCCCATCACAAAGATTAAGTGCGCCAGCCGATCCTTTGCGACCAACAATGATAGATGGCCGGTCCGTCAGTGAGTCATCGGTATAACCCACGACACCATTTGACCCATAAACAGGCACCGGGCCTGTTTCGGTGCGTTCGCTTGCCTTCAACCCCTTACCATACTTGAAATCAAGAAGCGTCCCTACCGTAGCGCTGCGCCAATTCATCGGAGCGTGTCCTTGGTGAAGAGGCTTCGTGGGTATCTTGGCCAGTAATTCTGCATGTGGTTCATCCGCCGGATCCTGCGCCACCAACCTACCGCGCACGGCGAGGTTGAGGATGGTCTGGCGGAGTTGCTTGATCTGGTCGGGGCGGGTTGTGAGTGCCGACAGGGCGTCGAGGACGAAGCGGGCGTGGTCGGTGAAGGTGGCCGGGTCGGGATCGGGTGCGTTGAGACGGGCGAGGCTCGCCGCCGCCAGCCGGTCGCGCGTCGACTCCCGCTGCGCCCGCGCCGTCTCCAGCCGATCGCACAGTGCCATCAGCTCATCGACCTTGGCGACGATGCGGTGTTGTTCGGCGAGGGGTGGGAGGGGAACAGGAATGTTGATTGCCCGAGCTTGATTGAGTTTCGACCGCGTGGCTCCGACAACACGACCTGAGTAATCAAAGACGTTCAGGCAATGCACTAAGAACGCGTGTGATATCAGAATTCCTTTGAAAACATGGGCATGATTATTCACCCACGACTTGCCAGAAATGAGATAGGCCTTCGGTCGTAGTGGGTCAAAAAACGGAACGCCATCCTCGCCAAGCAAGACCAATTCTTCATCAAATAGAAAACCGTCGATCCATCCCTGCTGTTGTGTCGCACCGAAATACGGGAAAAGTTCACGAGGCGACTTTCCCTCAATTCGTTTTTCTCGCTCGGTGGCATTGATCGGTTTTCGTCGGTAATCTAAGCAAACCGAGATATCCGCCAGCCGAACACCCAACCAGGCTCCCGGCAGATGGAAGGGAAGATCGCCAAATTGGATTGGAGTCAGAGGTTTTTCGGGCTTGATTTCCCCTGCCTTGATCAACCGCGCCTTCTCCAAGGCGATCCGCTTCAACAGCTCTCCCGCCGGTTCATCCTCCGGATCCTGCGCCACCAACCTCCCCCGCACCGCCAGATCGAGAATGAACCGCCGCAGCCGCACGACGGCGTCGGGCGTGTCGGCGATGCGCTCGTAGAGCGCGAGCAATCGATCTGGATTCATCGCAACAGCGCCTCGGCGAGCACGCCCTTGAGTTGCGCGCGCAGGCTTGCGGCCTCGCGCTCGGCGGCGTCGAGATCGGCCAGCAGCGTGTCCGGATCGCCGTGGTCGTCCTCGACGCTGTGGGGATTCTTGATGTCGAGGTTGTAGCCTCGGGCCTTGATGTCGTCGATGCCGACTTCCCAGGCCTGTGGGCCTGCCTCGCGGTCCGTGCGCTCGGCACCGCCCCACCAGTCGACGCAGTCGTTTAGATGCTCGACACGGATTGGCCGGGTCATGGAGTAGGCCTTCTGCCCCTCCGGGACGCGGTGCTCCCAGAACCAGACGTCCTGAGTCGGTGCGCCCTTCTCGAAGAACAGCAGGTTGGTGCCGATGCTGGCGTAGGGTTTGAACACGGAATTCGGCAGCCGCACGATGGTGTGCAGGTTGCATTCCTCCAGCAGATGCTCCTTGAGCCGCGTCTTGACGCCCTCGCCGAACAGGCTGCCGTCCGGCAGCACCACGGCGGCGCGCCCGCCCGGCTTGAGCAGCCGAATGATGAGCGCGAGGAAGAGATCGGCGGTCTCACGGGTGCGGAAGTGGGCCGGAAAGTTGGACTCGACGCCGTCCTCCTCGCGCCCGCCGAAGGGCGGGTTGGTGAGCACGATGTCCACACGGTCGCTTTGGCCATAGCTGATATAGGGCCGCGCGAGGGTGTTGTCGTGGCGCACGAAGCTCGGGTCTTCGATGCCGTGCAGCAGCATGTTGGTGACGCAGAGCATGTGCGGGAGCTGCTTTTTCTCGACCGCGCGCAGAGCGGCCGGCATCGCCTCTTCGTGCTCGGGCCTCTTCACGTACTGCTTGCGCATGTGGTCGATGGCGCCGGTGAGAAATCCACCGGTGCCGCAGGAGGGATCAAGCAGAATCTCGCCGGGGCGCGGGTCGATGCGGTCCGTCATGAAAGCGGTCAGGGCGCGCGGAGTGTAGTACTCGCCAGCGTTTCCGGCGGACTGCAGGTCGTTGAGGATCTGCTCGTAGATGTCGCCGAAGTGCTGGCGCTCACGCAGGTTGTTGAAGTCGATGGCGTTGATCTTGTTGACCACCTGACGCATCAGGTGGCCGGACTTCATGTAGTTGTAAGCGTCCTCGAAAACGTCGCGCACCACGCGGCGGCGGTCGCCGGGTTTGCTGGTGATGCCGAGATCCTTCAACGTCGGGAACAGGTCATCGTTGACGAAATCGAGCAACTCTTCACCGGTGATGCCTTCCGGGTTCGCCGCCCAGGCTCGCCACTGGAGCCTGCGCGGGATGGGCGAGCGGTAATCGTCGCGCAGAAGCTCGAACTCCTGATCCTGGTCGTCGATGATCTTGAGGAAGAACATCCAGCAGAGCTGGCTGATGCGCTGGGCGTCGCCGTCGACGCCGGTGTCTTGGCGCATAATGTCCTGGATGGATTTAACGAGTGTGCGGACGGACATGGGAGCTAGGCGGTTTCCTGTGATAGAGGGCGGATTGAAGCGCGTGTAAGGCCTGCTCGAAGCCGGGCTTGCCGCCGAAGGCTTCAAGGCGATGTGGCAAATAAGCCGCTCGAAGGTTGGATTCTGTTACTCGATCGTCTCGATACGATCCTGGTAGAGACGCACCAGCCTGTTGGACATGCTCAACGCGGTGACCTGTGGCCACAACCGGGTGATCAGGCCGTGGAAGTCGCGCATCCGCATATTTCCGAAGCGGACATGAACGACCCCCGGCGGCGGAGAGCTCACCATCACCCGATCTGAAAAATCCGTGTCCTTGGACACGATGACCATGTCGCGTTCCCGCGCGTACTCCCAAATCTGGGTATCGGTCCAGGTCTCACCGAGATCGCGCATGTGCATGCAGTCGCCGCCAGACCAGAGGGCGAAACGATACGGCAGGTTGACGTCGATCAGGAAGCGCGGCATCAGGCGACGTGACGCAGCGTATAGCGTCGAGCCATCAAGTCGGCGGCGAAACGCAGGCAGGCATCGATATCTGCCGGCTCCAGGGGTGGGTACTGGCTTAGGATCTCTTCTTGGGAGTCTCCTGCACCGAGAAAGCCGAGCACCGTCTCGACGGTGATCCGCAAGCCCCGAATCGTCGGGTGCCCGTTACAGATGTCCGGGTGAACGGTGATACGACCGTCCAAATACTTGAGCGAAACCGCAGGATCGGCATTTTGAGTCATTGGGTGCAAGGCTCCAAGTCAGTTACGATGATGAATGATAGGCGCAAATCTTCGGCTGCGGAGAGTCATGGGATCTATGCTGTTTCCTGATAAAGGGCGGATTGCAGCGCGTTCACAGCCTGCTCAAAGCTGGCCTTGCCGCCAAAGGCTTTGACGAGCTGGAGCGGTGTGCCGAGCGCATCGAGCGGTGGGATGCGCAGCACCTTGGTGTCGTCGAGGTTGAGCACGCCTTCGTCAGCGTACTTGTCAAGCAGCGCATCAAGCACGGCACGGGCCTGCGGGCCGTATTGCGCGAAGACGTCGCGCTTTTTGACATTCTCGGCGCGCTCGCGTCGGGTGAGCGGCTTGGCATCGAAGGCAATGTGGCAGATGAGGTCGAAGACGTCGAGGTCCTTGCCCAATTCGGCGGCGATGACATCCAGCGGCAACCCCTCGGACGCCAGCTCGTCGATCAGCGCCTGTTTGCGCTCGGCCGCGCCCCAGCGCTTGAGGAAATCATCAAGGCTCGCAAAGTGCCGGTGCAAAGCCTTGCGCGTGAAGTCGCGCAGGCTCTCGGTGACGAGCTTGCCGTGCTCGTCGAGGTATTCGACGCGCTCGGCGATGATCCGAGCCGTGACGCCATCGACGTAGATCTTCTTGCACTTCTCCCCGCCGGTTTGGAGGCCGATGTCCGGCGTGTCGCCGACGAGGACCGCGTAGTCGCCGGAGTCTTCACTGACTTCGGCATCCGTAGCCTCGTCGTCGGGTGTCGGCTCGTCCGGCGGCGCGACGGGATCGTCTTCGCGCGGCTCGTAGATCTGAACCGGCTCACCGTCGAACTCCGGGTCAGCGAAGTGGCTGGTCGCACCGCGGAAGTCGATTAGCGTGAAGTAGTACTTTTGCGTGTCCTCATGCACGCGGGTGCCGCGTCCGACGATCTGCTTGAACTCGGTCATCGAGCCGACCTGGCGGTCGAGCACGATCAGCCGACAGGTCTGGGCATCTACGCCGGTGGAGAGCAGACGCGAGGTGGTCACCAGCACCGGGTATCGCGCCTCGGGATCGATGAAGTTGCCAAGCTCGGCCTGGCCCTCGGCATCACCACCGGTGATACGCATGACATAGCGGTGGTTCGCCTTGACCAGATCGGCGTTCTCGTTGATCAACGCCTGACGCATGCGGGCCGCATGCTCCTGATCGACGCAGAAGACGATGGTCTTCTGGAAACGGTCGCCGCTCTGCATGAGAAACTCCGTGATCTTGCGCGCGACGAGCCGGGTGCGCTCGTCCAGCACCAGCGTGCGATCGAAGTCCCTGGTGTTGTAGATGCGGTCCTCGACCGCCTCACCGTCGCGGTCGAGCTGACCCTGCTCCGGGCGGTAGCCCTCGACGTCGCGGTCGATGTGGATCTTGACCACCTTGTAGGGCGCGAGGAAGCCGTCGCGAATGCCCTGCTTCAACGAGTACGAGTAAACCGGCTCGCCGAAGTAGGCGATGTTGGAAACGTATTCCGTCTCTTTCGGCGTTGCGGTGAGGCCAATCTGAGTGGCTGCCGAGAAGTGCTCCAGGATTTCGCGCCAAGCGGAATCCTCGGCGGCGCTGCCACGGTGACACTCGTCGATAACGATGAGGTCGAAGAAGCCGGGCGAGAATTCGCGGTAGAGCTTCTGGCGGTCCTCGGGGCCGGTGATCGCCTGATAAAGCCCGAGATAGATCTCGTAGGCCGGGTCGATGCGGCGCTTCTTGTCGAAGGCGATTGTAAGGTCCACCTTGCTGCCGTCTTCCCGCTCGATGGTCTTGGCCTTGGTCGAGAGCTTGGCCATCGCCGGGCCGAACGGGCGGAAGTCGTTGACCATCGTCTGGTCGATGAGCACGTTGCGGTCGGCGAGGAACAGGATGCGTTTCTTGCGACCCGCCTTCCACAGCCGCCAGATGATCTGGAAGGCGGTGTAGGTCTTGCCGGTGCCGGTTGCCATGACGAGCAACACGCGGTCGCAGCCCTTCGCGATCGCCTCGATGGCTGCGTTGACGGCGCTGACCTGGTAATAGCGTGGCGTCTTGCCGCTGCCGTCATCGTAGTAGTGCTGCAGTACGATCTGCTCGGCCTCTGGGGTGAACCCCTTCCAGGCGCGATAGCGCGCCCAGAGCGCGTCCGGCGATGGGAAGGCATCGAGCGTGAGGGTGGTCTCGGTGGCGTCGCCCGTGCCGGTGCGGTCGTGAAAGACAAAACCGTCGCCGTTGGACGAAAAGACGAAGGGCACATCGAGCGTTACGGCGTAGCCGAGGGCCTGCTGAATCCCATCGCCGGCGCTGTGGGTGTTGTCTTTGGCCTCGATAACCGCGATAGGGATGTTCGGCTTGTAGTAGAGGATGTAGTCGGCGCGCTTGCTCTTACCGCGGCTCACCAGCTTGCCGCGCACGATGATGCGGCCCTTGGTGAAGCTGACTTCCTCGCGGATCTGCAACTGCTCGTCCCAGTCCGCCTTGCGCAGGGCCGGGGTAATGAACTTGGTGCAGATGTCCCGCTCGCTGAGATCCTTCTTGTTCATTCTGTCAGTTCTGCGCGGCTGGATATTTCCTAAGTGCTTTATTTGCCTATAAAAAATTCGCAACTAGAAGGGGATATCGTCGTCGAAACCGCCCGGATCACTGGGACCGCTCGCACCCGTCCCGCCCTGCTGGTTGGCATGCTCGCGGGCCGGCGGACGGCTCGCACCGCGCGCGGGTTGGGTGGGCGTCTCGTCGTAGGGGGCGGCTGAGCCTATGCCGGAGCCTTGACGGCTATCGAGCATCTGCATGGTGCCACCGAAGTCGACCACCACCTCAGTGGTATAGCGGTCCTGGCCATCCTGCCCCTGCCACTTGCGGGTGCGCAGCTTGCCCTCGACATAGATCTTGGAGCCTTTGCGCAGGTACTGCTTGACGATCTCGGCGATCTTCCCAAAGAAGACCACATTGTGCCACTCGGTGCGCTCTTGTTTCTCGCCGGTGTTGCGATCCTTCCAGGTCTCGCTCGTGGCAATGCGGATATTGGCCACCGCATCGCCGCTCGGCATATAACGCACGTCGGGATCGGCTCCGAGATTGCCGATCAGGATCACCTTGTTCACTCCCGCCATGTTTTCCTCCCGTCCCACGCAGCGCGGGGACGATTAATTGTTCACTGAAAAACCGCCAGCCACAGCCGCGCCATCTATCGGGCATTGGCCGATGAAAAAGTCTGTAATCTTGCCCAATCGAGCTGTTGACTGTCCACTTTGAGGTAGGCGACGCCCTCCTCAAGCACGATCGCCGCCTCCTTCACACCCGGTACCGCCAGCAGACGCTGCTCCAGCGCCGATGCATCGGCCCCAAGCGCCGTCCCCAGCGACAACACATGACGGGTCAGGTTCGCCGGAATCGACAGCGTCATCACCAGACCGACCCAGACCAGTGAGGTCAGAACGCCGACCAGATAGACCGCATCGGCCCCGAAGTGCTCATGTGCCAGACCGCCCAGCAACCCGCCAAGAAAGGCGCCCACAAACTGAGCGCTGGAGAAGACGCCCATGGCCGTGCCCTTGGCCCCTGCGCGCGCGGCCTTGGAGACCAGCGAGGGCAGCACCGCCTCCAGCAGATTGAAGATCGTGAACACGGCGATCAGCAGGACACCGACCACCCACAGCGACTGGTTGAAGACAAAGAAGCCGAGCATGCACAACCCCAGCGTGATCACGGATCCCAAGAGCACCGGTCGCACCTTACCGAGCCGCTCGGCAAGAATGATGAACGGCACCATGGCGACGATCGCCAACAGCACGGCCGGCAGATAGAGTATCCAGTGATCGGCCAGCGGCAGGCCCGCGTCCTGAACGGACAGCGGCAGCACCACAAACAGACTGACCATGGTCAGATGCAGCAGAAAGATCGCCAGATCCAGCCGCAGCAGAGTCGGATTGCGGATCACGCCGGAGAGCTGGTCGAGCACCGGCTGGGAGTCGCGATGCATCCCCGCGCGCGCCGGGGTGGGCACCACATAGGCCAGCACCAGCATACCCGCGACCGCCAGTCCCGCAGTCAGCCAGAAGATGCCGGAGATGCCGATCCAGCGCGACAGCGGCGGACCGATGACCAGAGCCGCGGCAAAAGACAAGGCAACACTGATGCCGATGACCGCCATGCCCTTGGTGCGCACCTCGTCGCGCGTGAGGTCAGCGGTCAGGGCGATGATCGCTGCGGCAATTGCTCCACTGCCCTGGATGACTCGCCCCAGAATGACCATCTGGATGCTGTCGGCCATCGCCGCGACCGCGCTCCCCAGCATGAAGAGCACCAACCCGGCGTAGATCACCGGCTTGCGTCCGATACGATCTGATAGCAGCCCCAAAGGGATCTGGAGCAGCGCCTGGGTCAGGCCGTAGGCGCCGATCGCCAACCCGACCAGGATGGGCGTCGAACCGGGCAAGTCATGGGCGTAGATTGCCAGCACCGGCAGCACCATGAAAAGCCCAAGCATGCGCGTGGAAAAGATCGCGGCAAGCCCGGCGGTGGCGCGGCGCTCGTCGGCGGAGAATGGGACAGGCGGGATCTCGGAATGGGGCGTCTGCGTCTGTGTCACGGCGAACGATCTTTGCTTCCTGGCGGCGTAGCTTCGCATAATAGCAGGTTGAACAGCCCACGATCCGCGAAGCGGCCATCCCCAGGGCGAGCGCGTTTAAACATTCCGTTTTCCAGGGAGTTGACGGATGCTAGCGAGAAACAACCGTTGGAGTTTCTCATGTCAGCAAGCATTCTTGAGCATTTCACGTCCCTGGTAGACCCCCG
>JARIBS010000087.1 GCA_029257385.1 Thiorhodococcus sp.
GGCATCTTGCCCCGGCGGCAGGATGATGCGCTGGATGGAGCGCACCAGCGACTGGCGTCGCAGCAACGCCTGGTGTTGGGGCACGATGCGCTGGCGTGGTGCGGGTCTGGGTCGGTTGGTACGCGGGTCGATACAGGTCGCCAGCGCCTCGCGAAAACTCAGGGCATCAGGCGCAATGGCGCGCTGCACGGCGTTATCACGCACCAGGGTATCCTGCGGCAGGCTCTCGACGATGGCGCCGATGAGGTGCGCCGGTGCGCCACTGACCAGACGTGCGGTGAGCGACACCAGTGCACCCGGCGCATAAGGCAGGCGCACGAAGCGTCGTTTCAGCCCTAGCGCCGAGGCGCTGTGGCGCAGCATGTGTTCGTAGCTCAGCGCTTCAACGCCACCGATGTCGAAGTCACCGGTGAATGTCTTCGGTCGACCGAGACAGTGAAGAATGGCACGAACCAGATCGGTCAGCGCGATCGGTTGTGTCAGCGAGCGTGCGGCGGGCGGCAGCGCCACTAGCGGCAACCGGCGTACCAGATCGAGCAGCAGGTTGGAGCCTGTACCGCCTGGACCGACGACCAGACTCGCGCGCAATGCCGTGACTGGGGTTGCGCGCGAGCCGAGTACCATCTCCACCTCGCGACGGCTCCACAACAAAGGCGAGCAAGCCAGGCTCTGGGGCATGACTGCGCTGACGAAGACGATCTGCTTGACGCCATTGGCTGCGGCGGCCCGCGCGAAGTTGTCAGCCAGCACGAGATCCATATCGCGCGCGCTCGCTTGGGTCAGACGCGAAGATGGGGTCAATGAATGCACTAGATAGACTGCGTAATCGGCACCGGCGAGACCGGCTTGCACATCGCTGGCACGAAACAGGTCGCAGTGGCGCCAGGTAATGCCGGGTGTTGGATCTGGTGTGGCGGCACGCGCGTGAGAGCGTGTCAGGGCGATGACCTCATGGGTTTCAGCAAGCTGGGGAGCCAGGGCTGTACCGATGAAACCGCTGGCGCCGGCGATGGCCACGCGCGCTCTGCCGCTGGCTGATGTGCTCATCGAATCACGCCAGACTTTAGGCGCTTGACTTGATTGGGGCGACATTGTCCGCATTCGGGACGGTGGGCCGCGTCTCGGTCTTGTCGCGCTCGGGCGCTTTGCCCTTGAGCACGCGTTCGACGTCACGGGCATTGCGTGCGAGATAGATGGTCAATTCTTCCAGATCGGCATCGGAGAGGCTCTCAAGCACCTTGTCCGCTCGCAACATCTGCGCCAAGCGGTCGGCATTGTCGAGCGCCCGGTCATAGGCATCGGCGGCCTTCTTGTCTGTCGTTCGCAATCTCTCGACTCCGTTGCTGTCCTTGACGATATATTCGATCTCGATCATGCGATAGCCTCTCAGGTTTGGTGCGCACCGCTGCGTACTGTGCAGTATAGCGACCAGGCGCACAGGACTCGACCCGCAGTGTGCGGCTGAGGTCAGAGAGGCGTAGCGGCGCGGAAAGTACGGGCCGCTAAAATAAAGAACCCCCGAGGTCCGGGGGTAAGGAACCTCGAGGGAACGCTTTCCCCGGCTTGGGGACTCCGGGGTTTGGAGCTGCCACTCGGGGGAGAAGCAAACAGCTCCCGTTTCGCTCAATCAATGGGACTGTGTGTAATCGGCTAAGTTCCCGTGTCGATCAATGAGCCGCATCCCAGTTGGCACCTTGCCCGATGTCTACGATCAGCGGCACGGCGAGTTCAGCCGCTGATTGCATGGCCGAGCGAATCCGTTCGCTGGCCGTCTCGACGGCGGCTTCGGCGACCTCGAAGACCAGCTCATCGTGAACCTGCATGATCATGCGTACCGGCGGCTGCTCGGCGCGCAGCCATTGATCTACCGTAATCATGGCGCGCTTGATGATGTCGGCGGCGCTGCCCTGCATAGGCGCGTTGATGGCGGTGCGCTCGGCGCCCGCGCGGCGGTTCTGATTGCTGTGATTGATATCGGGAAGATAAAGTCGACGGCCGAAAAGTGTTTCGACGAAGCGGGTGTCATGCGCCTGGGCGCGGGTGCGTTCCATGTAGTCTTTGACGCCTGGATAGCGCTGGAAATAGCGATCCACGTATTCTTGAGCTGCGCCCCGCTCGATCCCGAGCTGACGCGCCAGACCGAAGGCCGACATGCCGTAGATCAGTCCGAAGTTGATCGCCTTGGCCGAGCGGCGCTGTTCGCCCGTCACCGCCTCAGGCGACAGGTCCAGGATCTCGGCCGCCGTCGCGCGATGGATGTCCTGACCGCTGGCGAAGGCCGCGAGCAGACGCGTGTCGCCGGACAGATGCGCCATGATGCGCAGTTCAATCTGAGAATAGTCCGCAGCCAGCAGCAGGTGGCCGGGTTCGGCAACAAAGGCACGGCGGATGCGCCGCCCTTCCTCGGTGCGTATCGGGATATTCTGAAGATTCGGGTCGCTGGAGGAAAGCCGCCCGGTGGCTGTGACTGCTTGATGATAGGAGGTATGCACCCGTCCGGTCTCGGGATTGATCATCTGGCGCAGCTTGTCGGTATAGGTCGACTTGAGCTTGGACAGTCCGCGATGCTGGAGGATGAGATCGGGCAGGGCATGGCCTTGGGCTGCGAGTTGTTCGAGCACCGCCTCGGAGGTCGATGGCGCACCCTTCGGTGTCTTGGAGACCACGGGCAGGCCCAGCTCCTCGAAGAAGATGGTCCCGATCTGTTTGGGCGAACCCATGTTGAAGCGACGCCCAGCGACCGCGTAGGCTTGAGCCTCCAGAGCGACGATGCGCTCGGCCAGCTCCTGGCTCTGCTCGGCGAGCAGTTGGCTGTCGATACGCACCCCCGTGCGTTCCATGCGCGAGAGGATGCCGACCAGCGGTATCTCGATGGTGCGATAGAGTTCGGCCAGCGCGGGCGTGGCCTCCAGCTTGGGCCAGAGGGCGCGGTGCAGACGCAGGGTGATGTCGGCGTCCTCGGCGGCATAGGGTCCGGCCTGCTCCAGCGGCACCTGATCGAAACTGAGCTGTTTGGCGCCTTTGCCCGCGACGTCCTCGAAACGGACGGTGTCGCACTGTAGATATTTCTTGGCCAGTGAATCCATATCGTGGCGGTTTGCCGCACTGTCGAGCACATAGCTCGCGAGCATGGTGTCGTGCTCGACGCCACGCAGCGCGATGGCGTAGCGGGCCAGCACGCTCATGTCATACTTGAGATTTTGACCGACCTTGGCGCGGCTCGGATCTTCCAGCAGGGGTTTCAAGCGGGCCAGAACTGCGTCGCGGTCGAGCTGATCCGGTGCGCCCGGATAGGCATGTGCGAGCGGGATATAGGCCGCTGCGCCGGGTTCGACGGCCAAAGACAGCCCAACCAGCTCGGCGCGCATGTAGTCGAGAGCGGTGGTCTCGGTGTCGAAGGCGAACAGCTCGGCGGATTCAATCCGCTCGACCCAGACATCCAGCGCCTGCTCGGTGAGTACCAGGTCATAGTCCAGATGGTCCGGCGCGGGCGTATTGCGCGAGGCTGCGTCGTCACCCGCCTCATCCAGGGTCGCGAGCAATCGGCGCGATTCCAGCCGCTCGTACCAGCCGCGCAGCGTCTCGATGTCGGGTGGTGTGGGGCGCAGATCGCCCGGACCCAGATCGAGTGCGACATCGCGCTTGATGGTGGTCAGTGCGCGCGCGAGCGGGAGCTGATCGAGCGCCTCGCGCAGGTACTCGCCGACCTTGCCCTTGATCGCATCGGCATGGGCGATGACGCCATCGAGATCGCCGTATTGCGCGATCCACTTGGCTGCGGTCTTAGGACCGCACTTGGGCACGCCGGGGACATTGTCCACGCTGTCGCCCATGAGGCTCAGATAGTCGACGATGCGCTCGGGCGGGACGCCGAACTTCTCCATAACGCCGTCTGGGTCAAGCAGCGTGTCGGTCATGGTGTTGACCAGCGTCACATGCGTGTCGACCAGTTGCGCCAGGTCTTTGTCGCCGGTCGAGATCAGGGTCGCCATGCCCTGGGCTGCGGCCTGGGTCGCGAGCGTGCCGATGACATCGTCCGCCTCGACCTCCGCCACCGCGAGCAGTGGCAGACCCATGGCGGCGATGATGTCCTGGAGCGGCTGAATCTGTTCGCGCAGATCCTCTGGCATCGCCGGGCGGTGCGCCTTGTACTCGGCGTAGAGATCGTTGCGGAAGGTCTTACCGGGCGCGTCGAAGACCACGCCGATATAGTCCGGCTGGTGCTCGTCGATGAGCTTGCGCAGCATGTTGAGCACGCCCACCAGAGCGCCGGTCGCCTCGCCCTGGGAGTTGGTCAGCTTGGGCAGGGCATGGTAAGCGCGGAATAGATAGCCAGAGGCATCGACCAGAATCAAAGGGTACTGTGTCGCCATTATTGCCAGCCGTGAGTCAGCGGATATCGATCAGTTCAAGCGCCTGACGGTGTCGGGCAGATGCTCGCGCACGATGTCGGCGAAGGCGGTGAGGGCCTGGCGACGTGGAAAGCTGCGCCTGAAGACCAGCGAGATACGCCGGAAGGCGTCCGGCAGATCCAGCGGTCGTACTGCGATGCCGCTGTCGATCATCCAGCCGCCGCGCATGGCCAGCGCCGGGATCAGCGTGCAGCCAAAGCCAGCGGCAACCAATTGCAGCAGGGTTTCCAGGCTCGAGGCGCGCAAATCGGCCATTTCACCCTGGGTTGGCCGCTCCGCGAGCCGACAGACATCCATGACCTGGTGCGTCAGACAATGACCGTCGGCGAGCAGCAGCAGATCGATCGCTTCGAGATCTTTGGCGGTGATCGCCGTCTGCGAGCCGAGCGCGTGATTGGCCGGGTGGGCGAGCCAAAAGGGTTCCTCAAACAGCGCAATGCTCTCAAACTCGGTCCCATCGATCGGCGTGGCCAGCAGCGCGGCATCGATTTCATGGCGCGACAGGCGCTCGATCAGCGAATCGGTGATCTCCTCGGACAACACCAGCCGGAGCTTCGGATGCGTGCGTTTGAGCGGCACGAGTACCTGCGGTATGAGATACGGGCTGATGGTGGGAATAGCACCAACGCGCAGCGCACCTGCGAGCGGATCCTGGTGGGCGCTAGCAGCCTGCTCGATGGCGCCGGTCTGTTCCAGAGCAAGTTGGGCATGGGCCAGGATAATCGCCCCGACCGGGGTGATCTCGACAGAGCGGTTGGTACGCTCGAAGATTACCACGTCGAGTTCTGCCTCGAGCTTTTTGATCTGTCCGCTCAAGGTCGGTTGACTGACGAAGCAACGCTCGGCGGCGCGCCCAAAATGGCGCGTTTCCGCAACGGCGAGGATATATTTCAGGTCGCGAAGATTCACGCGGGCATGATAGCTGAAATTTCCATTGCGGTTATCCAGGAAATAGCCTGCGTTCTGCTTGATTCGCGCCTGCGATCTCCTTATCTCAAGTAAAACCTTATGAAATCTCTGGAGTAAACCGCGTGAGAATGGACAAACTGACAGCGAAGTTTCAAGCCGCCCTGGCCGACGCCCAAAGCCTCGCTCTGGGCCGCGATCATCAATTCATCGACCCCATCCATCTAATGATCGCCCTGCTCGATCAAGAGGGCGGCACCAGTAGGCATCTGCTCAATCAAGCCGATGTCAACGCCAACAAACTACGCTCGAGCCTGGGCGAGGCGCTTGACCGTCTGCCGACCGTGCAGGGTTCGGGCGGCGATGTGCATCTGAGCAACGATCTGAGTCGACTGCACAACCTAACCGATAAGCTCGCCCAGCAACGCAAGGATCAGTACATCTCCTCGGAGCTGTTCGTTCTGGCGGCACTGGAGGACAAGGGCGCGCTCGGCGGGGCGTTGCGCGAGGCCGGCGCGAGCAAAGGGGCCATCGAAAAAGCGATCGAGTCCGTGCGGGGTGGCCAAAGTATCGATGATCCCAATGCCGAGGATCAGCGCCAGGCGCTCGAAAAGTACACCATCGATCTCACCGAACGTGCCGAGCAGGGCAAGCTCGACCCGGTGATCGGGCGCGATGATGAGATCCGTCGCACCATTCAGGTGTTGCAGCGGCGCACCAAGAACAACCCGGTGCTGATCGGTGAACCCGGTGTCGGTAAGACGGCCATCGTCGAGGGGCTTGCTCAGCGCATCGTCAACGGCGAGGTACCGGAAGGGCTTAAATCGCGGCGTCTGCTCTCGCTCGACATGGCCGCGCTGATTGCCGGGGCCAAGTTCCGCGGCGAGTTCGAGGAGCGCCTGAAGGCGGTGCTCAACGACATCGCCCGCCAGGAAGGCAACGTCATCCTGTTTATCGATGAACTCCACACCATGGTCGGCGCCGGTAAAGCCGAGGGCGCCATGGACGCGGGCAACATGCTCAAACCCGCGCTGGCGCGCGGTGATCTGCACTGTGTCGGCGCCACGACGCTCGATGAGTATCGCAAATATATCGAGAAAGACGCCGCGCTCGAGCGTCGCTTCCAGAAGGTGCTGGTGGAAGAGCCGAACGTCGAGGACACCATCGCCATTCTGCGCGGGCTCAAGGAGCGCTACGAGGTCCATCACATGGTGGACATTACCGACCCGGCGATCGTCGCCGCGGCCGTGCTGTCGCATCGCTATATCGCTGATCGTCAACTCCCGGACAAGGCGATCGACCTGATCGACGAGGCGGCATCTCTGATTCGCATGGAAATCGACTCGATGCCCGAGGAGATGGACCGGCTCGACCGGCGTCTGATTCAGCTCAAGATCGAGCGCGAGGCGGTCAAAAAAGAGACCGACGACGCATCGAAAAAACGGCTCGCAGATCTCGAGGATCAGATCGAGCGTCTGGAACGCGAATTCGCCGATCTCGACGAGATCTGGAAGTCGGAGAAGGCCGCAGTCCAGGGCGCCGGACACATCAAGGAGGCGCTTGAACAGGCCCGTATCGAGATGGATACCGCGCGCCGCGCGGGCGATCTCGCACGCATGGCCGAGCTTCAGTACGGGCGCGTCCCGGAGCTGGAAAAGCAGCTCGCCTCGGCAGCCGAGGTGGAGACCGGCGAGAACCGGCTCCTGCGCAGCAATGTCACGGAGGAGGAGATCGCCGAGATTGTCTCCAAATGGACCGGCATTCCGGTCTCGCGAATGCTCGAAGGCGAGCGCGAGAAGCTGCTGCGCATGGAGCAGGAGATCGAGCGACGCGTGGTCGGGCAGCATGAGGCCGTGCGCGTGGTGAGCGACGCCATCCGCCGCTCGCGCGCCGGTCTGTCGGACCCTGGGCGTCCGATTGGCTCCTTCCTCTTCCTGGGTCCGACCGGCGTGGGTAAAACCGAGCTGTGCAAGGCCCTGGCCGCCTTTCTTTTCGACACCGATGAGGCCATGGTGCGGATCGATATGTCCGAGTTCATGGAGAAACACTCGGTCGCGCGTCTGATCGGCGCACCGCCGGGCTATGTGGGCTATGAGGAGGGCGGTTATCTGACCGAGGCGATCCGTCGTCGGCCCTACAGCCTGATCCTGCTCGACGAGGTGGAGAAGGCGCACCCGGATGTCTTCAATATTCTGCTCCAGGTGCTCGACGACGGCCGCCTGACCGACGGTCAAGGCCGCACGGTGGATTTTCGCAACGCGGTGATCGTCATGACGTCCAATCTAGGCTCGGACATCATCCAGCAACGCGCCGGCGAAGATGATTATGATGCGATGAAGGCCGGGGTGATGGAGATCGTGCGTCAGGCTTTCCGGCCCGAGTTCATCAACCGGCTCGACGAGATCGTGGTCTTTCATCCATTGCAGCGCGATCAGATTCGCGCCATCGCGCGCATCCAGCTCGACTATCTGCAAGCGCGTCTGGCCGATCGCGATATGCGCCTGGAAGTCGACGATGCCGCGCTCGATCATCTCGGCGAGGCTGGTTTCGATCCGGTCTATGGCGCGCGACCGCTCAAACGCGCCATCCGCGCCCAGCTCGAAAACCCGCTGGCGCAGGAAATCCTCTCCGGCAAGTTCGGCCCCGGCGATCTGATCAAAGTCACACTCGAAGACGGTCGGCTCGCCTTCGAGCAGGTTCTGCAAGGCGAAATGGTGGACTAAGGGAAGCTCTGCAAACCGTCTTCGCACCGCTTGCAAGGACACATCGCGGCGGTCTTGCGCACGTTGCATAGTCTGTCTTTCGCAGTCATTTGGACTGCGAAAGACAGACAGCTCGGAAAAGCACACTCAAGTGCCTTCTGAGTCGCGTCAGGTTTCTGGAGATGACACCCGTTTGACGACGGTGAGCAATGACCGCGACGAGTCCGAAATGATCGGAGGGGTAGATGTCCGGCAGTGAGTCGGAGATGGGTTCGGTGCCGAGGAGATGAATTGATCGAGGCTCCCATCCGGCTGACTCGGAGCGCAGGAGAATGCGGTCGAAACGGATGCGTCCGTGCCGGCGCTTGTGCAGGAAGCGCATGCGATTGCGGGTGCTGTCGACCGTGTGACCGGGCGCGTGGCCGTTGAGCGCGGGCCAGAGGTCGAGATAAGCGTCTCTGATGCATGACTGCTCGGCATGCGTTTGCGGGTCGAAATTAAAGTCGCCCATCAAAATAGCGTGCCTGTCGTTGGCCTGGGTGGAAAGGATGCGTCCGAGCTGCGTCAGGCGAAGCGCCTGGTTCGCGGGCGAGCTTTCCAGATGCAGGTTGCCGATGCTCAGACTGCCGTGGGGCGTCTCCAGTGCCACGCTGAGCAACTTGCGATGCTTGCGGCTGGGCAGATGACGGAATGTCAGGTGCGTCATCGGCAGACGCGAGAGTAGCAGAACGCCATGGGGTTTGAGCGTCACGCCACTGGCGTCCGAGACCAGATAGTCGCGGCGCACCCAATCCGTGGCAAGGATCGGCGCCAATTGCCTCGGTGTCACTTCCTGCAGTGCGATCACGTCGGCTCGGCAAGTCTTGAGCAGCTTGAGCAAGGCCGCCAGTCGCTTGCGCCGGCGGTGTTTACCGAACCAGATGTTGTAGGTCACCAGTGTCAGTCGGCCCACATCAAGGGGACGGTGCTCGATGGCGTGCACCCAACGCTCTGACTTAGGATCGAACCCAAGGGCGGGCAGCGTACGGAGATCGTGCGCCGGAGAGTCATGTGTAGCTGCGTTATTCATCTGGGAACGCGCGGACGCGATGTTGGCAAGGTGGGAAGTCGCACGTCAGAGCGCCATGAAGGGTTCGGACGTGGTGTCTCTCTGAAATGTCCAGCGGCGTCGCGCGGCGAACTCGGCGCCATCCCAGTGCAGTGAGTCGATCTGGATGTGGCACGGTGAGGCCGAGATGCGGTTGAAGGCGTTCGGCTCGCCCTTGTGGCGGCTGGAGATGGCGGTACCCGCTTGGGCGACGACGATGCCATTGGCGATTCCGGCATGCCCCTGGTGCAGATGCCCGCCGAGGATCAGGTCGATGCGCGCCGAGTGTAGCCCACTCAGGGCGCGATTGGCACGGCCGACGAGACCGCGGCGGCGCAACAGCGCGGGCGCCACAAAAGGGTGATGGGCGACTAGGACGCGCAGTGAGTCCGGCTCGGCTGCAGCGGCCAGGCGCTCGATGCGATCGAGCTGAGATTGGCTGATGCGCCCGCGCGACCAGTCGAGGTGTAATCCGGCGCGTCGGGCGGTCTGTACGCCGATGGCGATGAATTCACGCTCCCGGATGCAGGGTTCCAGCTCAGAGGAGATGTAGTGTCGCCAGTGACGCCAGGGATTGATGAAACGTCGCACGGGATTCCAGCCGGGGATGTCGTGATTGCCCGGAACGACCAGCAGAGGGCGCGGTAGCAGGCGTATGAAATTCGCTGCAGCCGCGAATTCCTCTGGCCGCGCGCGCTGGGTTAAATCTCCGCTCAGTGCGACCAGGGTGGGGCGCATCCGCTCGACGGCCGCGATCAATGCCTCGCTGAGACGTGGCAGATGTCTGCCGAAATGCAGATCGGAGATATGGGCGATACGGATCATGATCGGCGGTCGATTTCTTTTAGAAGTGCGGCATTGCTCAGCGCGCTGGAACCAGAACCGTCACTGCGTGCGGCTCGATCGACAATCGCAAGGGGGTTTTTAAGCGTCGAATCTCGCCATCGAGCAAGGCCGACATTGCTCCGCGCCCCGAGACGGCCAGCAGCGCCTCGCTTCCGCTCATGGCCAACAGCGCATCGTCTTGCTGCCAATTGCCCATCAGTAGGCGTGTGAGTAGACGCGCCAGCTCGCGCGTCGAGCGATTGCGCACCGCGTAGATTCCCAGTACACCGCCGTCGAGTCGGGACCGCCGGGGTAGGGCACCGAAGGTGTCATCTAGCAAATTGTTGGTGATGATGACCGTGGCGGTGCGCAATCGTTCACCGTGTCCTTCTTTAGTGACCAGGCGTATGCGTCGCTGGCGATAGCGTTGCACAAAACGCCACGCCGTCAACAACAGCTTTGGCCAGCGAATCCAGGGGGTCGTATGGCGCTCGCGCTCGCGCTCGCGCGCCACCAATGGCCCGACGCCGATCATACAGGCACAGAGAAAAGGGTGGCCGTTGACGCGCCCGAGATCAATGTGGCCGATCTTCGCGCTCAACAACGTCTCTATCGCCTGCTCGGGGTCAGGCGGTATCCCGAGATCCTTGGCCACCCAGTTCATGGTGCCGCGCGGGATGATGCCCAAAGGCACGTCACGCCCGTCCAATGCCTCGACTACGGCAAGCACAGTCCCATCGCCACCGGCCACATAGACGGCGCTGACCTCTGCGCTGAGTGCCTCGTGCAGCGCGACAGCGAACCCCTGTGGTTCAAAGCTCATGACTCTGAGCGCCATGCCTTGCTCGCTCAGGCGCTCGTGCAGCAGGTCACAGAGGGGGTCGGCGCCGTGTGGATCGGGATTGCCAGAGGCGGGATTGATCACCACCAGGATCAGCCCCCGCGTGGGGATGGGCGCTGTTGAGTCTGGATTGGATTCAGTCATAAGCACATGCGTACCCATATCACGCGGCGTTGACCTCATCGATCTGCTCGTTCAGCGTCCAGTAGTCATACAGATATCCGACCAGAAAGAGACCGCCAGTGAGCAGCCAAATCAGCCCCGTGATCCATTTGCCGAGATAGAAGCGGTGAACGCCGAACAGACCGAGAAAAGTCAACAGAATCCAACTCACGTTATAGCCCTTGGCACCGCTGAAGAAACGCCGGTCGGCCTGCCGGTCCATGCTTGGGATGAGAAACAGATCAATGATCCAGCCCACGAACAGCAGACCCAGGGTCAGGAACCAGATCGTGCCGGTGACCGGTTTGCCATAGTAAAATCGATGGGCGCCGAGAAACCCGAAGATCCAGAGCAGATAACCGATGGATTTGGAGTGTGAGTTATCGTTGTGAATGGGTGCTGCTCCTCCGAGGGCTGTAGGTTATTCAGTAGTTTAAGCAGATATCGCGCCACACGTGACCATGGTTCATCTGGCCAGACTCGCATCACGGACGTGGCAGTGTGCGAGACCAGGCATTCTCCTCTGCGCTTTCTCATGGCGCGTGTTTTGCTTTGTTGAAACCGCTCGATTCCCGCTAGTTCAACCGCCGGGCGGGCGGCGTCCACGGGGACACATGCCATGCATTTTGAAGACCTTTCACTGACGATGACCTTATTGCTCTTCGCCAGCGGAACGCTGGTGATTGGTGTGGTGGGGGTTCGGCTCACGCGCATCGCCGATCGTCTGGCGGATATCACGGGACTGGGCGAGGCGGTGTTCGGTGCCGTCATCCTTGGAGCGACCACCTCGCTGCCTGGAGTCGCTGCTTCGATCACCGCGGCCGCCGCTGGACATGCCGAACTCGCCGTCAGTAATGCGGTCGGTGGCATCGCGGCTCAGACTGCCTTTTTGGTGATCGCCGATATCGCCTATCGACGGGCAAATCTGGAGCACGCCGCGGCCTCGGTTGCGAACCTCATCAACAGCACGCTGTTATGCGCGCTCCTGGCGCTGCCACTCTTGGCCGCGACCAGCCCGGCCTGGAGCTTCTGGGGTGTGCATCCGGTGTCGTTGTTGATGCTGGCGCTCTATGCCTTCGGCGTACGGCTTGCGTCGCAGGCCCGCGCTGAACCCAATTGGACGCCGGTTCGCACCGATGAGACCATCGAGGACGCACCGGGCGAGTACGACGGCGATACGCGCGCCGTCTGGCGGGTCTGGCTGGCCTTTATCGGCGCCGGAGCCGTGGTGGGTCTGGCGGGCTGGATGGTCGGCATGTCCGGTATCGCGCTGGTGAACCAGACGGGCTTGTCAGAGACGCTGGTCGGGGGGCTATTTACTGCCGTGGCCACCTCCATTCCGGAGCTGGTGACCGCCGTTGCCGCAGTGCGACAAGGTGCGCTAACCCTGGCGGTGGGCGGTATCATCGGCGGCAATACTTTCGATGCCCTGTTTCTGGTGTTCTCGGACGTCGCCTATCGCGATGGCTCCATCTATCACGCCATTGGCGAGCAACCGCTGTTCATTATCAGTCTCACCATTCTACTGACCGCCTTTCTGCTTTTGGGTCTGGTGCGACGCCAGCGTCATGGTGTGGCCAACATCGGCTTCGAGAGTATCGCTGTACTCACGTTCTATCTGGTTGGCATGGCCGTCTTGATATGGTGGTAGCCGGATCGCGCGAGCAGGGCGACGTCAACGCTCGTAGACCAAGAGATCAGAGCGTACAGCAAGCTCAGTAGGTGAGCGTTGACGGACTCGACAAAAACCTTCGGTCAGGTTCAAGGCGCCCGCGCTGCTTGATCTTCCTGTTTGGCTGCTCGCCAGTAACGGTGCATGCGCTTGCGCAAAGCCTTGGGTCGCTCGGCGTAGATGCGCAGTCCCAGCCACTGTGCTTGGGCGCGTAGCTCCTGGCTGCGGGTTTGCATTAGGGCGATGAATGTTTCGCTGCGCGCTGGGTCTGCGTCGCCCTTAAGGGCCTCTGGCAGGGTGTCGTGCAGCACGGCTATATCGTGATCGTCGCCGAGCAGATCGGACAAACGCTTGACCTCATCGCGCGTAGGTTGGAGCAGCCCGGGCCACACTAGATGCAGCAGGCGCAGATGGTAGCGTAGATCCTTCACCCGCTTGCGCCAGTCGTGGAAGGCCGTGACGCTGGGTGCATCAAAGGCGGCGCGCATGGTATCGCGGCCACGGCCATAGGTCTTCTCCAGGCCGGGGCCGAGTAGCTCGAAACCGGCCTGAGAGCCGCTGTCTTTCGCCAGTGGCCAGTCCTTGACGCGCTCGCGCGCCTCGAGCATCCGCACGCGAAAGGTGGCGAGGCTTTGGTCTAAGTCGTCATCGCCATCTTTGGCGAGCCCTTGTTTATGCAAGGTCAGTGCGCGCCGGATAGGCCCCATGGCGGGCCGATCGACTTGATCGGCGAAGTGCTCCATGAGCGCGTCGTACGCCTCGATCGATGCCTCGGCATCGCGCAGCGTCGACAGAGACTGTGCCGCGTCGCGAAAGAAGGCATTCTCCAGCGCATAGAGATCGGGCGCACACGGGCGCACGAGCCGCAACAGACCGCGGAGTTTCTTGCAGTTTTTGCGGACCTCGTGCACGACCTCGTCCCGGTCGGCATCTTCGCGCTCGACCAAGGCAATGCTGTCGTCGATCAACTCCGCTGCGATTCTGCGCAGCCCGTGTTTGACGCTTTTATTCAGTCGAAGTGCGTATGCCATGCCCTTGCCTCTACATGATAGGTCGGTTGATTGCGAGCGCTAAAGGTGCAAGCGCCATGCTGGAGTGTCTGCGTCGTTGGTCTGCTGGTGTCCAACCTGAACTGGCGGCAATCGTCACCACTGCTGGGCCAATGGTGCTTTTGCCGTGCCGTCCAGTGCAAATGCCCCGCCCTGCCTGATCGGCGGGGTAGTGAGTTTCTGCAAGACGCGCCACAACGCACCGATGGAGTCTCCCGGTCAAGACTCCAAGTATCGGTCAATCGTGGTAATTTGCGACAGTGGTTTTCGCTCATCTGTTGCGGCGAGCATTCTGTTCCAGCACGGCCACCAGGAGGTGTTCGGCGGGATGACGGGCTGTGAGGCAGGCGCAGTCGCTGCCGGTCACGCAATGCGACCGAGCGTTTTCAACAGCACACTCAGGATGGGCTGCATACTGGAGGAAAGACGCCTGGCACCATGTCATGGTGCCAGGCGTACGCGTTTGGCTGGAAGCGTTGACCGTTAGGTTCTTTTCGTCAACGCTTGAGTGCTGTTCGCGCCGATCATTCGCCGGGTTCGATGGCCTTCATGCTCAGGCGGATACGACCCTGCTTGTCGACTTCGAGCACCTTGACGCGCACCACGTCGCCTTCTTTGAGTTTGTCGCTCACGGACTGCACACGCTCCTCGCAAATCTGGGAGATGTGCACCAGACCGTCGCGTCCCGGCAGGATGGTGACGAAGGCGCCAAAATCCATCAGGCGGGCGACCTTACCCTCGTAGATTTTGCCGACCTCAACATCTGCGGTGATCAAACGAATACGCTTTTTGGCCTCTTCGCCAGCGGCTTTCTCGACTGAGAAGATCTTGACCACGCCATCGTCGTTGATATCGATGGTCGCCCCGGTCTCCTCGGTGATGGAGCGGATGACCGAGCCACCCTTGCCGATGACATCGCGGATCTTCTCGGGATGGATCTTGAACTCGATGATGCGTGGCGCGTACTCGGACATTTCCAGACGATGCGAGTCGATGATCTTGCTCATCTCGTCGAGGATATGCAGACGTCCATCCTTGGCTTGAGACAGCGCGGCTTCCATGATCTCCTGGGTGATGCCTTCGATCTTAATGTCCATCTGCAGGGCATTGATGCCAGCGGTGGTTCCGGCGACCTTGAAATCCATATCGCCCAAGTGGTCCTCGTCGCCCAGGATGTCGGTCAGGACGGCGAAGCGCTCGCCTTCCTTGATCAGACCCATGGCGACACCAGCCACCGGCGCCTTGATCGGCACGCCGGCGTCCATTAGCGCCAGACTGGTGCCACAGACGCTGGCCATCGAGCTGGAGCCGTTCGACTCGGTGATCTCCGAGACCACGCGCACCGAATAAGGGAACTCCTCGATGCTTGGCATGACCGCCAGAACGCCGCGCTTGGCCAGTCGGCCGTGACCGATCTCGCGCCGTTTGGGGCTACCGACACGCCCTGATTCACCCACGCAGAAGGGCGGGAAGTTGTAGTGCATCATGAAATGCTCACGACGCTCGCCATCGATTGCATCAATGATTTGTGAGTCGCGCTCGGTGCCAAGCGTCGTGACTACGAGCGCCTGGGTCTCGCCGCGCGTGAATAGCGCCGAGCCGTGGGTGCGTGGCAGAACGCCGGTGCGGATGGTGATCGGGCGTACCGTCTTGGTGTCGCGCCCGTCGATGCGCGGTTCGCCGGAGAGGATGGCGCTGCGCACAATCTTTTTTTCCAGCTTATCGCAGGCGCCATAGACTTGCGGTTGCGTCCACGGGCTGTCCTCGCCAGCGAGTTGCGCGAAGATCTCGGTGCGTAGCGCATTCAGCGTCGCATAGCGCTCCATCTTGTCCTTGATGCGGTAGGTTTCGCGCAGGCGCTCGGTGGCAGCACTCTCGACCGCGGCGGCCAGCTCGGCATCTTCTACCGGGGTCTCGATGGGCATCGCCGCCTTGCCAACCTCAGCCGCGAACTCCTTGATAGCCTGGATTGCGACCTGCATCTGCTCGTGGCCGAACATGACCGCGCCCAGCATGACGTCTTCTGGCAGGCCGCGCGCCTCGGACTCGACCATCAGCACGGCTCTTTCGGTGCCGGCTACGATCAGATCCAGATCACTGTCAGCGTTGACACCAGTCATAGCCTGGTTGAGCAGGTATTGACCGTCTTTGTAGCCAACGCGTGCAGCACCGATAGGGCCGTTGAAGGGGGCGCCGGAAATAGCGAGCGCGGCAGAGACCCCGAGCATCGCCGGAATCTCTGGGTTCACCGCTGGATTTAGCGATTTGACCGTGGCGATCACCTGCACCTCACGACCAAAACCCTTGGCGAACAGCGGCCGAATCGGCCGATCGATCAGGCGCGAGGTCAAGATCTCAGCCTCACTCGGGCGGCCTTCACGACGGAAAAAACCGCCCGGGATGCGCCCGGCGGCATAGGTCTTTTCCTGATAGTCGACGGTTAGCGGCAAGAAATCCTTGATCTCGGTGGCGCGTTTGTCGACGACGACGGTCACCAGAAGCACGGTGTCGTCGATGTTGACCATGACGGCGCCGTCGGCCTGGCGGGCGATCTCGCCGGTTTCGAGCCTGACGGTCTGGTCTCCGAACTTAAACTGCTTAACGATTGGGGTGGGAATCACAGATAAATCCTCGGGGGTGTTTGGGCCGTGTGGGCGGCGAACCCTGGTGCACTGTACTCCAGCCTTGGCGCGAGCCGGCGAGGAGAGTGGGTGGCCGTGTGAGGGCGCTCTGCCCATCGCGCGAGCGATCGGCTGCAGTAAGCAGGCGAGCCGGGGTCAAGTCCAGCTACGCCAGGTCGCCATGGTTGAGGCATCTATTAGCGACGTAGACCCAGGCGTGCGATGAGATCGCGATAACGATCGAGATCCTTGCGCTTGAGGTAATCGAGCAGCTTGCGTCTGGAGTTGACCATGTGCACCAGTCCACGCCGGGAGTGGTGGTCATGTTTATGCTCCTTGAAGTGCTCGGTCAAATGCAGAATACGTGCCGTCAGCAAGGCCACTTGAACCTCGGGCGAGCCGGTATCGCGCTCAGCGCGCGCGTATTCGTCAACGATCTTCTTTTTATCGACGGCAGTCATAGTCATTGATTTTCCCTCTATATAGATCAAGGATTTAAATAAGGCCATCTGCAAAACTTGTGCATATTGCAGGACGCTCCCCAACAATGACTTCAGGGGGCTTTGGCCAATGAATAAAAACGGGTTGGCGCGCTGATGTAGGATCACCGCGCAATAGTGGTGCTCAAGTGCTAGATCAGGCGTTTGGGCTGTATCTTGCCGTCGTCGAGAATGGTGCCGACACCGATGAAGCGCTCCGATGGATCATAGAGTCGCACCTGCCCCTCGGTTGGTGACTGCGCAATGAGCACCGCCTGTCCCTGACGGAGGTAGAAGGCGGCATTCTCCGACAGACGCACCGCCGGCCAAAGCCCGAGCGCACTGTCGAGCGGGAGCAGCAAGGCATCAAGCGCCTGCATGTCGCCGGCTTCCGCCTGTCCGGCGATGTCTTCAAGCGACACGAAAGGCGCTTCGGACTCCAGGTATGGTCCGACGCCGGTACGTCGCAATGCGCTCACATGTCCACCGCAGCCCAAGACGCGCCCGATGTCCTCGGCTAGAGTGCGTACATAGGTGCCTTTCGAGCAATGGACATCCAGCTCAATCTCGGGCAGCGCACAAGAGACCAGGTCGAGTGCATGGATCTCGATACGCCGCAGCTGGCGCTCGACCTCAATGCCTTGTCTGGCCAGTTTGTAGAGGCGTTGTCCTTGATGCTTGAGTGCCGAGTACATTGGGGGTAGCTGATCAATGCTCCCGGTAAAGTCGCGCAGGACATCGCGGATGCGCGCCTCATTGAGGCCCTCGACCGACGCCCGTTCGAGTACTTCGCCTTCGGCATCGGCGGTCGTCGTGGTCACGCCAAGCATCACCCGAACACGATAGCGTTTATCGGCATCCAGGAGAAAGGCCGAAAATTTGGTCGCATCGCCCATGCAGCAGGGCAGCAGCCCGGTGGCGAGTGGGTCGAGACTGCCAGTATGGCCCGCCTTGGCGGCGCGGTAGTAGCGTTTGACGCGCTGAAGGGCATCGTTGGAGGTCAGACCGAGCGGTTTGTCCAACAAGAGGATTCCGGTGACGCTGCGTCCGGAATTGCGGCGACGTCCCATCTATTCAGTGCTCCTGATCAGCGTCGTGCGGATCGTTGGCAGTGTCTTCGGCGACCGCGTGCTCAATGAGTGAAGATAAGCGCTCGCCATAGCCGATCGACTCGTCATGCACGAAATGCAACTGCGGAACGGTTCGCAACCGCACCTCTTGGGCAATAGCATGACGCAGGAAACCGGCGAGACGGCCATTGAGCAGCTGTGCCTGTGCCTGCGTATCCTGGTCGGAGGAAAAACAGGTGAAGAAGACCTTGGCATGCGCCAGATCCCTGGTCACCCGTACTTCATGCACGGTGATATTGGCCAGTCTTGGGTCCTTGACCTGGTCGCGCACGATCACCGACAGGATACGCTGTAATTGCGCGCCAATCCGTTCGGTGCGATCGAATTCCCTGTCACTCACAGGACGCGTGCTCGCTCGGTGCGCTCGAAGACCTCGATCTGGTCGCCCGGTTGTACGTCATTGTAATGCTTGACGCCGATTCCGCACTCGGTGCCTGACTTGACCTCGCTCACATCGTCTTTAAAGCGGCGCAAAGACTCCAAAGCGCCCTCGTAGACGACAACGTTGTTTCGCAGTACGCGGATCGGGCTGTTACGTCGAATCACGCCCTCGACGACCATGCAGCCGGCAATCGCACCGAACTTCGATGAGCGGAAGACATCACGTACCTGAGCCAGACCGATGATCTCCTCGGTGACGATCGGACTGAGCAGACCCGAGATCGCCTGTTTCACGTCATCAATCAGCTCGTAGATGATGCTGTAGTAGCGAAGATCGAGACCCTTGTCATCAATGATGCGACGCGCGGCGGCGTCGGCACGAACATTAAATCCCAGCAGGATGGCGTTGGAAGTCACGGCCAGATTGGCGTCGGATTCTGTGATCCCACCGACACCGGAGGCGACGATGGCGACCTTGACCTCGTCGTTGGTGAGCTTCAGGAGGCTGTCTTTGAGCGCCTCGAGGCTTCCCTGGACGTCTGCCTTGATGATGAGATTGACCGATTTCTGCTCGCCGGCCTTGATCTGTGCAAACAATTGATCGAGGCTGGCTCCACGCTGCTCGTCGAAGCGGTTCTGACGCAGTCGTGCCGAGCGGAACTCAGCGACTTCGCGTGCACGGCGCTCGTCACTGACGGTGATGACGTTATCACCGGCGCGTGGCGTACCCGATAGCCCGAGCACCTGGACCGGTATCGAAGGCCCTGCGGATTCGACCGGCGCGCCAGCCTCATCGAACATGGCGCGCACCCGACCGTATTCGCCGCCACTAACGATGATATCGCCACGCCTGAGCGTTCCGGTTTGCACCAGGACAGTTGCGACCGGGCCGCGTCCCTTGTCGAGACTGGACTCGACGATCGCCCCGCGAGCGGGTCCAGCCGTCGGCGCTTTCAGCTCCAGAACCTCGGCTTGCAAGAGCACGGCGTCGAGCAGTTCATCGATGCCTTCTCCCTGCTTGGCCGAGACCTTGACCATCATGGTGTCGCCACCCCATTCCTCGGTCAGGACGTCATGCTGCGTCAATTCCTGCATGACCCGATCGGGGTTGGCTTCGGGCTTGTCCATCTTGTTGATGGCGACGATCAGTGGTACCTCGGCGGCGCGAGCATGTTGAATTGCCTCAATGGTCTGAGGCATGACACCATCGTCGGCCGCGACGACCAGGATGACGATATCGGTGACCTTGGCGCCACGTGCACGCATGGCCGAGAAGGCCGCGTGACCGGGGGTGTCGAGGAAGGACACGGTGCCTTTATCGGTCTCGACGTGATAGGCGCCGATATGCTGCGTAATGCCGCCGGCCTCACCGGAGGCGATCCGGGTGCGGCGGATATAATCGAGCAGCGAGGTTTTGCCGTGATCGACATGGCCCATGATGGTAACGACGGGCGGGCGCGGTAGCGATTCGAGCTGATCTTCCTGCTCCTGAACTTCATCGAGCAGCGTACCCTCGGCATCCCGATCGTCGCTGTCAATCGCCTGATGGCCCATCTCTTCGACGACGATGGTTGCGGTATCGCGGTCCAGGGTTTGATTGATGGTGACCATCATGCCCTGCTTGAAGAGCGTCTTGATGACATCCGATCCTTTGACCGACATCCGGCTGGCCAAGTCGCTGACTGAAATGCTCTCGGGAATCTCGACTTCTCGAATCATGGGCGAGGTGGGCTTCTGGAAGGCATGCTTGTCCTGGAGCTGGGGCTTGGCAGATTTTTTCCTGCGGCGCGGCCCACGACCTGCGGTGGAGCTTCCGAGCTCTTCGTAGTCGGTGCGGCTTGAGATATTCACGTCACGGGCTCGCACGGTATCCTTGCGTACTGATTTTTTGCCCGTGCGCTCTTTCTCGACGATCTCAGTGGTCTTTTTGGCAGCCTTCTTCGGCTTCACGGTCTCGGTACGACGCGCTGTTGTTGTCGGGGTCTCAGCGACCGCATCCTGCACGTCCGTATCGCCCTCGACCGGTTGCTCGGCGAGCGTCTTTTCGGCATTTGTCGCGCGTTCGGCTAGATCACGCGCTTCCTGCTCGAGGCGGCGTATTTCATCAGTCTGGCGCCGAAGGATCTCTTCCTCTCGCGCGAGACGTTCCTGATCTTCCTGCTCGGCCAGACGGCGCGCTTCCTGCTCTGCCCGCAGCGACTCCAACTCGGTGCGCCGCTTGGACTCGTCGAAGGGCGTACCGCTCGGCGATGCCGAGTGGCGCTGTACGCCCGTCTCTTCGTTGCGTTTGACATAGGTGCGTTTGCGGCGGACCTCGACGCTGACCGTCTTGGTGCCGCGCGCCGCTGGCGATGGCCTCACTCCGGCGGTGCTGCGTGGCGCAGCGCTCGGCTGGCGCAGTTCGCTGACCGATTTGCGCTTCAGCGTGACCTGGCTGGGAGCCGCCGCGCTATCGTCGCCTTCTTTGCCGTGACTGCGGCGCAGATAGCCGAGTAGCTGGAGTTTCTCCTGCTCGGTCAACGTGGCGTCCGCGTCGCTGGCGCTGATGCCGGCGTCACTTAGCTGAGACAGAAGGCGCTCGACCGGAATACCGACCGTTGAGGCGAGTTGCTTGACCGTGACTTCACTCATGGACTGACCTTTATACCTCTATTCCTCTGCGGCATCGGCGAACCAAGGCTCGCGAGCCTTCATGATCAGGCGCGCTGCCCGCTCCGCGTCCATCCCCTCGACTTCCATGAGCTCATCGACCGATTGTTCGGCGAGATCTTCGAGCGTAATGACACCTCGGGCTGTCAGCGCATCGGCGAGGGTCTCGTCCATGCCCTCCATCGACAGCAAACTCGCATTGAATGCATCGCTGGCATCCTCTTCCGTCGCGATCGCACGCGTCAACAAGATATCCTTAGCACGCGCGCGCAGCATATCGATGGTTTCATCGTCGAGCTCGTCGATCGCTTGCAGTTCCGCCAAGGGGACGAAAGCGACCTCGTCGATGCTCGAAAAACCCTCTTCCACCAACAGCGCGGCGAGATTCTCATCAATGCTCAATTGGTTCATGAACGTCTGTGCCGAGCGGTGCGCTTCCTGCTCGCTTTTGGCTGCGGCCTCCTCTTCGTCCATGACGTTGAGCTCCCAGCCGGTGAGCTGGGTCGCGAGCCGAACATTCTGACCGAAGCGCCCAATGGCCTGTGCAAGATTTTCTTGTTTCACCGCAACGTCCATGCTGCGCGCCTCTTCATCGATGACGATCGAGACCACGTCTGCCGGCGACATCGCATTAATGACGAACTGGGCCGGGTTGTCATCCCAGAGGATGATGTCCACGCGTTCCCCGTTGAGCTCGTTGGAGACGGCCTGGACACGCGATCCGCGCATGCCGACGCAAGCCCCGACTGGATCGATGCGCGGATCGGCGGTGCGCACGGCGATCTTGGCCCGTGAGCCCGGATCACGGGCCGCGCCGAGAATCTGAATCAACCCCTCGCCGACTTCCGGGACTTCCAGTTTAAACAGCTCGATCAGGAGCTCGGGTGCGGTGCGGCTGATGAAGAGCTGAGGGCCTTTCGACTCCGAGCGTACATCGTAGAGATAGCCGCGCATGCGATCTCCCGGGCGGACTGATTCGCGGGGGATGATGTGCTCGCGCGTAATCAGCGCTTCGGCATTGTTGCCGAGATCAAGCAAAATAGTGCCACGCTCGGCCTTCTTGACAATGCCTGTTACGAGCTGTCCCTTGCGCTCGGTGAAGGCGTCGACGATCTTGGCCCGCTCGGCGTCACGTACTTTCTGGACGATGACCTGCTTGGCGGTTTGGGCCGCGATACGCCCAAACAACGCGGAGTCGATCTCTTCCTCAATAAAATCACCAACTTCGAGCTGCGGCTCGAGAATGGCCGCGGCGGACTGAGTGATTTCACGCGCGGGTGCCTCCAGCACCCCCTCCTCGGGGTCCGGAACGATCTGCCAGCGACGGTAGGTGCGGTAGTCGCCGCTCTTGCGGTCAATGACTACGCGGGCCTCAATGTCGCCGCCGTGCTTCTTGCGGGTCGCCGACGCCAACGCGGCCTCAATGGCCTCGAAGATGACATCTGCGGAGACGTCTTTTTCGTTGGAAACGGCCTCTACGACCAGTAAGATCTCTTTACTCATTCCACTTATGTCCAACTCAGAGCATTAGGATCAAGAAGTCCCAACCCGGAAACTGCCGCGCACACAGGCACGTTAGCGTATCTGATCTCTATATAAAGCCTCACAGATCAGGGACCATGCGGGCCGACTCGATACTTTCCAGTGGTACTTCCCAGTGGCGCCCGTCGGCGTCAAGCTTGACGTGGCCATTCTGATACCCTAGAAGCCAGCCATCGAGTTTGCGTCGACCCTCGATCTTCTCGGCGAGCCGAATCCGGATGCGGTGCTTGGCGTAGCGCTCGAAATGCTCGGGAAACACCAGAGGCCGATCGAGTCCGGGCGAGGACACCTCCAGATCATACTGATCGGGAATGGGATCCTCGACATCGAGCACACCGCTGAGTTGATGGCTCACGGTCGCGCAGTCGTCGCAGGTGATGCCTCGCTCGTGATCGATATAGACCCTGAGCGTTGCACTCCCACCATGCTGGAAATACTCAACCCCCACGAGCTCAAAGCCCATTGGCTCGACGACCCTACGTGTCAGGAGAGTGAGATGGCTGTCAGCAGGTTGCATCGACTCCGCCCTTCAGAAACAAAAATTGGGCCAGCGGCCCAACCTCGTGCCGTGCCGCAGCGCCCTAAATACAGCTACTCGGCACGCTTTCGCGAGCGATAAAAAAACCCCGTAACGGGGTATCTTAGACGGCGAGCTTGGTTCGTGGCTAGATCCGCATCCTCAGTTAAGCAGAGGAAATATACAGCTATCTCAGAGCAATCGCAAGAGCGTATTCAATAACCGGTTCGCTCCAAGCAGAGAAGGCCGGGAGCGGGACCAGCCGAGACTCAACGCATAGGCCCGTAAACGCCCGGCGCATAGTGCGGGATAACACCGGGTCCATAGCTGGAGCCGTAGACTGGGTAACCATAGGGCGGCGTGCTCGGTGCCATCGGTCTCATACGCGCCCAGTATTCACGCATGCGCATGCGTTCGTCGGCTGCGCGTCGCAGCGCCTCGTAGTATGCCAGCATGTGCTCGTGTTGTTGCTGCATTGCGGCCCAGTCGTCGCTGGGCGTGAAGCGTTGCGAAGCGGCGTCATACTGCGCGTCTGTCTGGGCGGATTGTGGCTGTTGTGCTGCTTGTGCTTCCTCACTGTGTTGGGGAGCGCCCGAAGTGGCTTGTGGTTGCGATGCAGAGTGATTCGCCGAATCGCTTTGAGCAGTGTCCGAGTCAGACGCTGGCTGGGCACTGATGGCTTGGCCCGGCTGTGCCATGGCCTCATCTTGCTGCGCTGTGGTCTCATCAGGCTCAAGCTTGGCCGGCGTTTGCGTGGCTTCGACAGTCTTTTGCTCGGTTAGCGCTTCAGGGGCGTTTTGGGTGGCGGCCTGCTCCGAAGCGGGTTGTTGTGCTGTGAGCGATTTGGCGAAGACTGTCGATTCGGCGTCACTCACCGGTGTGGTGTCGGTCGATTGCGCGGTCTTCTCTGGTGGCTGTGCCGCCTCGGTCGGCGCAGTGCTTGCCGCCGCCTCTTCGGTCGATGCTGCCGGAGAGGCGGAGATCGGGGCCGGGCTCAATTGACTGGCGGACTCTAACAGCGGGGACGGCTGGACGTCTTCTCGTTCAATCGAGCTGAGATAAAGATAACCGAAGGCGATCACGACGATCCATAAAATGAGTTTCGGCATCCAGCCGAGACCTGAACGAGACGCAGTTTTTTCCGAACTGGCCATTTTATATCTCCTGCCAAGATGCAGATGTTCTGTAACGATCAACCGTCGATCCCGGCCTCTGGCTGGCCGAGTCGGTTTACGCTTAAAGAGTTAGCGTGCGGCCGCGACGGCCGTCAACACAGCCATTACGCGCTCGACGCAGAGACCGAGATTCTCTTCGATCTCTTTCATGGTGATAGGATTGCCGCTCTTGCCGGCGGCCCAATTAACAACGAAGGCGAGGCTGGCGTATCGCAGCCCCAGTTCGCGCGCGAGTGCCGTTTCAGGCATGCCGGTCATGCCGACCATGTCACAGCCGTCACGCTCATGGCGGCGGATCTCGGCGGCGGTTTCGAGCCGCGGACCCTGTGTCGCGCCATAGGTTCCAAAGGTGACGACATCGTGAGCACAATGGTGGCAGGCGTCAATCAGCGTTTGCCGCAGTGCTGCACAGTAAGGTGCTGTCAGATCGACGTGCTCTACCGCACCAGCGTCTCCGTCATAGAGTGTATGCGCGCGCCCGTGAGTGTAGTCGATGATTTGCTCAGGCACCGCCAGAACAGTGGGCCCGAACGGCGCAGTGATGCCACCGACGGCGGCCAAACCGACAACCCGATCAGCTCCGTTAGCGCGCAGCGCCCATAGATTGGCCCGGTAGTTGATGCAATGGGGTGCGAGATGATGAGCCGGTCCGTGACGAGGCAGAAACAACACCTCATGTCCAGCCAACCGGCCGCGTGTCACAGGGGCGGAGGTCGCGCCGTAAGGTGTCGTGACCTGATATTCATTAATGCCGTGCAGTGCGGGTAAGCGCTTGAAGCCAGAGCCGCCAATGATCGCCAGAAGACCCATGAACCCACCGCAATCGATAAAGGGCCACTAAGTCTACCGAAGAGTGTGCGGGAAACCAAACCGTTGCGGGAAAGCGAATTGATCGATGTTTCCCGCAACGGATGGCTTGGTGCGATGTTGACCTAAGGGTTGGCAAGGCGTTCTGGGGTTATTGGCTGGCGTGCCCGGCAGCGTAACGCGGCTGCTCGAATAGACCGATCTCTACCAGCTTCGGGAGCAGAACTTGCTCTTCGCGATCGATGCGCTGCGCCACCATTTCAAAAACCTCGTACGTTTCGCTCATAAACTCCTCGGTGAGGTTGAAATCGCAGTTCTTGAGCCAGCGTCTGTGATAATCATCGAAGATCTTTCGTAGCGGCTTCTCGCCGCTGATGAAGCCCCATGCGATGGATTTGACTTGGGGGTCTTCATGGATCAGCAGGCCGGGATAGAGGCGGTGATCCTCTTCGGCCAGATGACTACGGACCTTGGTGCCGAGATCACACAAGAGTTCGAACGCGGTTTTTGCATTCGGTCTGATCTGAAGCAGTTCGGGGCATAAGATCGCTCTGAGGTCATCGATCATCTGTCGAAGCTCAGCATGGGAGTGACGATAACTCTCCAAGGTTGGCATCTCTGTATCCTCCGTTTGTATTTATCGTAGGGTGGGAGACGCTGATTGATCAGCGATCCTGACCAACTGTTAGCGTGAAGCGCGAAACAGTGGTGCCCCATTTTTGTGCGAGAGACTCCGTCCTGCAGGCCAGGCAGTCAACGACGTCTTCAGGTTGGATCGAAAGGACGTATTACCTATGACAACGCTAGCCTGTAAGGTCAAGCATAAGCTATATTTTTAAGATTTATAATTAAAAATAGCCGCCAGTCAGAAGGTTATTGATTGCATATTGATATAATCGCGCTCAATGACGCGTGCGAGTCTTATACATCCTGATCGGCAACGGCGTAGATTCCTCGGGCGTTGCGGAAGTAATGCTTATAGTCGAGTCCATAGCCGTACAGATAGCGATCAGGCACTCGCACCCCGACGACATCGGCTTCGCATTGGTGAGGCCTGAGCTTTTCGACCAGCACAGCTGAGTGAACGCTGGCGGCGCCATCTTCCCAGCAGGCGCGCACGACCTGATCCAGGGTCAAACCCTCGTCGAGGATGTCATCGAGTACCAGTATGTGCTCGCCACGGATGGCCTCCGACGGACGATGATGCCAGTTGATACTGCCGCCGCTGGTGTTGCCCCGATAGCGGGTGGCATGGACGTAGTCGAGCCGCAATTGAAAGTCGAGGCGGGGCAGGAGCAGGCCGGTGACGATGACAGCGCCGCTGACGACACACAGCACCAGCGGATCCTTGCCTTTTAGCCGCGCGGTCAAGGCATCGGCCATACGATCGAGCGCAGCCTGCATTTCGGCGTCGGTCACTAGGCACTCAGCGCGCTCGGCGACTGCCGCATAGACGTGTGAGTCGAGCTTCATCCTACTGTCTCCGGGTCTGTTGGGTCGTCGAGCCCGAGATCGAGCGTCTTGAGCGCCTCGAACTGAGCCACCTGATGGACCGCGCGCCGCCATTCGGGCTGCTCGTGCAGTCTCAGTCGCTCGATGTGCTTGCGCCCGTGCATACGCAGCAGCCGCAGATTGGCTGCCGGGTCGCGATGTTCCTCGAAGGCGCCAACGATTTCGATGGCGGCTGGGCGATTGTTACAGATCAACAGCATGTCGCAACCGGCCGCAGCCGCCGCTCGTGCGCGCTGCGGGTAGTCGCCCGCAGCACTCGCCGCACCCATGTTGAGATCGTCGCTGAAAATGACGCCCTGAAAGCCGAGCCGCTCGCGCAGGATGTCTTTTAGCCAAACCGGCGAGAAACCCGCCGGTCGGGGGTCGATATTCGGGTAGAGGACATGCGCGGGCATGATGGCCTCGAGGCCCTGGTCGATGAGGCGACGAAAGGGCACTAAGTCTTCCATCTCCAGATCGACCAGTCGTCGCATGTCGCTCGGCAGTTCCGCGTGTGAATCCACTGAGACACCGCCATGCCCCGGAAAATGCTTGCCGACCGCGGCCATGCCGGCCTGCCTCACCCCTTCGGTCCAGACCGTGGCCAGATCACCGATCATCTGGACCTTGGTGCCGAGGGCGCGATCGCCAATGACCTGGCTGATGCCACGGTCGAGGTCGAGTACCGGTGCAAAGCTAAAGTCCACACCGACGCTGCGCAGCTCGGCCGCCATCAGCCAGGCGACCGACTCGCAGGCTTGGCGCGCACGCACCGGGTCTGTGGCATACAGCTGGCCGAATCTCCCGGCCGGGGGCAGGCGCGTGAATCCCTGGCGGAAACGCTGAACGCGCCCACCCTCCTGATCGACGCCGATGAGCAGATGCGGCTCGCGCAAGGCGTGAATCGAGCTGTTAAGCTGCGTTAACTGCTCCGGCGATTCAAAATTGCGGGTAAAAAGAATGACGCCGCCCACCGCTGGATGACGCAGCAGTTCGCGGTCATCGGCATCCAGTGTGGTGCCGGCCAGATCGAGCATGATGGGTCCAAGCGGCATCTTGGCAATCTTTGGCTGGAAAAGTTGTTAGAGGACGATCCTGTTACACGCCCCGATGCGACCGGTCCGGCGTGTTTTGTTCGCGCTCTTTGTAGCACAGGCGCGCCCTGATAGGCGAGCAGAGGGGGCAACCATCAGGGCGAGCGCGTTTAAACATTCCGTTTTCCAGGGAGTTGACGGATGCTAGCGAGAAACAACCGTTGGAGTTTCTCATGTCAGCAAGCATTCTTGAGCATTTCACGTCCCTGGTAGACCCCCG
>JARIBS010000093.1 GCA_029257385.1 Thiorhodococcus sp.
CGGGGGTCTACCAGGGACGTGAAATGCTCAAGAATGCTTGCTGACATGAGAAACTCCAACGGTTGTTTCTCGCTAGCATCCGTCAACTCCCTGGAAAACGGAATGTTTAAACGCGCTCGCCCTGATGATACCTGCGGTGAGGCTCCGAGCACTCGGGATTTAGGGTATCATCGTCTTGATGTGTGCCCTAGTCACCTTGGGTAAAAACTTGGGCGTTTATGTAAAGTCCTCTCTAGAGACAACGCAGCATTGATGAAGATCCTTGTCAGCAACGACGACGGCTATCAGTCCCCCGGTTTGATGATACTTGCCGATACGCTCGGTCAGTTGGGCGAGGTGGTTGTCGTGGCGCCCGAGCGCGACCGCAGCGGCGCTAGCAACTCGCTGACCCTCGATGTCCCATTGCGCGCCGAGCGCATGCCCAATGGCTTCATTCGGGTCGACGGCACACCCACCGACTGCGTGCATCTGGCGCTGACTGGGCTGCCGGACATCGATCCAGACATCGTCGTGGCGGGAATCAACCATGGTTCCAACCTGGGCGACGATGTGCTCTATTCAGGCACTGTCGCGGCAGCCACTGAGGGCCGCTTTCTGGGCTTGCCATCGATCGCCGTATCCATTACCTCGCATGCACCGCGTCACCTCGCCACCGCTGCTGAGGTCGCATTGCGGCTGATCATGAATCTGCGCGGAAATTTGCTCGATTCCAGTATCATCCTAAACGTGAACGTCCCTGATCTGCCCATCGACGAGATCCGCGGCTATGCCGCAACCCGACTAGGGCATCGGCACAAGGCCGAGTCCGTTGTGCGCTCCACCGATCCACGCGGCAGAACCATTTACTGGCTCGGCCCTGCAGGGCCTGAGCAGGACGCCGGGCCAGGAACCGATTTCCACGCGGTTCGTAATGGCTTCGTGTCGGTCACCCCATTACAGGTCGATTTGACCCGTCATGTCGCACTGGAAGCGCTTGGATGCTGGCTGGCGACATGCAATTGATGGCAGACGCGCCCGACCCGGGGATCGGGATGACCTCCAGGCGCACGCGCGAGCGCCTGATCGTGCGTCTCAAAGAGGCCGGGATCGACTCCGCCGAGGTGCTCGATGTGATGCGCGATTTGCCGCGCCACCTGTTCGTCGACGAGGCGCTTGCCAGCCGTGCCTACGAAGACTCAGCCTTGCCCATCGGGCGTGGACAGACCATCTCGCAGCCTTATACGGTCGCGCGTATGACGCAGGCGCTGCTCGAGCGTGTGAGGCCGGATACGGTACTTGAGATCGGCACCGGATCGGGGTTTCAAACCGCCGTGCTCGCCTCGCTGGTGCGTCGTGTCTATAGCGTCGAGCGGCTCCAGGAGTTGCTCGAAAGGGCGCAGGCGCGTCTGCGCGCAATCAAAAAACGCAATGTCAGATTCCGCTATGGAGACGGCGCTCAGGGTTGGCTTGAATATGCGCCTTATCAAGGGATTATGGTAACCGCCGCGCCACGTGGCGTGCCGCGCGTACTCGCCGAACAACTGGCGCCTGGGGGTGTGATGGTGCTGCCCATGGGCGAAGAGACGCAGCAGGTGCTGGTGCGCCTGACGCGGCTTGAGCAGGGGTTCGAACACGAGATTCTCGAAGCGGCCAGCTTCGTGCCGCTGCTCAGCGGCACCTCGTGAGTCTCTGCGTGGCCGTCAAGATGCGCGCGCGACGCCGGATACTCCACTGATTTGCGATGGCAGCGTTTTGTTGTTCATGGACCCCCGGGGCGATCAAGCCGCACACATGGACTCTATCTGTCATCGCCATCATTGCCGTCATCTTGGGCGGTTGTTCAACGCGCCAAGCACCACCCCTCTATGGCTGGAATTGGACTGGGCCTGCTCCCGAGGGTTATTACCTGGTGCAGCACGGAGACAGCCTGGGCGTGGTGGCCGACAAGCATGCGTTGAGTATGCGCACGCTGGCCAAGTGGAATGAACTCAAGCCCCCCTACATCATCTATGCCAATACGCTGCTGCGGGTTACGCCATCAAGCGCTAAGCCTGCCCGCGTCGCCGTGGCCGGGAAGCACGTAGAATCAACATCTTCCAACCTTTCCCACACACGGGTCTCGCGGCCTGCAAAGATCACGCTAGCGCCCGAAGCACCGGGAAGTCGCCGCGCGCCATCCGGGATGATGTGGCAATGGCCCATGGGCGGTGCGTTGGCGCAGTCGTTTCAATCCGCTGATCGCACGCGCCAGGGAATTCGCATCGCCGGACGAGCAGGGGAGCAGGTCAGGGCCGCCGCGCACGGTGTCGTCGTCTATTGCGGAAGTGGACTCAAGGGCTACGGCAACCTTATCATCATTAAACATAATCATAAGTATCTGAGCGCATATGGGTTCAATCGTCGATTACTGGCTAGCGAGGGGGACAGCGTCGCGGCCGGTCAAGTGATCGCCGAAGTCGGAGAAGGTGCACAAGGGCTCTATCTACTGCATTTCGAGGTTCGACGTGACGGCACCGCAGTCGATCCAATCCTTTATCTGCCCGCTCGAAACTGAAACCGCATCTGGTGAACGGAGGGATGTGCATGCCATCCACCAAAGTACGCGAGACAAGTGACGATCCGAGCGAACTCCAGGCTTCCAACGGCGAGGATACCGATGACCTGGAATCTGAAGAGGACGACACCGAGCGCGAGCAGCCGAACAAAAGCGAATCCGTGCAGGATGCATCCAGCGAGCGGTTCAGTTGCGGTCAAGGCGATTTCGATGCAACACGTCTGTATCTCAACGAGATCGGCGAGTCAAAGCTGCTGACTGCTGCAGAGGAGGTCCAATTCTCCCGTCTTGCCCAAGCCGGTGACAATGCCGCCCGACAGCGGATGATCGTGAGCAATCTGCGCCTCGTGGTGAAGATTGCGCGGCGCTATTTAAACCGTGGACTGCCCCTGCTGGATCTGATCGAGGAGGGCAACCTGGGGTTGATTCGGGCGGTGGAGAAATTCGATCCGGAGCGCGGCTTTCGCTTCTCCACCTACGCCACCTGGTGGATTCGCCAAACCATCGAGCGTGCGATCATGAACCAGACGCGCACCGTGCGCCTGCCCATTCATGTCGTCAAAGAGATCAATGTCTATCTCAAGGCGTCACGCAAGCTCGCCCAGCGACTCGATCACGAGCCGACCGCCGAAGACATCGCCAACCTGCTCGACAAACCCATCAGTGATGTAAAGCGCATGCTCGGACTCAACGAGCGCATTACCTCAGTCGATACACCCTATGGCAAGGATGCCGACAGACCGCTGGTCGATATGCTCCGAGACGAATCGGCCAGCGACCCTGTCGAGCGCATCCAAGACGTCAACGTTCGGTTAAAGCTCAATGACTGGCTAGAGAAGCTCAACGAGAAGCAGCGTGAGGTGGTCGAGCGTCGCTTCGGGCTGCGCGGATACGAAAACTCGACCCTAGAAAGCGTCGCTCAGGAGTTGGGCGTGACACGCGAGCGCGTGCGTCAAATCCAAATGGACGCGTTGCGAAGACTCAGGGATATTCTTGAAAAAGAAGGGTTTTCTGTAAATTCTTTTTTCAAGTGAGCCGGTCGACCCGTACAGCAGACGGGCGCCCGCCTTGCTTAAGCGGTCACATCGATCTGCGTCCCTACGCTATCCGGCAAGCTCTGGATCAATTGCGTCGCCGATTGCTCCTGAATGTTGAGCGCCTGTTTCAAAACGGCCACTCCAACCGCATCTTCCAGCTTCGCTTGAGACATGGCCGTAGCAAGTTGGGCCAAACCGACTGTTGACGTAGGAATTTCCATAGAGTGACCTCGCGATGATGGGCGCCACTTAGCTTAACGGCATCCGTACCGCATTCTAAAGTCTTTCCCTCGCGACACCTCGGCGATCTTGCCACAGCTATACTGATGAGTAGGCAGCAATCCTGATTCTGCGACGCCTAAACCTTCCTGGAAATCAGGGTTATGCGTACGCTAGGCGGCCTGATTTGTGTTGACTTTCACCCCGCGATCTATTGTTATGTTGGGCGCGGTGTCAATGCATTCTGGCTTTGAACTCTAGGCTAGAGTGCCTCATAACCCCTTGTTGTTTCCCGATGTTTCTGGGAGTGTCCATGCAAGCCAGTCTGGAGCACAAGTACGATTTTGAAATCGTGCGCTGGTTCACGATCATGTCTGTCGTCTATCTCGTGGCGGGTGCGGCCATTGGGGTCTATATCGCATCAGAATTGGCGTGGCCGTTTCTGAACTTCGATAACCCCTATATCTCATTCGGGCGTCTGCGCCCGCTGCATACCAATACCGTCATCTTTGCCTTCGGCGGTTGCACCCTCATGGCGACGGCTTTCTACTCTGTTCAGCGAACCTGCGGCGTGCGACTGTGGAGCGAGAAGATGGCGCGCTTCACCTTCTGGGGCTGGAACGCGGTCATTCTACTGGCCGTGCTGACGCTCCCACTCGGATTCACCCAGTCGAAAGAATACGCCGAGCTGGAATGGCCGATCGACATTCTCATCGCGGTCGTCTGGCTCTCGTTTACCTTCAACTTCATCATGACGATCGCCACGCGCAAGACCTCGCACATCTACGTGTCGAATTGGTTCTTCCTCGGCATGATGATCATGATCGTCTATCTGCATGTCGTAAACAGCCTGGCGATTCCGGTCGGGCTATTTAAGTCCTACTCCATTTTCTCTGGAGTACAGGATGCGATGATTCAATGGTGGTGGGGCCACAATGCGGTCGGTTTCTATCTGACCGCAGGCTTTCTCGGCATCATGTATTACTTCGTGCCCAAGCAGGCCGAGCGTCCCATCTATTCTTACCGCCTGTCGGTCATTCATTTTTGGTCGCTGATGTTCGGCTATGTCTGGCTCGGTGCGCATCATCTGCAATACACCGCGCTTCCCGACTGGACCGGCTCTCTGGGCGCTGCCATCTCGATCGCCATGATCATCCCGTCCTGGGGCGGTGCGGTAAACGGCATGATGACGCTCTCCGGGGCCTGGGACCGGCTGCGCACGGACTATGTGCTGCGCTTTCTCATCATCGCTCTGGCTTTCTACGCCATGTCGACATTCGAGGGACCGGTCATGGCGCTCAAGACCGTCAACGCACTCTCGCACTACACCGACTGGACGATCGGCCATGTGCATTCCGGCGCGTTGGGCTGGGTGGCCGGTATCTCCATCGGCGCTATCTATCACCTGATGATACGTCTCTATCACACCGAGATGTTCTCCGAGCGTTTGATCAGCTTCCATTTCTGGACCGCGACCATCGGCACGGTCATCTACATCGTCGCCATGTGGGTTTCGGGCATCATGCAGGGTCTTATGTGGCGCGCCTATGACGAGTACGGCACCCTGGCTTACACCTTCGTGGAATCCGTCGATGCCATGCATCCCTACTATGCGATGCGGGCGATCGGCGGAATGATCTTTCTGCTCGGCGCGGTGGTGATGCTTTTTAACGTCCTCATGACCGTGCGTAAATCCGTCGTCTCGGGCAGCCTGGCCAAGGCCCGCGCTGTCCCTGCCGCCGCCTGATGTAATGGTGTATCGACATGGCTGAGACGAAAACAAAACCAAAGAGCTTTCAGGAATGGATGGAAGTCAACATCTGGGCGTTGTTGCTCTTCCTGGGGTTGGTGCTCTCCGTGGGCGGCATTGTGGAAATCGTGCCGTTGTTCTATATGAAGAACACCATGGAGCACAATCAATTCCCTGAAATCGTCTGGGACAAAGCGGGTCGCGAACCCATCGTCAGCATCAACGAGTCCAATCAGGAGCAGTGGAACTGGCAGCCGGGCGAGGGTGTGCGACCGCTCACCGCGGTCGAACTCGCGGGGCGCGACATCTATCAGCGCGAAGGCTGCTATCTCTGTCACTCGCAGATGGTGCGGCCCTTTCGCGATGAGAAAGAGCGCTACGGTCACTATTCGCTCGCCTCGGAGTCGATGTTCGATCACCCTTTCCAGTGGGGCTCCAAGCGCACCGGACCTGACCTGGCGCGCGTCGGCGGCAAGTACTCCGACGAATGGCAGCGTCAGCATCTGTATGATCCGCGCTCGCTGGTTCCGGAATCTGTCATGCCGGGCTATCCGTGGCTTGCCCAAGCCTATCTGAATGGTGCGCAGCTACAGCGGCATATGCGTGGCTTGCGCAAAGTTGGGGTGCCTTACGCGGATGGCGATATTGCAGCCGCGCCGGCCCTGGCTGAGGGCAAGACCGAGATGGATGCCCTGATCGCCTATCTCCAGGTGCTCGGCACCATGGCCACACTCGATAATTCCAAGACCTACCGTGAATAGTCTGCTCGAGTATTTCGAAACCGACTGGCAGGCGATGACGGCCAGCGACTGGGTTGGAGCCATCCTCACCGTCGTCATCTTTCTGCTGATGATCGTGGCATATTTTCAGGTCTTTCGTCCCAAGAATCGGGAGCGGCTCGAAGCCAGGAAGCACATCCTGTTCGAAGACGACGAGAGAGACGGAGACGACGATGGCGGACGATAATCCTTTCCCTGGCGAGAACAACACCGGCCATGTCTGGGACGACAATCTACGCGAACTCGACAACCCGCCGCCACGTTGGTGGATGCTGGGGCTGTGGGCGTCGCTGCTGTTCGTGGTCGGCTACTCGGTACTCTATCCCACCTGGCCGGTCGGTCAAGAGCCGACACCAGGCGTCCTGGGGTGGAGCCAGATGCAGGAGTACGCGCGAGGCGTCGAGCAGATCGAGGCCAAACGCGCCGAGTTCGAGGATCAGATCAGTGGCATGACGGCCAATGAGATTCTCGCCGATCCTGGATTGACCCAGTACACCCTGGCCTCGGCGAAGGTGCTGTTCGGCGACAACTGCTCGGCCTGCCACGGCAGTGGTGGCCAGGGCAATCCAAATTATCCGGTGCTGGCCGATGACGACTGGCTCTACGGCGGCAAAACCGAAAAGATCGCTGAGTCAATCACCTTGGGGCGTCAGGGTGCCATGACCGCGCACCAGACTATTCTCACTGAGGCCGAAGTCGACATCCTGTCCAACTGGGTGGTCGAGATGAGCGAGACCGCCGGTAAGGGTGGCAGCGAGGCCGGCTGGACGCTTTTCAGGACCAAGGGCTGCACGGCCTGTCATGGTCAAAAAGCCAATGGTGCGATCGTCGAGCTTCCCAACGGGGACGTCATCACGATCGGCGCGGCTAATCTGACCGATAGCATCTGGCGTTTCGAGCCGGGCGGTTACGAGAGCGCGCGCCACACCATACTGTACGGTGTGAACCTGTCGGGCATTGCCGAGACACGCAATGCCGTGATGCCGGCGTTCTCCGAGACCGGCAAGCTCAGCGAGCAAGAGATCAAGAAGCTTGTCGTCTACGTCTATTCGCTCGGTGGCGGGCAATAGCGCTGCTCGTCGCGTGCCTGATTCAGCAGTAAAGAGAGATGGTCAAGTTACAGACGCATGATGCAGTGACGCTGTCGCCCGCAGTGGATGCGCTCTACGCCGAGGCCGATGACTGGCACGTCAACACGGGTGGGCAGACCATCCATGCCAAACGCATCCAGGGGCGCTGGCGCACCTTCAAGTGGTTGATGGCCTCGGTATGGCTGGTCTTCTTTCTCGGACCCTATCTGCGCTGGGACGGCCGTCAGGCGGTCCTTTTCGATATCCCGAACCGGCAGTACCACATCTTCTCGGCGACCATCCTGCCTCAGGACTTCTGGATGCTGTCGCTGCTGTTGCTGTTTTTCGCCATCCTCTTGGCCGTGATAACCGCGCTCGCCGGGCGTGTCTGGTGCGGCTATTTCTGTTTCCAGACGGTCTGGACGGATGTTTTCACCTGGATCGAGGAAAAGCTCGAAGGCGCTCCGTCGGCGCGGCGCAAGCTCGACCAAGCGCCCATGAGCGTCCGCAAGGCGCGGATCAAAGGGATCAAGCACGCGCTGTGGCTCCTCATCAGTTTTCTGACCGGTTTGAGCTTTGTTGCCTGGTTCGCCGACGCACCGACACTCTGGCGCGGCTTCTTCATCGGCGAGGCGCATACTGCCGCTTATGTGTCAGTGGCGCTGTTTACCGCCGGCAGCTATGTGCTTGCCGGATTTCTCAGGGAGCAGACCTGCTTCTGGCTGTGCCCCTATGCACGCATCCAGGGTGTGATGCTCGATCGCACGACCATCACCCCGACCTATGACGCAGCACGTGGCGAGCCGCGCGGGCGTGTCAAACGCGGCACCGATCAAGACGTGCGCACGACCGGAGACTGTGTCGACTGCAACCAGTGCGTGGCGGTCTGCCCGACCGGGGTCGACATCCGCCGCGGCCAACAGGAGGGCTGCATTACCTGTGCACTCTGTCTTGACGCCTGCGATCAGGTCATGGACAAGGTCGGGCGTCCGCGCGGGCTGATCCGCTATGCCTCGCTCGACGAGATTGAGGGCCGACCGACCAAGCGGATGCTGTCGAGACCGCGGGTCTGGGTCTATACCCTCATCCTGACCGGGGCGCTGTCGGGTATCATCTACGGTCTCACCGCGCTCGCCCCGCTTGAGCTTAAGGTGCTGCACGAGCGCGCGCCGCTGTTTGTGCTGTTGAGCGACGGCTCCATTCAGAACAAGTACACTCTGAAAATACTTAACAAGACGCCCGAGCGCGTCTCGGTCGCCATCAGCGTTGCGGGTTCTAACGAGATGACTCTGGTCGGTGCCGATAAGCCCGTCGCAACCGAGCCTGGCGGTGTCACGCCCACGATCGTCTTCGTGCGCATGTCCAAGCGCGCGCTTGTGGCCGAGCGGCAACCGATCGTTTTTCGTGCCGAGGGCGTACGCGCTTCCGGCGACCCCGCCGTGGCCGAGCGGGAAAGCGTTTTCATCGGTCCACGACGCTAAATTGCGGATCAATGCCATGCAGTCCGAACGACAGACCCCGCAAAACTCCGCCCTCCGCAGCCCCTGGGTGCGTGGCTGGATCGGATTGATCGTGACCGTGCTCGCGGTCAACATCGTCATGATCTATCTCGCCATCACCACCAATCCGGGTCTGGTCAACACCGACTATTACGAACGCGGCCAGAACTACGAGCAAACCCTGATGTCGCTTAAGGCCCGTGCGCCGGACTGGGTCATGACCACCGACATCCCCACGCCGCTCAAGCTTGATCGCTCCGAGCGTATCCGACTGTTCCTGGTCGACCGGGCCGGTCAGCCGGTCGATCCGGGAAGCGTGACCTTCCACGCCTATCGGCCCTCGGATGCCGCGCGCGATTTCGCCCTGCCCATGACCCGCGAGGATCGTGGCCGTTATGTCGTCGAAGTCGGCTTTCCGCTGATCGGTGTCTGGGACACCTTGATCGCCGTGGGTTATGGCGAGGACGAATACAGCATCAGCGAGCGGGTGATGGTCGACAGCGACTGAGCCCGTGGAGCCTGTCGATCAGCCGACTGCAGCCGACCTGTCAAGCACCGGGCGGTGTTTTCACTGCGCGCTGCCGGTCACGCCGAACGCGCGCGCGAGCGCTGTCATCCAGGGTCGGACGCGCGAATTCTGCTGCACGGGCTGCAAGGCCGTTTGCGAGGCCATCTTCGCCGCCGGACTCGAGGGCTTCTACCGTCGCACCCCCGAGGGCGAAGTTCTAGGACCGCCCCCCGAGCCACCCAAGGATCTGGCCCTGTTCGACCTGGACGCGGTTCAGGAAGAATTCACCGATGTCGCCCACGATGGCCGTGAGATCAACCTCCTGGTCGAAGGCATCCACTGCGCGGCCTGTGTCTGGTTGATCGAGCGCGGTCTCGCCGCAGTGCCCGGTGTTGAGGAGGCGCGTGTCAATCTCACCGGTCGGCGCCTGCGGGTGCGCTGGGACAACGGACGCCTGAAGCTCTCGCGCATCCTGCGTCGACTGGCCGACCTCGGCTATGTCGCCACACCCTTCGACCCGGATTCGGCCGAAGGTGCTATGGGGCGCGAGAACCGCGATCTGCTGTTTCGGCTCGCCTGGGCCGGCTTTGCAATGATGAACCTGCTGTGGATCTCGATTGCGCTCTACAGTGGCGCGGATGAAGGCGAGTTCCGCCACCTCTTCCATTGGATCGGCTGTCTGCTCGCGACACCAACACTGATCTACTCGGGTGCGCCCTTTTTCAAAGGGGCCTGGTCCGGGCTGCGTTCCGGTTATCTGGGCATGGATCTGCCGATCGCCATCGGCGTCACCACGACTTATGGCTACTCGCTCTACGTCACCCTCTACGAGAGCATCAGCGGGTCGGCGGTCGGTGCGGTTTACTGGGATACGGTCGTCAATTTCCTCTTCGTTATCCTCGTCGGGCGCTATCTGGAGGCGATCTCGCGTCGTCGTGCCGTGTCATCGACGCAGCGCCTGCTCGATCTCCAGCCCAAGGTCGCGACCCGTATCGGCACTGACGGGGAGCAGGTCGTCCCCATTCGCACGCTTGCACTCGGCGAGCTGGTTCTGGTGCGCCCCGGCGAGCGCATCGCGGTAGACGGCGCGGTGGTCGAGGGCGAGAGCGGGGTGGACGAGTCCATGCTGACGGGCGAGTCGCGCCGGGTGACCAAGCGGGTGGGCGATGGGGTCGCAGCCGGCACCATCAACGGGGCCGGAGTGCTCAGGGTGCGAATCTTTGGCCTGTTGCACGAGACAGCACTGGGTCGCATCATCCGTCTGGTTGAGGAGGCCCAGTCCAGCCGCGCGCCCATTCAGCGTCTGGCCGATCAGGTCGTTCCCTGGTTTGTCGCCGCGACGCTGGGGCTTGCCGCGCTGACCTTTGCCTTTTGGCTGCGCACCGATATCGAGGTTGCGCTCATGGCCGCGACCGCCGTGCTCATCATCACCTGTCCCTGCGCCTTCGGGCTGGCCACGCCGATGGCGGTCGCCGTGGCCTCCGGCGTTGGCGCCGCGCGGGGCATCCTGATCAAGAACGGTGCCGTGCTCGAACGGCTGTCTTCGATACAGCATCTGGTGTTCGACAAGACCGGAACCTTGACCGAGGGACGCCCGGTGGTCGTGGCCCTGTGCGATGCCCACGATGGATGGCGGCAGGTCGATACGGACACGCCCGAACTGACGCAGACTCAATGCACGCGGCTGCGATGCCTGGGTGCGCTGGAGCGACTGTCGGAGCATCCGGCGGCGCACGCCGTCCTGGATCTCTGCGAACGGGCCGGACTGAGCACCGCTGGGGTTGCCGTGAGCGCGGTGGAAGTGGCGCCCGGTCAGGGGATCAAGGGCGTGGTCGAGGGCGCGACTCTGGTGATCGGCAGCCGGGCATGGCTCGCACACAACGGTGTCACCGAGCTGCTTCGCGAAGACTGGGCAGAGGAGGGCGGGGACGTCTCGACGCAGTCCGGCGCACTGGTGCATTGCGCGATTGAGGGCCGGGAAGTGATGCGTCTGGCCATCGCCGACCGGCTGCGTCCGGGAGCGGCGTCGATCATCGCGCGGATGCGCCGACGTGGTCTGCGTGTCACCCTGCTGACTGGGGATCGTCGCACCGTCGCCGAGGATATCGCCAGTCAGCTCGGCGATATCGAAATCATCGCCGAGGTGCTGCCCGAGGAAAAGGACGGCGTCATCGATGCCCTCCAGCGCCAGGGCGAGCGTGTTGCCATGGTCGGCGACGGCGTCAACGACGCCCCTGCGCTGGTACGTGCGGATGTGGGCATCGCCATGGGCAGCGGGACCGATGTGTCGATTGCCAGCGCCGATATCGTGCTGATGTCCAGCGAGCTGGAGCGCGTCATCGAGGCCGCCGAGCTGTCGCGGCGCACGCTGCGTACCATTCGTCAGAACATCGCCATCTCCATTCTCTATAATCTCATCATGGTGCCGCTGGCCATGGCGGGGGTGATCACGCCCTTGATCGCGGCTGTCTCCATGCCGCTGAGTTCGCTGGCGGTTATCGCAAACTCGGCGCGTATTCGCAGCTTTATCAAGACGGCGTGAGCCATTCCACGACAATGCAACGCCCGCGTCCCAACATGCAACTCCAAGGGGGCTGACAAACGGATGGACGTTATCTACGCACTGATTCCCGGAATGCTGGCTCTCGGTCTGGTGGCTGTTGCGCTCCTGTTCTGGGCGGCGCGCAGCGGGCAATTCGATGATCTGGACGGCGATGGTCGGCGTATCCTGCTCGACGAGGATGAGGACGAGATCGATCCACGACGCCTGCCGGACGCCGATCCGCACGAGAACCGACAGGCCTGAGCGACATGCGATCCTGGCGCGGTCGCCCGACATTAACTATTAGGAGATGGCGCATGCTACTTGATGAAGAAAGACGCGATTTCAAACGCCTGAGCACGGTAACGCCGATGAACGTGACCCGGCTGAGCAGCGGTGAGGTGTTGGCCGCCGAACTCTTCGATCTCAGCGCGTCCGGTTGCGCCTTTCTCACGGACCTGCCAATCGAGCCTGATGAGGCGCTCGAAATCCTTATTCCTAGCCCGCACGAGCGACTCGATCCGCTGCGACGCGCCGCGCACGTGGTGCGGGTGACCGACGAGGCACGCGTTCGCCGTGTGGCGGTCCAGTTTTTGTCGGACCCCGCCTGAGAACATCGCCCGGAGCGCTGGCGCGACGTATGCAGCACTTCTACTTCAGTCTAAACATTTCGCCTTCCGAGTATCTGCGCTACTACCAGGGTTCGGCGGGTCGCGTCATCGTGCGCGCCAGTGACGGGCGCAATCTCTCTATCCCGGCGATGAAGCTGCGCGGCTTCGTGACCACCGAAGGGATCAAGGGCCGGTTTTGCATCATCGTTGATCAAGACCATCGGTTCATTTCGCTGGAGCGTTATCCGGCGGTCTGAACCCTGGCCAGACGGACCATCGCGCCTCGGACGCGACGGGCGTTCGCCCGGCACTCCAATCGCCACCGGCTGGCAGCCGAAATGCACAGGCGTTCACGGCGCGCTCAAGCTACCGCCTCTCCTGCCGTTAATCAGGGCATGCCCATTTACTGCGCGGAGCAGGCCCCCATGGCGATCAACACGCATCTCTCAAACCTATCCAACAGCTTCACACTCAAATCTTTCAGCCACGGTGGTTCTCAAAGACCCGAGACCGCGACTCAGCCGTCGGATGCGCTTTCCAAACTCCAGAACAAGGCGCTCGAATCGCTGGCCCGTGAGATTCCTGGGATGGAATCGGCGGATTTGAAGTCTTTGAGCGCATCAGAATACACGCCAGAGAAGATCGCTGACCGCATCGGCAAGTTTGTTGCACTAGGGCTTGAGAACGCGCGGGCGCGGGGCAAGTCGGAGGATCAAATCCAAGCCCTTTACGACAGCGCCGTCAAGGGTGTGGAGCAGGGTTTTCGCGAGGTGAAAGAGATCCTGACCAATCTCGATGTGCTCAATGGTGGGATCGCCGTGCAGGTGGAGGCCACCGAGAAGGCGACCTTCGACACACTCGCCGGGTTGTCCCCGAGCCGTCGCAACGAGACCCAGGGCGCGGTCATGACCAAGAGCCTGGCGGTGGCTGAACGTTATCAGCGGGCGGACGATTTCAGCTTGACGGTGAAGACCCGTGACGGCGACCTGGTCAAGGTGAACTTCAGCCGCGAACTGGATGCGCAAGGCACGCTGGCGATGGGGCAGGACGGCGCGGGCAATCGCGCGGCGGTCATGGGTCTCAGTCGCTCGGACCAGAGCGGTTACCAGTTCAGTGTGGAAGGTGATCTGAGCACCGACGAGATCGACGCGATCCAGAATCTGGTCAGGGATGTCGGTCAGGTCGCCAACGACTTCTTCAGCGGCGACGTCCAGAAAGCCTTCGAGCAGGTGTCCGAGGTTGCGTTTGACGGCTCGCAGCTCGCATCAATGAATCTGCACATGAGCAGGACCGAGCAATACAGCGCCGCCCAGCGTTATCAGCAAACGCAGCAGGTCGACTCGCCCGAGCAGTCCAGACCGGGCCTGCGGCTTGGCCATCTGATGCACGATTTCGGCGACAGTTTCCAGAAGCCGGCGCTCGATTTTCTCGATCAGGTCGATTCGATGGCGAGCGGGATCATGCAGGGATTAGTCGAGCAGGACAGCCGGTTCAAGGATGCGACATCCGAGCAACAGGACAGTTACCGCAGACATCTCGACCGCTTGCTGGGCGCGGTTTCACGCGATGTTTGAGACGACAGGCGCAGTTAGTGTCGGCTGCTGCGCAGTCTGGGCGTGTTTGCCCTTACCAAACGCACACCGCCGCAAGCAATGCTTGCGGCGGTGTAGCAAACTAAATTGGTACCGAGGGCCGGAATCGAACCGGCATGGGGTTGCCCCCGTCAGATTTTGAGTCTGATGCGTCTACCAATTTCGCCACCCCGGCAACGCAGCACATAAGTATAGCTAAATTGCTTAAAAGATGGATAGCGAATATTCATCGTTATCTGGATAGACAGTAAACAATTGGCGCTTACGTTAGCGGCGTGCTTTAGCGCTCATCGAAACCGGCGAGCCGATAGAGGCGGCTGGCCTCCTCGGGGTTTTTTTCGACCCCGTGACCCTGCTCGTACATCATGGCCAGAGTGGTCAGCGAGCCTACCAAGCCTTGCTCAGCGGCTTTCTGGAACCACTTGATCGCCTTTTGCGGGTTCTTGTCGGTGCATTCGCCTTCCATATACATAAAGGCCAGACCATGCTGGGCGAGACTGAGTCCGGCCTCGGCTGCGGCTTTCATGTAGGAGTAGGCCAGCAGCGGGTTGGGCAGCATGCCCAGCCCGTTCTGGGCCATGATCGCCATGCGGTATTTTGCCTCCAGATCACCGCGCTCGGCGAGTGCCGATAACAGCCCGGCGGCGCGGGAGAACTGTTTGGATTCGAAAGCGGCGATCCCGCTGGCCAGATCCATATCGAGACCGGTCTGATCTTCGCTCATCCGATGCTCCTGATGTGGTTGCAACGCGGCTGTCTCTGTTCGGACAGGACTTCGCACGGATAGCTGAGGGTCGCTCGCATTGATTCAACCGCTAATGCGTCTTGCGGGAAGCGATCATCCGTGCTCTGGCGCCGGAGACTCAGGAAACGGCAGGGCCACGAAGTCGAGCCAGGCGCGCAGCAGTTCATCATTGGCGGCGGCGATGGCGAGCCGGGGTTCGAGGCTGATGCGCCCATCGACCGCGTGACCGCCAGGCCCGAGGTGACGCGAGGCGGCACCTGCCTCGTCGGCGATGAGTCGTCCTGCGGCATAGTCCCAGAGCTTCTGACCGCCGTGCAGATAGAGCTGGAAGCGCCCGGACGCCAGCCAGCACCAATCCAGTGCAACTGATCCCAGATTGCGCTGCGAGCCGAAACCGCCGGGGCGGAAAAGGGCAGTGATAATCGCGGGCGGGAGGCGCTTCAGGTCGAGCATCGCCAGGCAGTCGCCCAACCGCAAAGGGCCAGCGCTGGGATGGATGGGGTCTGCGTCGAGAAAGGCGCCTTGCCCTTTGGCTGCGCAGAAGCATTGATCGCGCACCGGGTCGAGCACCAAGCCGAGCACCGCCTCGCCGTCTTCCATGAGGGCCAGTGAGATAGAGAAAAAGGGGAATCCGCCCGCGTAGTTGTTGGTGCCGTCCAGTGGGTCAAGCACCCAGAGTGCGCGCTCGCCGGCGGCGAGGATGCGCGTTTGCTCGGCCTGAGTCATCTCCTCGCCAAGTAATGCGATGTCGGGAAAGTCACGCGCCAGGGCATTGGAAATACTGTGTTGAGCGGCGGTGTCGGCATCTGTCACCAGGCTCCCATCCGCCTTGTGCCGGGCGCGGGTCTGATGCCAGCGCGGCATGATCTCGGTCGCGGCGGTCTCGCGCAGCAGCTGGGCCAGGTGTTTCAGTTCGCTGTTCATCGTGGGTTTGTTCCCCTATTGCGTTTGACCCTGATGGGCGCGGTTGCTCTAATTGCCGGTTGGCACATCAGTCGATCTGGAAGTGGACATCCACAATGCCGTTGCAACCTGTGATTCTCTCCGGCGGTTCGGGCACACGCCTGTGGCCGCTCTCGCGCGAGGCGTACCCGAAACAATTCCTCCCCCTGACCAGCGAGCACACCATGCTCCAGGAAACGGTGCGGCGCATCGATGGCCTGGCCGAGGAGCATCCGCACCATGCCATCGGTTTGCGCGATCCACTCGTCGTCTGCAACGATGCCCATCGCTTTCTGGTGGCCGAGCAATTGCGCCTGATCGGTCGCCGGCCCTCTGAGATCATTCTCGAACCCAAGGGCCGCAATACCGCCCCGGCGCTGACCCTTGCTGCCCTGGCGGCGACCCGCTCTGGCGAGAACCCCGTGCTGCTGGTGATGCCCGCAGATCACACTATTCGCAATGAAGCGGCCTTTCGCTCTGCGGTCGCGGACGCGTACATGATCGCTCAAGAGGGTGCGGTGGTGACCTTCGGGATCGTGCCCAGCAAGCCAGAGATCGGCTACGGCTATATTAGACAAGGCGACGCCTTTGCGTTGGACGGGTTGATGGGCCGCGCCTACGCTCTGGCCGAGTTCGTCGAGAAGCCGGATATCGCAACGGCGCAGACCTACCTTGCCACGGGCGAGTATCTGTGGAACAGCGGTATTTTCGTGCTCAAGGCGTCGCACTGGCTGGGTCTGATCGAGCGTTTTCGCCCAGACATCGCCAGCGCCGTCGGCGCGGTCTTTTCCAGCGCACGTCTCGACGGCGATTTCCTGCGGCTCGATCTGGAGCGCTTCGCGGCTTGTCCGAGTGATTCCATCGACTACGCCGTGATGGAGCGTCTCTCCAGCGCCCGACAAGACCAGACCGCCACCGACCTTCCGCCTGCAGTCGTCGTCCCGCTGGATGTCGGTTGGTCGGATGTCGGCGCCTGGTCGGCGCTGTGGGAGGTGCGCGAGCAGGATGCCAGCGGCAATGTGCTCGACGGCGACGCCTTCGTGCACCGCGCGAGCAACAACCTCCTGGTGGCCAAGCACCGGATGGTGGCCGCGATCGGCGTGAACGACCTGATCGTGGTGGAGACGCCCGATGCCGTTCTGGTCGCAAGCAAGGACAGCGCGCAGGATGTGAAGGCGGTCACACAGTTCCTCCAGACGCAGGATCGCAGTGAGTACCTGCATCCGCAATGCGTCCATCGGCCCTGGGGTTCCTATGAGTCGATCGGTCAAGGCCCGCGCTATCAGGTCAAACGCTTGGTCGTGCGACCGGGCGAGTCGCTCTCCTCGCAGATGCATCATCATCGCGCCGAGCACTGGATCATCGTCTCCGGCACGGCCAGCGTGACCTGCGAGGACCGGACCTTTCTCCTCACCGAGAATCAGTCTACGTACATCCCGATCGGCACCACCCACCGGCTGGAGAATCCAGGGAGCATTCCGCTGGAATTGATCGAGGTCCAGTCGGGCAGCTATCTTGGCGAAGACGATATCGTGCGCTTCGAGGACCGCTACAACCGCGACCCGAGGGAACCTGGCTGAACGCCCGTTTCGTCGCTTGCGCGCACCCAGCGGTTCGCGCAAAGTCGCACTTTTGCGCTACTGAACCAAAAAATGACAGCGGCAGCGTATCGCCTGGCTAATCAGCCGGGCGCAGATTGAAAAACAAACGAGCGAACTGAACGTCATGGGATTCAAATGCGGTATCGTCGGCCTGCCCAACGTGGGCAAGTCGACACTCTTCAACGCCCTCACCAAGGCCGCCATCGCAGCCGAGAACTACCCCTTCTGCACTATCGATCCAAACGTCGGCGTCGTGCCCCTGCCGGACGAGCGCCTGGATGTGATTGCCGCTATCACCAAGCCGCAACGGGTGCTGCCGACCTCAATGCAGTTCGTCGACATCGCCGGGTTGGTGGCGGGTGCGTCTAAGGGCGAAGGGCTGGGCAACAAGTTCCTAGCCAATATCCGCGAGACCGATGCCATCGCGCATGTGGTACGGTGTTTCGAGAACGACGATGTCGTTCATGTCGCCGGCAGGATCGATCCGCTCGACGATATCGAGGTCATTAATACCGAGCTGGCGCTCGCGGATCTCGAATCCGTGACCAAAGCGCTCGATCGTGCGCAGCGCGCCGCTAAGACGGGCGATAAGCAGGTTCTGCTACGTAAGGCACTGCTTGAGCGAGTACATGCACAGTTGGATGCGGGCAAGCCAATCCGAGCCATGGGGCTTGATGCCGAGTCGCTGGATGAACTGCGCGATCTCTTTCTGCTGACGGCCAAGCCGACCATGTACATCGCCAATGTTGCCGAGAACGGGTTCAGCGATAATACCTTGCTCGACAGCGTTGCGGCCCTGGCAGCCGAGGAGGGTGCTGAAATCGTGGCGGTTTGCGCCGCGATTGAGTCCGAAATTGTCGAGCTCGACGAAGCGGAACGAGACGAGTTTCTTGCCGATCTGGGGCTCACCGAGCCGGGTCTGAATCGGGTGGTGCGTGCCGGCTACCAACTGCTTGGTCTGGAGACCTATTTTACCTCCGGTCCCAAAGAGGTCCGCGCCTGGACGATTCCGGCCAACGCCAAGGCTCCTCAAGCGGCGGGCGTGATCCATACTGATTTCGAGCGGGGGTTCATTCGCGCTGAAGTCATCGCTTATGAGGATTTCGTCGCCTGCAAGGGCGAGCAGGGCGCGAAAGAGGCCGGCAAGCTGCGCTCAGAGGGCAAGGAGTATGTCGTGCGCGATGGCGATGTGATCCATTTCCGTTTTAACGTGTGAGTCAATTGAGTCGATTTCAGTCTGCTGGGTGTCAATCCACCGTAGAGCAGGCACCACCCGGCACGGTCCGCGCATGTTACGCGCCGTGCAACGCTGTGGTCCCTACGGACTCCACGCGCCTCGCCAAAGATCATTGCGCAGGCGGCTTCGAATCGGAGCACGGCTCTTGCTGGCTGTAATAGGCGGCAATATCGCCAATATCCTGGTCAGAAAGGGTCGCGGCCTGTGGACTCATCATCGCAGCCATCCCGCCCAGTCTCAGCCCATCGCGATAGGCGTGCAGTGCGTTGACCAGATACTCGCTCGACTGACCGGCGAGGCGGGGATAAATCGGGACGATGGGCGCCCTGCCGTTCGGTCCATGGCAGACCATGCAGAGGCTGACCTTTTCCGCTCCAGCGACCGGATCGCCTGTGACCACGTCTGTCTCCTCGGCCGCCAAGGCAGTCGCACACACACCCAGCATCACTAACAGCGTCAAGATTCTCATTGTCGGTTCCTTTTTAAGATGAACGTCTTTTCAGGATGGTGCCCTGATTGCCAGCCGCGTAGACGGCCCCGCTGGGGCACACGCCGACCGCGCGCAGGCCCGCTGTCGTCGGCGAGACTTCCGGCTGCCACCGTTCACCATCGAAATGCAGGATATTGCCCTGGGTGCCCACGGCGTAGGGTCCATGGCCCGGTATACCGTCGACGGCCATCAGGTCGTCACGGGCGCGTGCCGGAGTCAGCGTCCAGCGCTTACCGTCGAAATGCGCCAGCGTACCCGACAGCCCGACGATAAAAATATTGTCCAAGGCATCGCCCCAGAGATCGAACAGAAAGCTTTCGGTGCCTGCATAGAACTCGGCCCAGTGTTCGCCGTTCCAGCGCAGCACCAGGCCAAAATCGCCGACCGCCAGAATATGGGAGTCGTCAAAGCCCCAGATGCTGTACAGCGCGGACTTGGTACCGCTGATCATGCGCTGCCACTGCTTGCCGTCCCAGTGCAGGATCAAACCCTCATCACCCACGACGTAGAGTGAGTCCGGCCCGCTCCCCCACATGGCCAGCAGGGTGATGTCCAGTTGCAGGTCGAAGACCAACTCCCAGGCGTCTCTACTGTGGCGGAATATCTGGCCCGACTGGCCTCCGGCATAGAGACCGCCATCGCCAGCATCCCACAGACAGTGCACCGCTAAATCGCCGACGATGGGCATGGCCTGCCAGCGATGATCGCGGTATTGCAGGACGGTGCCAGCATCGCCACAGGCATACAGCGAACTGTCCGGGGCGACATATAGCCCCCAAAGGTTGTGCTGGCTACCACTGCCCATCACCTCCCAGTGCGTTTGTTGCGCACTGTCGGGCGCGCTCGGCGCCAACGCCTTCACGAAATCGGGCGCGGCGGTCAAGACGGTGCGAAAATCCCCCACGGCCAGCGCCTCGCCGGTCGGCAGGGCAACGATGTCCATCAGGTCGTGACGGCTGTCGCTGCGCAGTTGATCCAGACGATCGCCTTGGAGGTAATACAGATGGCCCTGATCGCCTGCGATCAACACACCGTCTTTGTACGCCTGGAGCGAACGCAGTCGCGGCATGGCTCTGTCGACCTCGACCGTGGTGAAGTGGCCGTTGCGCCAGCGTACCAACTCGCCCCGGAAGCCGCCGGCGTCCACAATATAGCGCCCGCCAGCCAATAGCAGCTCCTCGTCCGAGAGTGCCAGCACGCTCTGAAAACCGGCACCGTAAGGGCAGTCCAGCATCTCCCAGCGCCCGTCACCCCAACTGATGATGACCGTGCCTTCGCCGCCGACGGCGAACAATTGTCCACCCGGCGTGCGCGTGATACCGCGCAGGTTGATCTGCGTGGGGCTGCTCTGCTGCTGCCAGGCGTGACCGTCGAAGGCCAGGATCATGCCCTCGTCGCCCACGGCCCAGGCGCGGCCGGTTTCATCGCCGACAACGGCAAACAGAGGGGTGTTCTCGAGGCAGGGTGAGAAGCGTTGGGACTGCTGATCGACCACGCCGCCGCGCTGGTGGTGCCACTGTTCGCCATCAAAGCTGACAACGCTACCCATCCAGCCGACGGCATGCAGTTCGTTGCGATTGCGGCCCCAGATGGCGTGCAGTGGCAGACGCGTGGGGGATGTCATGGGATGCCAGAGACGGCCCTCGGCATCGGCGGAACCGTCGAAATGCAGGATTCTGCCTTCATCGCCGATGACGAAGACCTCGTTGGCCGTGGCCCAGCCTGACCAGAGGACGTCACCCTCGCCCGTGCCCACTTCGGGCACCCGACGCCAGGGCGCGCGGTTTGGCGCATTCGGATCACCCCCCTGGACGAGATTGCGAAACAACCCTCGCCTCGATGGGTTCACCGGGGCATCAGTCGTGTTCATTCCTTGCTCCTGCCGCTGCCGGAAAGTCGCTGCTGTTCGATGTTGAGCATGTCCGTCAACTCCTGACGCAGCGCGTCGCGCTGTTCGGGAGCGAGCCCTTCCAGCGCCTGTTCGAGCATCGGCGATTGCAGGTTTTCGCTAAACGCATCGTTCAGGGAATGAACGGCGGCCTGCTCAAAGTGCTCCCGGGCATGTTCCACACAGGCATTGATGACCGGCCGAAAGGCCTCGGCAACCGTGCCGCCGGGCCGCGCCAGGATGTCCGGCACGCCTGTGTCAGAACCGCGCGCCAGCTCAGGGTCCAGCGGAATCTGGGTAAGGGATTGCACGCCGGTCTCCTCCAGCCGCCGAGCCAGTGCCTCTCTCGGAAAGAGATGAAACTCACCATGGCAATGGGGGCAGGTGATGCCCGACATGTTTTCGACCACACCGAGCACAGGCAGCTTGCGTTCCTGGCAGTAGCGCGCCGCCTTCAGGCTGTCCATCAGCGCCACCTCCTGGGGAGTGGTGACCAGCAGCGCCGCGACATTGGCGCTCTCGAGCATATCGCAGAGCGTGATCAGCTCGTTACCAGTGCCGGGCGGCATGTCGACGAGCAGAAAATCCAGCGCGCCCCAGTCGAAGGAGCCGATCAGGTGGTGCATAAAATCGTGCTTGTAGGCATCACGCCAGACGATGGGCGTATCCTCACGCTCCATCAGAAAGGCCAGCGATCCAACCTTGATCGGGTGGGCGAGCGGTGCCGTCTCGAAGTCGCAGGTCGCCAGCCCCCGCTCGGAAACACGGACATGCGCACCGACGAAGCCGAAGAAACGGCTCTGGTTGGGACCATGGATGTCGGCATCGGCAACGCCGACGCGATAGCCGCGCGCCGCCAGACCCGCCGCTAGATTGGCAGAAACGGTGCTCTTACCCACGCCACCTTTGTTGGCCATCACCAGCACGATCTGATCGATACGCTCGAGACGAGCCTCGATCAGCAGCTTTTCGTGGCGCGGTTTGTCCAGCGTGCATTCAGGCTCACGCGGACAGAACTGACAGGCGTGACCAAGCCCGCAGTCGGGCTGGTCTGGCCGGGACTTGATATCGCTCACCTTGACATGGGGTGCTGACACCGTTCGCTCCTTCTTGTCGTTCAATAGAACGAACCGCCCTCCGGCACATCCTTGTCCTCAGGGATTACCGCCTCGCCTTTGTGGCCCTCGGCGGCCCTGGCTGCGCGGGAACGTTCTTCCGCCGACAGTATGGGCGGCTGAGGTGGGGGCGGTGCCGGGGCAACATCCACCAGAATCCAGTTGTGGCTGACCCGCTTTTGGCCGTCGCGCTGGTCTTCGGCACCCTGCCACAGCGCAAAAGCGATCGGAACCAACCCTTCCTCCAAACCGATCTGATGTTCGCCTTCGCTGTCGAGCCTGCGCGACATCACCAGATGCCACTCGGACTCTTGGTTTTCCATTAAGCGGAAGGCCGCTTTTCCCGATACGGGTTCCTGCTGCAGGATTGAGGTGCTGCCAAAGCCGCCGGCAGCGAGGTTGCCCACCGCTTCTGTGTCCGCGCGCCAATACCAGATGTTGACCGGTTTTTCCGGTCCGCTGCCCATCATGTATGAGGTGTCAGCGCCGTTTAGCGCAAACTGAATCGCCGCGCCGTCTGTAAACGTGTCGACGGTGGTCTTGTGATTCTGGCTGTCATCGTGCCAGCGCATGCGCACGTAAAAACGCTCGGAGGTTCGCGCCAACTGGAAATACAGATGCTGGCCCTGTTTGGGGTCGAAACGCAGTGCGGTCGAGGGGTGCACGGGCGGCGCGGCCGTCACGAACGTGCGGTACACCGGGATGCGATTCCAGATAATATCGTCCGGCGAGTTGGCGTCGCGCAGGTAGATGTTATCGGGTATCCGGGAGGCGGGAATAGTCTCGCCGGCGTGGACGTCCTGGACGGTCGGGTCGGCCACGGTCGTCGCTTGCTGAGCTAGCACGAGCGAGCTGATCGCCACTGACAGCATGGCAGCGATCATCGCCAGGTTCCTGATCAGACATTGCCTTGTCATCGCCAATTCCTCAATTCCAAAGGTTGTGCTCCACACCACGGCGCGGGCGTTTGGCCGCGCTTGGCCGTTGGTCGCTGTAGGGTCCAACAAGGGCTTCCAGCTCGGCAAGCCGTTGACGCGCCCATTCGGGAAGGTCTTCGGCCATCCGCACCAGCATGGCGTCCAGCGACAAACCGCTTTCGGCGGCGACACCCTGACAAATGGCGTCCATCAAGGGCAGTAAATAACGGTGCAGAAAATCGCGCTGGGCGCGTCGGTAGCCCGATGGATCGGCGCCCCGTTCGAGCGCGCGCGCCTCAAGATGGCTCAACACCGCCATGAACTCGAGCATATCGATCAGGTGATCTGGCTCCTCGGCCCGACCTTCGTCGCCGGTGGCCGCCTGCAGCCCGAAATGCCGGTAGAAGGCCCGTACATTGAGCATGAACGCCGAACGTGTTTTCCCTCTGAGCAGATGCGCGTATTCACCTGCCAGCAGGGGCACACGCGGTTTGCCGCTGCGACCGTGAACGAAGGCGTCGATATAGCCAGCCTCCAATGCCGTAAAATCCTCGCTGGCGGAGGTATGAGGCCATTGACGGCCGGTGATCTGCTGCCAGGCGTCATTGAACGCCGCATAAAAGCTGCCGTCCTCGAGCGCGTGCTGAAACTCCGGTAATGGATGCCCAAAGGCCGCCGCGGCCAGGCGATAGATGGCACCCTTGGCATCGGCTCGTTCCGGCGAATTCGCCATGGGCATATCGTGGACCATGTTCTTTGATCCTTGCATCAACTGAGCTTGAACATTTCAGTGTGCTTGAAGCCGATGAGCGTATCCATTAGCTCGCTTTCCTTGCCCTGGGCTTTGGCACGGCGCTCTCTTTTGACAGTCTCCAGCGCATCCTTGACGTCGGGACCAAATAGGCTCTCGAGGTATTGGAGCGGCACCCTCGGCTCATCCAGTTCTTCGCCATCCTTGCCGAATGTCGGCGGGGACGAGGGCGGAACGTAGAACACGTTGGGCGCAGTGCCCCATTCCGCGTGCAGCGGCAGGGCGACCTTGTACTGCTCCACCAGCGTGTGGATCGGCCCATCGACATCGTCACGATAACCGATCCAGCGAATACGCCCGACACACTGGCGGGCACAGGCCGTGGCCAAACCCTTCTCAATACGCGGGTAACAGAAGATGCACTTCTCCGACTTGGAGATATGGTCGTTGAAGTACACTTTCTTGTAGGGACAAGCGTTGACGCAGTAGCGATAGCCCCGGCAACGTTCCTGATCGACCAGTACGATGCCGTCTTCCTGGCGCTTGTAGATGGCGTTGCGCGTGCAGGCCGCCAGACAGGCCGGGTTGGTACAGTGATTGCAAATTCTGGGCAGGTAGAAGTAGTAGCTGTTGGGGTAATCGCCTTCTCCTTGGTCTTCATCCCAGTTGGCACCCCAGGTGGGCTTCACGTTGGGCCGCAACCAGGGGTCGGTGCCGGTCATCAGAGCTTGCCGATAGTTGTATTCCCACGGAATGCCGTAGTCTTCTACGCTGGGTTGCTTGCTCAGTTTGAGCGCCCCATCCTGGTCGAAACCGCCGCCCATTGTCTCGTAGTCGCGCGGATACCCCCTGCCGGGCTTGGTCTCGACGTTGTTCCAGTACATGAATTCGCGGCCATTGCGGTTGGTCCACATCAACTTGCAGGCCGAGGTACAGGTCTGGCATCCGATACATTTGTTCAGATCCAGAACCATACTGATTTGGCGCTTGGTCGCCATTATCTTCTCCCGTTAAGACGTGGCCATGCAGGGGCGGGCGGCTCAGCTGTTTCAGCTCACATCTTCCGCTTTGGCCAGCTCGATATCGTAGCTACCCTCATGGGCCAACTGGTTGGCGTTCCACATCGCATATTTGAATCCGAGATGGCCCCAGCCCCCTACCAACTCCAACGGCTGCAGGAAAGTGGCCATCGAATTATTCATGGGCTTTTTATGAATGTACTGATGCGGCTCCCAGCCATGCTCCATCATGATCGTGTTGACGGGAATGCTCGGGTAGAACTTGGCCTGGGCGAAGAAATCGCCGTTGGCGTTAAACAGCCGCACCCGATCGCCGTCTTTGATGCTTCGCTGTTGGGCGAGTTGCGGGTTGATATAAATATTGGGTTCGCCGCGCTGCAAGCGCAGCATGAACTTGTTCGAACGCCAGTTTGAGTGAATCCCCCAGCGCGTGTGGGGAGAGTAGAAGCCCAGCGGATAGTTGGAGGTCTCCGGTCCGGCGTGGCCACGCCCCGTCGGCACGGTGGCACCCAACTTCACGAAGCGCGGATGATCGCAGTAGAAGGTGATCCGCCCGGTCAACGTGTCATAGGGATTCTTGCTCTCGGTCTGGCTGGTGAACGGATTGTACGGCTCGTCCTTTTCAAGCGGCTGGTTGGTGCCCGCTTTTTCGTTCATAACGATAAAGCCGCGCTCGGTCGCCTCTTCCATGGTCACGCCACCGAACTCCGGCGAGTTGTCCACGATCCACTTGGTGACATCGTAGTCGGTCATGAGCACACCATTCATGGTGAAGTCGTCATGAATGGTGTGCAGGTCGCGGGTCACATCGCCATCCTCGATCGGGCCGATACCTCGGGCGATGGCGCGCTCCTGAATCTTTTTGGTCAGCAGCGCCATGATTTCCCAATCGGGCTTTGATTCACCCACCGGCTCGACCGGGCGGGTGAACACATTGCAGAAGCGGTGATAGCCCTGGGTGCGCAGATCCCATGCCTCGTAGTGGCTGGCCGCTGGCAGCACGTAGTCTGCCCACTCGGCGGTGGAGTCCATGCGCACATTGATGTTGGCGTAAAGCTCGCTTGCCTGCTCCAGGTGCGCCTCGCGGTACTTATCGACGTACTTGTTGCGCCGGAAGGTGTTGTCGGCCACCGCGATCATGCCCTTGATCTCGCCGTAGTAGGGCATCCAGCCCTCGTCGATGGACTCCTTGATCATGGCTTCGAGATCGTCGAGATCATAGCCCACGGCCTTTTTGAGCTTGGCGTTGTCGAAATGCTTGCGCGCGCCTTCCATCATGTTGCCGCGCAGGAATTCGCCCATCCCCCCGGCTTCGTAGCGGGGCAGCTTCTTGCCGCCGAAGTTGGCCAGTTCTGTCCAGCGGGGATGATTCCAGACCACCCAGGAGGTATCCATACCGCCGGTCTTGCCGCCGTGACCGGTCAATGCCAATGCCAGCGCATAGCTCCAGCCGGTGAACAAACAGTTGGAATAAAATGAGGTGATATAGCCGAGCATGACGATGGCCTTGCGCGCCGCGGCCAGGCGGCGCGCCTCGCGTCGCACCATGTCTGCATGCAGACCGGTGACGGCCTGCATGTTTTCCGGCGTGAACTTCGCGGCCTCCTGCTTGACGTATTCGAACACGGGGGTGACCGCAATGGCGTTGACCTCGAATTCGCCCTCGATCGCCGGATCGACGTCGCCCAGCTTCAGGGTCTTGCTTGCCGAGCCCATCGAGCCTTGGATCTTGACCGCCTTGCCGCTGTTGAGATCCCAGTGGTAGAAGACCTCATCCGAGCCGCCTTCCTCCAGGTCGGACTCGCGCAGCATCTTTTGATTATCAGTGCGCACCAGTACCGGCAGATCCGTCTGCTCTTTCATAAAGGCTGGCTTGTACAGCTTTTCGGTGATAATGACGTTAACGAACGACATCGCCAGGCTGGGATCGGTGCCCTGCTTGATGGGCATCCACAGATCGGTGTGGATCGAACTGGGATTCATGTCCGGCGCGGTGGCAACGATACGTGCACCGTTGTGCTGCGCCTCCCAAATGTAATGTGCGTCAGGGATACGGGTGGCGTTGGGGTTGATCATGCCCAGCAGAATGTAGTCTGCGTCGAACCAGGCATCCGAGGTAAAACTCTCCAGCGGGTTTCCATACGCCAGATGCGCACCGGTATTGAGATCGCCCACCACGGTGAAGCCGTCGAGCTGGATGCCGCCGACCAGCGAGGCGAAGCGGTTGCCCGCCGAATGGCGCACCATGGACTGATTGCCGGAACCCTGGTGGGTCTTGAGTTTGCCGGGACCGTATTTCTCGAAGATATCGATCACCTTGTCGGCGATCTCTTCGGTAGCCTGATCCCAGGAGATACGCTGCCATTTGCCAGCACCACGCTCACCCGCGCGCTTGAGCGGATAGCGGACGCGGTCTGATTCGTACATGGCCGTGGAATGAATGGAGCCTTTCTGACAGCCGCGCGGGTTGGCGTCTGGGACATTGGGGTTGACTGCGGGATACTTCGCGATCTGCTCTTCACGCAGCACGATGCCGTCTTTGACGAAGACATCGAACGCACAGTTGCCCATACAGTTGATGCAGTGCGCAGCGTGGCCGATTGTGTCCCAGTTCCACTCGTTGCGATAGAGGTCTTCCCAATCCCGGTAGGGGTAATCCTCATGCAAGGTATCCGCGATTGGCTGCAGGCGATTGAGCGCCCAGGTATTGCCGCTGACGAGCACGCCGGCGCCAAGCGCACCCATACCCTTTAAGAAATCCCGACGCTTGAGTTGTAGCATGTTTCGCTGCCTCGATTGACTGGGCTGGCTATTGTGTCAAGCCCAACCGTCGCGGCAGGGGCTTGTTGCCGATTTGCTGCACGCAACCAATCGACTCTAACTGAACTGACCGGGCGTCGTTGCTGGGATACTGCCCGCGCAGCAACCCCCAATTTTGGCACACTATCGGCGCAATCAAAAAACCCTGTAAAACGCTACGCGACCCAGCACACAACCAATGATTGTATGCCTTATGCTTGATTCAAAACAGTGATTAGCATAGCTATTTTCGGGGTGACCCGCTAGGAAAGGTGCCGTCATCAGGTCGAATGGAGCGCGAGTCGCCAAGTCCGCAGCTCGGGTCTTTGCGACGTAGATTCATCGCGCAACGCGAAGGACGATTTTGCCTACGTGCCGTTTGTCGAGAAAGACCATCTGCGCCTGGTGAATCTCGCACAGATCGAAGGCTTGGGCGATGCACGGACGAATCTCGCCGCGCTCGATGTAGCCGATCAAGTCCTCGAAGATACTGTCCGGCTGGAAGGTGGATCCGAACAACGTCAGGCCGCGCAGATAGAGTGTGCGCACATCCAGTTCGACGATCGGCCCAGCGATCGCGCCCGCCGTCACACAGCGTCCGCCGCGCTCCAAGGCATCGATCATCTCCGGCCAACGCGGCCCGGCGACCACATCGACTACGGCATCGAAGGCCCCGCGCTCGAGCGGATCACCCCGACCGAGCGTCTCATCCGCGCCCGTTGCACGGACCGCTGCCGCCTTGTCTGTGCTGGTCATCGCCGTCACATGCGCGCCACGACGCTTGGCGAGCTGAACCGCCGCCAGTCCGACGCCACCCGAGGCGCCCGTGATCAACAGCCGCTCGGCACCGAGGGCGATCTTCTGCAGCATGGCCTCGGCCGTCGAATAGGCGCAGGGGATCGAGGCCAGCTCCAGGTCTGTCCAGTCGGAGCGAATCGGCAAGGCATCGACCGCAAGGTCTTGGTGAATTGAGCAAAGGCACCGTCGCACTCAGAGCCTAGCGTCCAGATCGACAGCGATCCATCCGTTGCGCCGGTCGATTGCAGCGCACGCACCAGAACGCGCTCGCCGAGCCTGGAGGATGGAACCCCGGCACCGATAGCCACGATTTCGCCGCAGCAGTCGGCACCCTGAATCAATGGAAAAGCGATGGGCTGGCCGGACCAGGCGCCATCGACGACATCGACGACATCGGGCGCTGCCGGACCAGCCGTCGCCGCCGATGCCGTATCCCCGCGGACCGACTTCGAGTACCAAGCCGTGCGGGTATTGATATCCGTGTTGTTCACCGAGGAGGCATGGACGCGAATCAGCACCTCGCCCGGACCTGGTCTCGGCACTGGCAAATCGTCGCGCCATTCGAGCGCGTCCAAACCGCCGTGGCTGGTGAGGACTACGCCGTACATGGTCTCTGGAATGTTTGTGCTCATTGCGTCATTTCTCCAAGCATTGGTCCAGTGCCGCTCTCATCAATAAAGTCGACAATGAGCCGACTGATCGCATCTGGTTGATCTTCCATCGCGAAATGACCGCAATCCGCGATGAGGTGAAGCACCGAGTCCGGAATGGCCGCATGGAGCTTGTTTGCCCAGTCGACGACCTGCCAGCGGTCGTTCTCGCCCCAGAGGATCTGCGTCGGAATGGCCGAGAGTTCCGCCAAACGTGGTGCGATCTCCTGCGTGTGCCTGGAGTCGTAGTGCGCGATCTGGTGCTGGAACGGACTGGCCTGTCCGATCGGTCCCGAGATCAGCTCCAGAAAGGTGTCGAGTGCGTCGGATGCGAAGCGCTCTTGGTGGTGAACGGCGCTTAGCAGCCACTCGCGAAAGTGTGCCCGATGCTCGGCGTCGGGGCGCTTGCTCAGCGTATCGAGTCCCGCCGCCATCTGTTGGCGCGTCCGTGGCGACGGGTAGCTGTCGAAACTTACTACATCGATCAGGGTCAGGGTGCGCAGCCGCTGCGGGGAGAAAATGCCGAAGCGCTGCGCGACTCCGCCACCGAAGTCGTGCGCCACGACATGGGCCGAGTCGAGACCCCAATGTGCCAGCATCCCCTCCAGGATCGGCACCTGTCCCGAGATCGAGGTGTCGATCGCCGGGTCCCAGGAGCGTTCCGACAATCCATATCCGAGTAGGTCGAAGACATGCACCTTGTAGCCCGCATCGACCAGTCGTGGCATGACATTGCGCCAGATGAGCGAGGACGATGGGGTGCCGTGCAAGAGCACGACCGGATCGCCGCAGCCATGGACGCCATAGGTAATGCGCGAGCCTTGTATGACTGCATGATCGGTAACGATGTGCTGCATGAGAAAACCCCGTGGTGTTGTTTTCTGGCATGATGCATGTCGCTGAAATATGATTCAAAGTGATTTTTTCGATTAAATCATCGATATGTGTCATATAGGATCGAGATGAAAATACGCCTTGAGATCGGCACCCTGCAGGCGCTGTGCGCCATCGGTGAACTGGGCGGGGTCACCCGCGCGGCGGATCGACTGGCCTTGTCACAGTCGGCCGTGTCGCACAAAATCAAACGGCTGGAGGCGGGGCTTGGCTGCGAGCTGCTGGCACGGCGTGCTGGTACACCACTGTTCACCGCAGAGGGCGAGCGACTGTTGCGCTATGCGCGCCGCATCCTCTCCCTGCACGACGAGGCGGTCCTGAGTCTCGGCCAGCAGCCGCTGACGGGCCAGATCCGGCTCGGCATGACCGAGGACACGACCGGCGGTGGCCTGTCGCGTATCCTCGGCCGGTTCACCCGACGCTACCCCGAGGTCGCCGTCCACACCCAGGTAAACCAAAGTCTCGCGATCGAGACGCAGCTCGAGCGCGGTGAGCTTGATATCGGGATTTTGCAGATCTTCATCCACCGCGTGCGGCCGTCCGATCGGGTGCTTGCCACGGACAGCCTGCACTGGGTCAAGTCGCCGGATCTGCCGCTCGACCTCTCGCGCCCGGTGCCCTTTCTGTCCTTCGACGACAATTGTTTCTATCGGCACTGGGCCATGGAGGTCGGGCAGTCGCAACCGCCGGGCCTCGTCACCGTGTTGACGTGTCCGAGCGCTGCGGGGATCATCTCAGCGGTGCACGCGGGCCTCGGGCTTTGTCTGCTCAATGCCCGGCAGATCACGCCGGAAATGGAGGTTTTGCCCGAGCCATTCGCGCAGCCACCGGCGGTTGCCCATATCGTTCGAATCGCGCACCAAGCCCGTTCGAGCGCGGCATTTACCCTCGCCAACGAGATCGCGAGCGAACGCGGAGCGCGAGGCGACACCCAAGCGGCGTGAGGGCAGACCCGCGCATTGATTTGCTTACCCGCATCGAAACCGCTCGGTCCGCCCTGCGGCGAACGGCGTGTCGATTACATATCGGAAGCCATCCGGGGGCCGTATCGCGATCACGCTCGCGCCGCCCTGAGCGGCATGAAGACATAGTGCGCGAACGCACTCAAAACCGCCGCAAGCCCCAGCACGCGCAACAGGAGCGCCGCCTCGCTGTAGCCGCCGTCATCGAACAACAACCACACGGCCATCAAGAGAGCCAACACCACAAACGTCATGTGGACGGCGACATTGCTTGCCGGTTGTGGCCAGCGTGCGCTCAACCATCCGCCTGCCCAGGCCGCCAGCGCCCCGCCCATGAGACCGAACGCGACATCCACCGGCCAATGCACGCCGACTGCGATACGGCTCAAGCCGACGAGGATTGCTAGCAGTATCCAGAGTGCCCGCAGCTCAATGCGCCGCGCATGGTAGACCAAAACACCGAAGAAGACCGCCGCCGTGAGGCTATGTCCCGACGGAAAGCCGGTCTGTGTATGCGCCGGACCGATGAGATTGAAGGCATCCGGCGCGAAAATAGCGGGTGGGCGCAGCGCATCGAAAAGCTCCTTCAACCCGCGCCCGTAAGCGATGGCGATCAGGGCCGCGAGGATGAGTGTCCAAAAGATCCGTGGATAGCGCAGCGAGAAAAAGAGCGTAAGCGCGAAGGGTACGCGCTCGTCACCGAGGACGGTCAAGCATGCCCAGATCCAGCTCGGATAGTCGGCGGCGAGCGCGTTGAGCCGGATGAATCCGCCGTGATAGCCGCAGACCAGATAGAGACTCGCACCGACGATCAGGCACACCAGCGCCCAGCGCGCCAGCCAGCCTTCATTGCCGCGCGGCGGCGGCGCTGCGTGCGCCAGGCGCTCGCTCCAGATGCGTGGCCAATCAATGCTCCAGATAGCTGTGATCGGTCTGCTCGGTGTATCAGGCATCGTTTCAGGCTCTTTGCGAAGGGTGAGCGACGCTCTCTTAAGGCGTGACGCACTCTACACGACTGTGTGAAAGGCATGGACGCGGCTGAGCGGATCAAAGATAGTAGCGGCTTTGTGCATTTTTGAGTAGTGATCGAATCCGTGACCAACGACGACGTACGACCAGTTAGCGGGTGGATTTGGACGGTGCAGGGTATCGCGGAGACGCTGCTCCCAGTTGTCTACGGCCGCCTTAGATGAGTCTGTCTCCACTCATCATCGCTGAGCATAGCATTGCACCCGGGACGCGCACCCGTGTCGATATTCCGCTGCCGTCTCTCTATACGCAGACTCCGGTCTTCATGCCCGTGCATGTCATTCACGGACGACGACCAGGACCGCGATTGTTCGTCACCGCAGCCGTGCATGGCGACGAAATCAATGGCGTTGAAATCATCCGCAGACTGCTGAATCAACGTGCACTCGATCATCTCAAGGGGACGCTGCTGGCCGTGCCCGTGGTCAACGTCTACGGCTATGTGCGCCAGTCGCGTTATCTGCCCGACCGACGCGACCTCAACCGCAGCTTTCCTGGCTCAGATACCGGCTCGCTGGCCGCACGGCTCGCGGCGACGCTGATCAATGAAATCGTCGCTGGCTCGACACACGGGGTCGATCTGCACACGGGGGCGATCCATCGTGAGAACCTCTCGCAGATCCGTGTGACGCTCGACGCCGACGAGAGCATGCCGGATTTGGCCAATGCCTTCGGCACCCCGGTCATCCTGGACGCAGATGTCAGACCTGGCTCGCTGCGCGCCGAGGCCGTAGCGCGTCACATTCCATTGATCCTCTACGAAGGTGGCGAGGCGCTGCGATTCGACGAGTTCGCGATTCGCGCCGGACTGCGCGGAATTCTGGGCGTCATGCGCCACCTCGGTATGGTACGCGGTGCGGCCACCCGCAGACCGCTCGACAAAGCGCCGGTGGTAGCCCGTTCAAGCTCCTGGGTGCGAGCGGGCCAGAGCGGGGTGCTCCTGTCGCTCACGCCGCTGGGTGCATACGTCAAGAAGGGCGACACGATCGGTATCATCACCGATCCGTTTCTGCTAGAGGACACGCCGGTGAAAGCGCCCTGTAACGGTATCGTCATCGGACGCATCAATCTGCCGCTGGTGACCGAGGGCGAGGCGCTCTACCATCTCGCCCGGTTCGGCGACCCCGAGGCAACGGCGGAACAACTGGAGCGCTATCGGGATGGATTCGATCCTGAAGACAACTTCAATCTCAGTCCGGCGATCGAGCCACTCTTACCTTAGGCGAATTCCGGGAATGATCCGACCCAAAGCAACAGTGAAGAATGGACAGGATGAACGGGATTGACAGGATTTCAAAAAGCGAACGTCCATCCGGCTGGTATCTTCACTGACAATTGAAGTTTGTCGCAGTGCTCTACCGCATCCTGCGGGAAGACTGTTTTGCAGATGTCCCTTCGTCATCCATGCATCCAGCCCGCCGGTCTCGCATGAGATCTCTTGTCGACCTCGCAGGTTTCTTTATCCCTGGAGCATGTGATGTCTAATGGTTTCGTACTGGTCCTACTGCGTCAATTGCGCGAGGGTATGGAGAAATTTCAACAGGAGTCCCACGGTCGGATGGATGACACCGGCCAGCGTCTCAATCAGATGATCGGCAGTCTCGACCGTGTAGAAAACGATCTCAACGAGCTCAAAAAGCACATGCGCCAGCACGCCCTGAACCAAGCCAAGCATGAGGAGCAGCATTCACAGAGCTTGGAGAACGTCGATAAAGAATTACGCGGTCTGAAAGAGCAGATCCACACACTCAAATCGACGCGCTAGCGCTGCCGAGCGCAGATTATTTGTTCGCCAAGGTCAACTGGCTCTTCGTGTCGTCAATGGTCATGCGATAGCGCCCCAGCAGACTCATCCCGAGCAGCGATGTTCCGCCGAGTTTCTGGTCGTCGATGAAGGCCACCTCAACGTTCTCCTCGCGCTGCTCGCCGATCCACACGGCACTGAGTTTGCCGATACGCGCATCCACGGTGCCATTGGCCGTTTGCACCTGCTGCTCACGCAGCCCATCCAGCCCGATTCCCAGGGCCGACAGCAAAGAGATCGGCAGCACGATGCGATCGGCCCCGGTATCGATGAGCATGGCCTCATCGACGCGCTGCTGGTTGGCCCCTTCCAGTCCCAGCGTGACGATGTGCGAGGAGCCCTTGCGTTGCGTACTTAGGATGATCTCCGTCCCATCCGACTCGGCGACGGAAGCACCCCCGTCAGCCGTCTCGGAATCCTTCTCGATACTCACGGGTGGCGGCACGTAGTCGGATTTCTCGCCGAGCACGATGACCCTTTCGATGCCCCCGGCGGGCGCTTTGATGATGACGTGGTCAAAGTTCTCCAGCAGCAGGTGCAATCTGGCCACCGGATCATCTCCACCGGCATGGGCGAGCGCGCCTTGCGTTTGAGTCATGCCCTTGACCTCGAAGCCAAGCTCGGACATGAGGCGCTCGAGTTCGCCGAAGACCTCGACCTGTTGGGCTGACGCCACGTTCTGCGCCGTGACGGCGAACCCCGCGCCGATCAGCAATGACGCGAGCGGTGACCAGCGATCGTATCTCATGGCGGGCTCCTGGCAGACGAATAACGACGCATCTAAGTTCGAGACTAGCAGAAGCGCCTGGTGGGCGCGCGCCGGGCGTAAATAAGGCGGAAATATTAGCGTTTCTTAATGTATCATTTCAGATCGCTTTGCTCGGTATCACAGCCAACGCATCACAAAAATACAGCTCGCAAGAGGGAGTCAGCATGCTCGCAGCGATCCGAACCCTATCCAGGCGGGATCTCGCCGCCGCTTTTTTCGCCATCGTCGGCATCTATCTGGCGGGCATCGTCCCGAGCGTTGAAATCGCCTGGGTCAGCGGCTTTCTGCTGCTCACCATCTTTCTCTTCGCCTTTGAGGTCGTCGATATCGATGTCGCGGCCGTCACCATCATGGTGCTGCTCGGCCTGACCAGTCTGGCCGCGCCCTGGATCGGTCTGGAGCAGGGGCTGGTCCCCGTCGAGCAACTCTTCGACGGCTTCTCGAGCAACGCGGTGATCTCGATCATCGCGGTGATGATCGTCGGCGCCGGGCTGGATAAGACTGGCATCATGTCGAAGGTTGCGACCTTCATCATGCGCCTCGGCGGCTCGACCGAGACGCGTATCATCCCGCTGGTCTCAGGCACGGTCGGAGCGATCTCCAGCTTCATGCAGAACGTCGGCGCGGCCGCGCTCTTTTTGCCGGTGGTCAGCCGCATCGCGGCGCGCACCGGGCTGCCGATGTCGCGTCTGCTGATGCCGATGGGCTTTTGCGCCATTCTGGGCGGCACCATCACCATGGTCGGTTCCAGCCCGTTGATTCTGCTCAACGACCTCATCTTGACATCCAATTCAACACTGCCGGAGGGAGTCGCGCCGATGGCGACCTTCGAGTTGTTTGATGTCACGCCGATCGGTATCGCGTTGCTCGTTTCCGGCATCATTTATTTTATGATCGCGGGGCGCTTTGTCCTGCCGGTGCGCGGCACCGACAAGCTCGAGGGCAGCGATACCAGCACTTATTTCGCCGAAACGTATGGTCTCAGCGACTTCGAGATCAGAGAACTGCGCGTGCCCAAAGAGAGCCATCTGGTCGGCATGAGCGTGGACGAACTGGAGCAGACCTGGCGGGTGCGCATCGTCGGTGTCGAGAAAGGCGACGGTCTGCGCGTCGGCGCCGACGGAATCGACCGGACCCTGGGCATTACGGCGGGCACGACCTTGGGATTGCTCGGCAGCGCCGAGGCCTTCCTGGATTTCACCAATGCCAACGCGGTCGAGGAGAAACCAACACTGCAGCTCTTTGCCGAGGCGATGTCTCATGCCAAGGCCGGTATCGCCGAGATCGTCATCCCGCCTGGCTCGGACCTCATCGGCAAGAGCGCGCGCGATGTTTGGCTGCGTAAGACTTATGGGCTTTCGCTGCTGGCCATCAGCCGTGGCGGCGAGCAGGTCACCTGCAAGACCGGCGGGGTGCGCAACAGCCCTTTCCAGGCGGGCGACGCGCTGGTGGTGCATACGACCTGGCTGGATCTCACCCGGCTGAGAAAGGATCGTAACTTCGTCGTTGTCACGACCGAATATCCGCACGAGGAGCTACGCCCGCACAAGGTGCCGGCGGCCATCTTGTTGTTCGTGCTGACGCTGAGTTTGATTCTGTTTACCGATCTGAGGCTTTCCGTGGCGCTGCTGACAGGCGCCATCGGCATGGTGCTCATGGGTGTCCTATCCATTGAGGAGGCCTATGAGGCCGTGAGCTGGAAGACCGTCTTTCTGCTGGCATCGCTGATTCCGCTGGGGATCGCGGTCGAGCAGAGCGGGACTGCGGCCTGGATCGCCGATCAAACCCTAAGCGCGCTCGGCGATGTACCCATCTGGGTCATCCAGGCCGCCTTGGCCGTGCTCGCGACGGCGTTCACGCTGGTGATGTCCAACGTCGGCGCGACCGTGCTGTTGGTGCCGCTGGCGGTCAACATGGCGCTCGGCGTCGGGGCCAATCCGGCGGTTTTCGCGCTGACGGTGGCCATCGCCACTTCCAACTCGTTCCTCATCCCAACGCATCAGGTCAACGCGCTCATCATGGGGCCAGGCGGCTATCGCGTCGCTGATTATCTGCGCGCCGGCGGCATCATGACGGTGCTGTTCCTCGTCGTTTCACTGATCATGCTCAACCTGGTGTTCGGTGGCGCCGGCTAATGGGATCCGGCGCGGCGGCATTCGAGCCATTCCAGCACACCGGGATGAAGCCCTGCAGCGAAGGCCGCAGCAAGCGCGCCACTGGCGCCACGGGCATGGACCCGAAGCCCCATCTGGGCGCAGGCGATGATCGCGCCAACCAGCGCGGCGATGGCAAACTCACCGTGATCGCGCAGATCGCCATAGACTTCGCGTCGATCGCGTGTGGGCAGCGTCGCGCCAACCTGCACTGGCTGGCTCAATGCGCTGAGCAGCATATCCCAGGAGGTCTTCGGACAGGCACAAGCACAGACTAGCATGGTGTATCCGGCCAGCTTCGCGCGCTCAGCCGAATGGCGGCCACGACTCAGCGCGACATCGAGCTGATGACGGCTCATGCTGGATGCAAGGCGCTCACCGCGACCGAGACGGGCAGGGCGGATCGTCGCCGTTGCGGGCAGACCGGCATCGATGATTTCAACCCCGGCCAGACACTGCAAGCCAAGTGCGTCCCGGCGCAGATGCTTGCGCAGCAGCATGGCGGTCGCAGGATCGGCGGTGAAGACCACAAGCTTAGTTGAGTCTTGTTGGCTGGTGCGCGGCGGCGCTGTCGCCTCGGCTGCTGGGACCATCAGCCACTGTGGCAGCATGATTCATCGATCCTCGCCGCGCTGGAAACCGCTCTCAACGCCTGTGCCAGACGCGCCCACTGAGACTCATCCCCCGGCAGACCGAAGCGGATGCTTGCTGGATGCGCGAAGTGACGGACCAAAATACCCTGACGCGCCAATGCCGCGTGGAGCTGATCTGCGGTCTCGGTCCTGACCCACTGAAAGAGCGCGGTGCCGCCAGCCGGTGTGAGTCCATGCAAGTGCAGCAGACCAGCAAGGCGCGCGGCGGCCATCGGCAGCGCGCGGCGCGTGGCGGCCTGCCAGGCGCGATCTTCCAGGGACTGCGCGGCAACCCAGCGCGCCGGTCCGCTCAATGTCCAAGGCCCCAGGCAGACGCTGGCCCTTTCGTGCACCTGCCGCTCGGCCATCAGAAAGCCCACCCGCGCCCCGGCCAGACCGAAGAACTTGCCAAGCGAGCGCAGCATGATGAGTCCGGGGATTCCGGCGTGCGGCATCAGGCTCGCCTCTGGCGTTGCGTCCATGAAGGCTTCGTCGACGACCAGCCAGCCGCCGCGCGCTGCCAGTCGGGCATGCCAGCCAAGCAGAGTCTCGACCGGCCAGCGCTGACCGGTCGGGTTGTTCGGGTTGATCACGACCAGACAATCGAGCCGACCAGGACCGGCGTCCAGTAGCTCACCCGGATCGCCATCGGCCAGCGCGATCACCTCATGACCGGCGCTGCGCCAGGCGTAGGCATGCTCCGCGTAGCCGACCGCAGGAACGCCAACCCGGCAGGGCGCGCGCAGCTTTGGCAAGATCTGGATCGCCGCCTGCGAACCGGCCAAGGGCAGGGGCGATGGCGCGCCATAGTAGTCGGCCGCCGCCGTCTCCAATCCATCCTCATCCTCGGGCAGCCTGCCCCAGACACACGGCGGAAGGTCCGGCACTGGCCAGACGTGCGGATTGATGCCGGTCGAGAGGTCGAGCCAATCCGACAAGGGGATGCCAAAGCGCGCCGCAGCCTCGCGCAGGCGTCCGCCATGGCGGGGTGGTGCAAGGTGTTTCAGTGGGATAGTCTCCCGAAGTCAAAGCCACCTAATGTCTCACCCGGACTGGATTGTCGCAAGGCTGGCATTTGAGGCGAGCGGGAATTGC